>DATHMA010000073.1:0-11370 GCA_035487555.1 Bradyrhizobium sp. | reverse complement strand
GCGCTGGTCGAGCGGCCTGCCGTCGACCGTCACCTTGACGCCGTCGATGGTGCGGTCCCCGCAAAAGGTCTTCATGGCCTTTTCCTCCCGAAACTTGCTTTGACAGCCGATTGCGACCTTGATAGATTAGTGATATATCAGATGGTGACGCACGAGTCACGCGCGCTTTTTACGCCTGGGAGAGGAAGATGGAACTGGCTTCGACCCCCATGACCGATCGCCAACGCCGCTACCGCGAAACCTACCGCGAACGCGTCGCCGGCTGGTACAATGGCTGGCTCCACGTCTTCATCATCTATGCCATCGGCTTCACCGCACTTTGCATCTACATCGCGAATCTGCGCGACCTGAAGGCCTGGGAGCTGCTGATCGTTCCCGTCACGTTCCTCGGCGCCAATTTCTTCGAATGGTGGATCCATCGCTTCGTGATGCACCGTCCGTCACAGGTGAAGGCATTCCGCGCGATCTATAACCGCCACACGCTGATGCATCACCAGTTCTTCACCGAGAAGGAGATGCGCTTCGCCGACCATCGCGACTGGCGCGTGACCTTCTTCCCGCCCTACGCGCTCGCGACCTTCACGCTGATGTCGATTCCGATCGCGATCGTAGCCGGGTACATCATCTCCGCCAATGTCGGCTGGCTCCTGATCACCACTACGACCTCGATGTACCTGATCTACGAGTTCATGCATTTCTGCTGTCATGTCGAGGAGGGCTGGTTCGTTCGCAACGCCCCGTTCGTGAACACCATCCGCCGTCACCACACCGCCCATCACGACCAGTCGATCATGATGGAGCGCAACATGAACCTGACCTTCCCGATCATGGACTGGCTGTTCGGCACTTCCGATCTGGACCGCGGCCTGCTCGGCCATCTCTTCAATGGCTACGACGTACGCTACATCAAGACCGACATGCGCAAGACCTCGCGCACGCCGCGGCTCGATGCCGTGGCCAGCGTGCCGGCGGAGTAAGCGGCGTGGCCGGCATCGAGCCCAACGGGCTCGGCCTCTTCGTGTTCGGCGCGGCCGTTGCCGTGTGTTGCCTCGGCTTCTTGACGGTCGTCGGCATGTTTCCGCTCAGCGCACGGCCGGCCGCGCTTGCGGGAGCGCCGGCGGTTGCGCTGATCGTGGTCAATCTAGCGCTGGTGGTTTTGCTCGCGCTCGCCGCGGCGTTGTTTGCGCATCAATCGCTGCGCTGGACCTCGGCAGTGGTGCTGGGCGGGCTGATTTTCCTGTTTACGCCGTCGGCCTTCCAGGCGGTGCCGGACCAGTGGCGCGACAGCCGCGCCGGGCTTGCCGTGCTCGGAATCATTCAGGTGGCGGCGCTCGCCGCAGTCGCCTCGCCGCTTCACATTTTCGCAAGCTAGTTAGGGACGCATCCGATGCCGTTTCACATCAAGACCGCGCTCTCGATCATCGTCCTGCTGGTCGCCTGCGCCGCCTATTTCTACGAGGACGCGATCGGGATGCACGGCCCGAAGATCGCCATCCTGCTGCTCGCGCCGTTTATGGTGGTAGCAATGTGGATCTTTCCTGAGGTCAACCGGCGCAAGGCCGATTGAGCTGCACGGCCGCGCTCAGCGCGTCGTCTCGATCCCGGCGAGCTGGACGTGAGATCCATGCGTCCGCGTCGCGGTGACCGCGAACACCATCAGCAACGCGCATAACACGCACAGCTTCATCTGCACCGTCCGGCGATCCGTGATCGGCAGAAACAAAAAGAACATCATCGCCAGGATCAAGAGCGCGTCGATCAGTACCATGAAACATTCCTCCAACATGCGCGGAGGATGACATGCGTTGCGGCAATGCAATGTGGGCGGTGTCACACTCGGCCGGCGGCACCATGGGGACGCCGACGCCGTTCCCGAATTCGGTCGGACGCCCCGGTTTCTTGACTATAGTTGTCACAACAACTATGAGAGATACCAAGGTCGGCGCTTCGAGACGCCGATCACCACCCTCGGGAGGATGGAGCCATGAACGCTCCCCTGCGTAACGACTCCGCCCAGTTGCACAAGATTGCGCAGCTTATCGACGACCGGCCGGCAGAGCGCATCTTCAAGGTCGACCGCAGCATCTTCACCGACGAAAAAGTGTTCGAGGCGGAGCTGCGCTACATTTTCGAGGCCACCTGGAATTTCATCGGCCTCGAATCCCAGATCGCCAAGCCCAACGATTTCATCACCACCCATATCGGCCGCGCCCCGATCCTCGTGATGCGCAGCGCCGACGGAAAGATCGGCGCGTTCCTCAACACCTGCCGCCATCGCGGCACCATCGTCTGCCCGTTCAAGCAGGGCCGGCAGAAGTTCCATGTCTGCCGCTATCACGGCTGGGCCTATGACTCGGCCGGCCGCAACATCTCGAGAACCGACGAGGCGAGCGGGCAATATCCGCCGTCGTTCTCCGACGAAAATCACGACCTGATCCCGGTCGCACAGCTCGGCTCCTATCGCGGCTTCATGTTCGCGAGCCTGTCGGCGGACGTGCCGCCGCTCGAGGCATTTCTCGGCGACACCCGCGCCTTCTTCGACCTCATCGTCGATCAGAGCGATAGCGGCGAGTTGGAACTGGTACCCGGCGCCAGCAGCTACACCTTCGACGGCAACTGGAAACTGCAATTCGAGAACGGTCTCGACTATTACCACTTCGCGACGACCCACAGCTCCTATGTCGACATCCTGAAGAAGCGGAAGGCGAACGCCGTCACTGACGCCGGCTTCACCGCGGAGGACGCCGACGAGGCCGAAGGTCAGGGCAGCTTCAGTTTCGACCATGGCCATGCCGTCAACTGGTCGATCAAGCACACCCAGCTCTATGGCCGGCCGCTCGGCATCGATCCGGCGCGGCTCGATGCGGTGCGCCAGCGGGTCGGCAACATGCGCGCCAAATGGATGCTGCGCCAGCGCAACCTCACCATCTTTCCGAACCTGCAGGTGATCGACATCCTCTCCGCGCAGGTGCGGACCTGGCGGCCGCTGGCGCCCGACAAGACGGAGATGGTGTCGCACTGCCTTGCGCCGGCCGGCGAAAGCGCCGCCGCGCGCACCTTGCGCATCCGCAATTACGAGGACTTCTTCAACGCCTCGGGGCTCGCCAGCTCCGATGACAATGTCATGTATGAGTTCTGCCAGACCGGCTATGACGCGACGACCGCCGGCCCCACGCAAGGCTACTCGCGCGGCCTGGCCGAGGTCGGCACCGGCGACAGCTCGCACGCCAACCAGCTCGGCGTGCATCCGAAGGAATGGTCGTTCGGCCCGACCAACTTCGGCGGCGAGACTAATTTCCATCCGGGCTATCGCGAGTGGCGGCGCCTGTTGCAGCGCGCTGCCGGGGAGAGCGAGTGATGGCGATGACCAACGGATTCGATGCCGGCGCGGTTGCCGCCGCCACGCTCTACCGCGAAGCCCGCCTGCTCGACCGCGGCGAATGGACCGACTGGGTCGCGATGTACCGCGAGGACGCCGTATATTGGGTACCGGCCTGGCTCGATGAATACGAGACCACCAACGATCCGAACACGCAATGCTCGCTGCTCTATCACGACGCGCGACGCGGGCTGGAAGAACGCATTGCGCGGATCGAATCGCGCAAGTCGATCACCGCGCTGCCGCTGCCGCGCACCGTGCATCAAATCAGCAATCTCGAAGCGGCCGAGACCGCTCCGGGAGAGATCACCTGTCACTCGGTGTTTTCAGTGCATGTCTACGACCCGCGCGTCGCCAAGGAGCATGTCCGCCACGGTCGCTACGAGCACCGACTCACGCGCGAGGGCGACGATTGGAAGATCGCACGCAAGATCATCACCCTGGTGAACGACCGCGTGCCGACGCTGCTCGATTTCTACAGCCTGTGAGGATCTGATGGCGGACGACGGAACCTGGCACGCGGCGGCTTCGCTCAGCGACGTGAAGCAAGGTGAGCCGTTCGGCATCGAGATCGCCGGCCATCATGTCGCGCTCTATCGAATCGGCAATGAATATTACGCCACCGGCAACATCTGCACCCATGCCGAGGCATTGCTGTCGGACGGCATGCTCGACGGCTGCGAGATCGAATGCCCCCTGCATATGGGCCGCTTCGACATCCGCACCGGCGAGGCGCTGACCAGCCCGGTCGAGATCGATATCCCGGTTTACCCGGTGCGTGTGGCCGGCGACCGGCTCGAAGTCTGCCTGCCTGCATAGACGGGCTCGCCAAAAAACAAATAGCAGGGGGAAACATGACCGAAGTGACGATGGAGAAGGCGGTAATACAAACCGCCGATGCCGCAATCGAAAGCACGACGATCCGCAAGGTCGCGATCCGGCTGATGTGGTTCGTGATGGCGATGTATTTCCTCGCCATTCTCGATCGCGGCAACATCTCCTTTGCCGCGCTGCAGATGAACAAGGACCTCGGGCTGAACGCCGAGATGTTCGGCATCGCCGTCGGCATCATGTATTTCACCTATTCCATCTTCGAGATTCCCAGCAATCTGATCCTGAGCCGCTACGGCGCACGCGTCACGCTGACGCGGATCGCGATCCTCTGGGGCATCGCCACCGTGCTGATGGCGTTCACGCAGGGGCCGATCACCCTCTACATTTTCCGCGGCTTTCTCGGCTTTGCCGAATCCGGCCTGTTTCCGGGCGTGATGCTGCTGCTCAGCCTATGGTTTCCGTTCCGCTATCGCGCCCGTTACAACGCGATGTTCAATTACGCGGTGCCGATCTCCTATATCTTTGCCTCGCTGATCTCCGGCCTGATCCTCGAGCTCAACGGCGCGTTGGGCATCGCGGGCTGGAAGTGGCTGTTCCTGCTCGAGGGCCTGCCGCCGATCGTCCTCGGCATCATCGGCATCTTCTACCTCACCGACCGGCCGCAGCAGGCGACCTGGCTCTCGACCGAGGAGAAGGCGTGGCTGTTGGGCGCGATCGAGCGCGATGCCAAGGCGACCGGTGTCGTCCATGGCGAGGGTGTGCTGAAGACTATCACCAAGCCGATGGTGCTGCTGTTCGGCTTCTGCAATTTCGGCCTGTTCTGCGGGCTCGCGTCGCTGTTTCCCTGGCTGCCGCAGATCATCAAGACGTTTGGGCTGCCGGTATCGCAAGTCGGCCTGGTGACCGCGATTCCCCCGGTCGCAGGACTGATCGGCATGATCGTGCTGTCGCGACATTCCGATCATATCGGCGAGCGCTTCTATTATGCGGTGGTCACCTTCATCATCGCCGCATGCGGCTTTGCCATCGCGGCATTTGCGACCACGCCGGTCATGATCATCATCGGCTTCATGGTGGCCAATGTCGGCGTCTACGGCACACAGGCGGTGTTCTGGACCATCCCGCAATCCTACATGTCGCGGCAGAGCGCGCCCGGCGCGATCGGGCTGGTCTCCACCATCGGCAGCATCGGCGGCGCCGTCATTCCCGTCATCATCGGCCGCGCCAAGGACGCCTCGGGCAACTTCACCATCGGCTTCCTGGTCGTCTCCGGCGTGTTGCTGTTTGCCGCGGTGCTGATCCTGATCGCGCGCACAAAGCTGGTGAAAGCGTGAAGACGCGAGCCGCCAAATCGCGCGCGGCGCGCCAGGAACTAGCGAAAGAGCTCGTGATCGATTTCGAGCGCTACGTGCCGACCGTGCTGTCGAGCCTGGTGGCGAAGCTTCGCGCCAACGCCAATGTGTTCTTCCCGGAGAGTTACGGCGTGTCGCTCGCCGAATGGCGCATCCTCTCATTCCTGCGCGAATATGGACCGGCCAGCGCCTACGACATCTGGACCAGGGCCCATCTCGACAAGGCCGTGGTCAGCCGCGAGAGCACTTCACTTGCCAGGAAGGGGCTGGTGAAGATCGCGCCTGTGAAGGGCAGCACGCGCAATCGCAGCGAGATCAGCCTGTCGATGGCCGGCATTACGCTGCTCGGCCGCAGCTTCGACGAAATCCTGCGCCGCCATGACAATCTCACCGCGGGTCTCGATGCCAAATCGATCGAGACGTTCTTCCGCGTCGTGCAGCATCTCGAACAGCGTATCCCGCACATGGCCGATCCCTCCGCCGTATCGCATCCGACCCACGCCCCGGTGAAGCGGATCGAAAGGGATTAATCCGCCTGCTCCGCCTGCAACTGCGCGACGATCCACTTCCGGAAATTTCGCACACGCGCCGGCAGCCGGTGGCGGTCGGGATAGATCAGATAAAAACCGTCGCCGGCATCGACCGTCTGCGCGAAGGGCTGCACCAGATTGCCCTTGCGCAGATCGTTCTCCACAAAACCGCGGCGGCCGAGCGCGATGCCGAGGCCGTCGAGCGCGGCGCTATAAGCGAGATCGGTGCTGGTGAAGGTGATGCGCCGCGCGAGCCCCAGTGATCCCGCCCCCGCACTTGCCGACCAGCGGCTCCATTGGTCGAGGCCGGCGGATGTCTCCAGCAATGTATGCTGCTCAAGATCGGCTGGCTTCTTCAACGGCGGTGCCGACTTCAGATAGACGGGGCTGGCAACCGGCATCAGCACCCGCCGCAACAGCAGGTCCGTGCGCATCGAGGGCCAGCCTCCCTTGCCGAGCATGATCGCAACGTCGAACTCCGAAGGCAGCGGCTCGTCGGGACGCACGGTCGTGATCAGCACTTCCTGATCGGGAAACTGCAGATGAAAGTCCGGCAGTCGCGGCAGCAGCCAGAGCCGGATGAAGAAGCGCGAACCCCAGATGTGGAGCGGCCGCCCCGCATGGTCGGCGCTGATGGCGCGCGTGCCGCCTTCGAGCTTGGCGAAGGCCTCGTTGACATAGCCGAGATAGAGCCGCCCGGCGGCGGTGATCTGCACCTCGTTGCCGACCCGCGCAAACAGGTCGACGCCGAGATGCTGCTCCAGATTCTTGATCTGCCGGCTGACAGCGCCGGGCGTGACATTCAATTCGGCCGCCGCCTTGCTGAAATTCTCCAGCCGGCCGGCAGCCTCAAAGGCCTTGATCGCGTTCAGCGGTGGCAGAGGCATCGGCCGCCTGGCGGTTTCATTGTGCGTTTTTCTCACAATGGTTAGACATTAATTCGTTTGACCCGGCAAGGCCCGCACTCGCTTGATCGCCGCCGGCGTTTTATTCGCGCCGGAGGGAACCAAGCCCAGGAATCAAGTCAATGAATCTGCAGACAAAGCCGCCGGTCTTCCCGGTCGGCCGCAGCCTGATCGAGAAGAGCAACATCGAGACCATCGTGGACGGCAAGCTGTACGCACTGCAGAACGTGCTGGAGCTCGACGGCCGCGTCAGCGCCTACCCGGCCAATGCCCGCGGCTATTCGGTCTCGAACTGCTATCTCGTCAAGGAGGGCGATCGCGCGCTGCTGCTCGACAGCGGCCTGTCGGCGCACGAAGCCTCGATCATCAGGCAAATCCGCATCCTGACGACGCCGGAGACGCTGCTCTCCGTCTTTCCGCTCCGCATCAACGAATACATGTCGGTCTGCAACGTCGAGGCGATCGCGCAGAGCTTCAATGTCGAGCAGTGCTATTCCGGCAATCCGGACGCAGCACTCTGGGTCGATTTCGGTCGCCGCTCCGATGCCAATGATGTCAGGCCCTATTCGCTCAAGACCACGCTGGTGTCACGCGCCGAAACGCTGCGCGTCGGCGACGCGCGCCCGCTCGAAGTGTTCCAGGCGCCGATCCGCCTGATCAACACCCGCTGGATGTTCGATTACAACACCCGGACGCTGTTCACCTCCGACAGTTTTTCACATCAATGGAGTGACAGCCCGGACGGACCGTGGTCGATCACCGATGCCGAATGCGAGACCACGGCGGGGCACATCCGAAGCTTTCTCCTCAATACCCGCTATTGGTGGCTCGAAGGCGGCAAGACCACGGAGCTGCGCAAGAAGCTCGCCACCATCTTCGAAAAATATCCGATCGAGACGATTGCGCCCGGCTACGGCCGCGTGCTGCGCGGCCGCGCGCTGGTCGAGCGGCAATACAGGATGTTCGACCAGGTGTTGGCCGGGCTCGATCAGAGCGTGGTCAAGCCGCGCTATGTCGACCGCGACGAATTGAGGTAAGCGATGCCCAATCTCTCAAAGCCGATGCCGCGCGAGCTGGCCGACGGCGTGTTCTGGCTCGGCGACTGCCTGGAGCAGCGCGCCAAGGGCAAGATCTATCATAGTTACAACGCCGCCTTCCTCTTGTGCGGCACTGAAGCCTCGATGCTGATCGAGACGGGACACCCGAAGGATTTCCCGATGATCGAAAAGCAGCTGCGCGATCTGCTCGTCGGCCGCGCGCCACTGAAATATCTGTTTGTCACGCATCAGGAGACACCGCATTCGGGCGGGCTCGGCCGCGTGCTGGCGCGCTATCCCGAGGCGATCCTGTGCGGCGACATGAGCGATTATCATCTCGCCTTTCCGCAATTCGCCGACCGCATGGTGCCGATGACGCTTGGCGATACCATCGACCTCGGCGGACGCACCTTCGTCGCGGTCGAGCCCGTGATCCGCGACCTGCGCACCACCTGGTGGGGGTTCGACACCAAGGAGCGCGTGCTGTTTCCAGGCGACGGCTTTGCCTACAGCCACTACCACGAGGACGGCCATTGCGGCCTGATCGCCGAAGAGGCGACCTCGCTCGATCTCGCCGACGTCTCGGCGGTGTTCGCCGATCGCGCGCTGTTCTGGACCAAATTCACCGACATGCGGAACTACGTCGATCGCCTGCAATGGCTGTGCGACGAGCTTGATGTGAAGGCCATCGCGCCGACGCATGGACTACCCATTCTCAACCTGCCGCAGACCATGCCGAAGCTGCAGGAAGGTCTTTTGTACGGCAGCTCCGTGCCGGAGTCCGGCACTGAAACGGGGCTTGTGCCAGTCAAGGCCAGCGCTTGATCCATCGTAGCAACGCGAAAGCGTTGATGCGGCGAAGCTTGCGCCAACAGCAAGACGGCGGGTCAACCGCCGCTTCTTAAAAACTGCAAAGGGAAGAGCGACCATGACAAAGCCCGTGCGTACAACCGCCTGGATTGCAGCCGGCGCCACCTCGCTCGTGTTGCTCGGCGCCGTCGCCGCATCCGCCGGCGATTATCCCGAACGCCCGATCCATCTGCTGGTGCCGGGCGCGGCGGGCGGCGGCATGGATGTAGTGGCGCGGCTGCTCGCCGAAAATATCGCGACGACCTTGAAGCAGACTGTCTGGGTCGACAACAAGCCGGGCGCCGCCGGCAACACCGCGGTCACCCTGCTCGCAAAGTCGCCGCCGGATGGCTATACGATCGTGCTCGGCCAGACTTCGCAGCTTGCGATCAATCCATCGCTCTACCACAGCCTGCCCTATGATCCGATGAAGGACCTCGCGCCGGTCGTGCTGCTCGCCGACGCGCCGAATGTCGTGATCGTGCCGGCGAGCTCGCCCTACAAGTCGCTCGCCGACGTCGTCACCGCGGCGAAGAAGATGCCCGACGGCATGGACGTCACGACGCCCGGCATCGGCACCGTCTCGCATCTCACCGCCGAGCTCTTCGCGCGCAGCGCCGGCATCAAGCTGCACCACATTCCCTCGCGCGGCGCCAACACCGCGCTGCTGGACGTCGCCGCCGGCCGCATTCCCCTGATGCTGTCGTCGATTCCGACCGCACTCGGCCTGATCCAGAGCGGCGAAGTCCGCGCGATCGCGGTGTCAGCGCTCAAGCGCAGCCCGGTACTCCCTGACGTTCCGACCATCGCAGAGCAAGGCTATCCCGGCTTCAATGCCGGCACCTGGTACGGCCTGCTCGTGCCCGCTGGCACACCGGCTGATGTCGTTGCTCGCCTCAACGAAGCCGGCAATGCGGCGCTGAAATCGCAGCTGATCGCCGATCGCGTCAAGGCCGAAGGCGGCGTCGTGCTTGGCGGCTCGGCTACCGATTTCTCCGAAAAGCTTCAGGTCGACAACACGAAGTGGGCGAAGGTGATCAAGGACGCCGGCATCGAGCAGGAGTGAGCCGACCACTCAGCGACAACAGGTCGCGGGAATCGCGACCACCTCGGCCCCAAAATACATGGCTAGCCGCCGACCCATGCTATCGGACGATAGGCATGGAGCGGGAACTCGTGCTACTTGCGCGCCAACGCCGATTGGCGCGGACAGAACAAGAAAATCAGGGCAAGAAACCAAGGAGTCTCCATGATCGGGCGGCGCAAGCTTTTGAAGGCAGGACTGACCGGTGTCGCGGCGTCGGTGGCGATGCCTTTCGTCGGGCGGATCGGATCGGCTGCCGCCGCTACCACCCTGAAATTGACCTTCGCCGACACCCAGAGCCATCCGCTCTATGAGGTGCTCAAGCGTTTTTCGGACGATGTCTCCAAGCGCACCTCCGGCGCCATCGACATCCAGGTGTTCAGCATCGGCCAGCTCGGCAGCGGCACCAACATCCTGACGGGCTTGCAGACCGGCATCATCGACTTCTGCGCCCACACCTCGGGCTTCATCGACACCATCTTCCCGAAATTCCAGGTGCTCGACCTGCCCTTCCTGTTCCCGGACTCCGCATCCGCAGAGAAATTGCTGGACGGCCCGACCGGCGCCAAGTTCATGGACATGCTGCCAACCAAGGGCATCTATGGCCTCGGCTGGGGCCATTGGGGCTGGCGCGAGGTGTCGACCATCGATCGCAAGGCGGCGGAACCATCAGACATGAAGGGATTGAAGATCCGCGTCCAGCCCGGCGCGATCTTCGCGGCCACGTTCAAGGCGCTCGGCGCGAGCCCGGTCGCCATCGACCTCACCGAAGTCTATCTCGCGCTGTCCCAGCGCGTCATCGACGCCGTCGAGACGCCGATGATCTCGCTTGCCGCCACCAAGCATGACGAGATCGTCACCACCATCAACCTGACCAATCAGGTCTATAACGTCGGCGTCATGATGGCGAGCAAGTCGAAGTTCGACACGCTGCCAAAGGACGCGCAGGAAGCCATCCGTGCCGCCAGCGTCAATCTAACCAAGGACTGGCGCACCACGGTCGCCGCCAGGAGCGACGAAATCCTCGCGAGCTACAAGGCCAAGGGCAAGACCATCGTCGAGCCGAACCGCGAGGCCTACCGCAAGGCCACCGAGAGCGTGTACCCGCAGTTCAAGGACATCATCGGCGCCGACCTCTATGACGCGGTGCTGAAGGAAATCGGGCATGCATGAGCTGCTCTCGCCGTTGGCCGACGGCGAGCTTGCGGCGGCGGCCCATCTGGCGAAGCCCGCGATCCGCCGCGGTCCGGTCGCAGACCGCGTGCGCGCCGCGCTGAACTTCGTCGATCTGGCGTTTCGCGCGATCCTGGTGATCGCGCTGGTGATCCAGCTTGCGATCGTGCTCACCGGCATCGTGTCGCGGTTCTGGTTCGACCAATCGATCCTGTGGGCCGACGAGG
>DATHMA010000072.1:0-26829 GCA_035487555.1 Bradyrhizobium sp. | reverse complement strand
CAGCGTGCGGTATTGAACGACGAAATACGGCGCGGTGCTCGGCGGTATCTTGATCGTAAGGCCCGTCGCCGCATCGCCGTCCGGAATGTCCCAATCCCAGATCGCCTCGACGAGGTCGGCGACAGCGGCGGAGGGCCGGATGCTCCTCGAAAAGCCACCGGGAACGATGTGTTCGCCGCCGCGATTGGGTGGCTGCAACTCTAGTTGCGAAAGACCGATAGGTTGCACCGATACCACGAGGAAAGCTCCATGCTGCGGCAAGAGCCGAAAAAAGCCTAAACCAAACGCGACGCCTCACCCGGCGTTAGGCGTATTTGGAGGTTTTCCGCGGCGTTTCCAGTTCGCAATTATTACGGTTGAAACATTTCGCCACGAGGCAGCGCCACGCGGGACCCCATCGATCGGGGAACTCGCAGGAATCCGTCGGTAAAACGCCTTTTCTCAAGCGGGGCGGCGCGACATCACGCGGATACACTTGATCGTTATTGCTTATCGACATCGTCCATCGGTCCTTTGCGCCAATGTCCGCTAATGGGTCAAAATCGGGCAATGGTCCGACTGTGCAGCGGGTTGCTCAGCCACCAACAGCAGACTTTCTGTGCCGTTTGAATGCGCGCCTTGGTCTGAGCCAGCATCAGGCAGCACGCGACCAGCGTTCGTCGGCGGAATGGCCTTCTATACAAAGTTTTGTATTTTGGCCGTGGTAAAGCCGATCGAGTTCCAGGGCGCGCCTTCGAGGATTTGCGAGCGCTTCCAAACAGCACCGCGATCTGGTGAAGGAGCTAGCCCGATGACCAAGAAGCGCTTCTCCAGTGTATGGGACGCTATCGAAGACACGCCTCCGCAAGCTGAGAATATGAAGCTGCGTTCGGCGCTGATCATGGCATTAAAGGATCACATCACTCGCGCCGAACTAAGCCAATCGGAGGCGGCAAAGTTGCTCGGCGTGACACAGCCGCGAGTTTCCGATCTCATGCGCGGCAAGATCGAATTGTTCGGACTTGATACGTTGGTCAATATGATCACGGCTGCCGGACTGCGCGTCGAGATGCGCATCTCGAACGCAGCTTGATCACGATCAGAACTGATCGGTTTTCCCGTTCGACGACTCCACAAGCAAAAGCCCCGGTCCTGATCGCAGGGCCGGGGCTTTCGAATTTCGATGCCGATCGACGCGAGGAGAGGGGCTTAGCCCTTCACCATCGTGATGTTGACGCCGCGGATCTCGCCCTTGGAGGAGATCTCAACCGTCTGCTTGTTGCCGCTGGTGCGCAGGACGAGAGTGGCGGCAAAACCGTTGGCTTCGACGAACACGTCGATCTGACCGCCGCCGGCGGTGCCCTGCAAATTGCCGAAGATATTGCGGCTGGCCTCGCTCCAGTTGCCGGAGATGCGCTCACCGTTCGAGGTCACGTCGCTGGTCAGGTCGAACTTGTAGCTGTCGCTGGCGCAGTCCAGCTTCTGCTTGAGGCCCATGCCGGTGCCGTTGACCTTGTAACTGGCCTTGCAGCGAATGTGCTCGGTCGAGCCGTCGGACAGCGAAACCGTTCCGGTGCCGGACCATGCGCCGTCGAAGCCTGCGAACGGACCGGACGACTGGGCCTGGCCAGTCGACACCGACAACATCAGCGCAGCGCCGACACCGGCAGCCGTGATCGCCTGTCCAAACAGACTGGAGCCAAACAGTTTCATTGTGAGTTTTCCCATTCAAAAGGACGTCTTGAAAAGACCGTCTCGCCGCATCGAACTTTAGTGTCGCCGTACAGTGTTAGGTTCAAATGACAGGCCTTTTGCGGGCTCAGCCAAATCCCCGATCGCCGGCCTTGTCGTCGGCCTCGTCCGTCGGCCTTGGGCCGTTGCTTCGAACGCCGCCTTTCGCCTCAGGAAAGGCACAAAATCCAAGCGGTTTTGCGACAGCTGACGGTTCCGATCCAAAAGGTCTAAGTGCAGGCTTGCAACAGCCAAGCGAGAAAAACGGCCTGCGTCAAATTATGTCCTCGTATCAAACGCTTATATGTGCCAATGAACCTGCCGAAAAGCGTCGGCTGTCGCAAATTTGGCCGCATTTTCCGGCGCTTGTGCACTCTCGACCGCCCACCAATGGCGGCAATTCCAACCAGCACATTTCCCCTTGGGTAGAGCCTTGCGCGCGATCCGGGACGGACTTGTCTTCAATCAGAATGATGAAGGACCACGATGCGTAAAACTCTCCTGGCTCTCACCTTGCTATCGCTTTCCGTTTCAACCGGAGCCATTCCAACTGAAGCGATGGCTCAGGGAGCGCGCGGCACGGATGCCGAACAGAAAGCCTGCACGCGCGACGCACAAAAACATTGCCGTGCGGTGCTCGATCAGGGCGATCTCGTGGTCCTGTCCTGCCTGCAGCAGAACCGCGCCAAGATCAGCCCGGCCTGCGACGCGGTGCTCAAGGGCCACGGTCAGTAAGCACGGTCCCCGCCGGGTCGCGAGGGGGCAGAGATAGCATTGGTTTTGGCGGCGTATTCCCCTATATGGGGGGCGCCCAGAAACCAGTCAGTGCCAGTTCCGATGACCACCGCAGCCGAATTGCGATCCGGCAAGACTCACCGTGACGAGAACTTCCCGGTGGCGTCGTGGATCATCCATCCGCGGCACCGCTCTCTGATCCTCGCCTATTACAATTTCGTCCGTACCGCCGACGATATTGCCGACCATGCCACGCTCGCAGCCGACGAGAAGCTTCGCTATCTCGACCTGTTCGAGGCCGAACTGCTCGGCAAGGGCGACAGCCAGAAGGAAGCGGTCAATCTCAGGAACGCGCTCGCCGAGCGCGGAATGTCGCCGCGCCATGCCCAGGACGTGCTGGTCGCGTTCCGGATGGATGTGACCAAGCTGCGCTACGAGAACTGGGACGAGGTGATCCACTATTGCCGCTATTCGGCGATGCCGGTCGGACGCTTCATGCTCGACGTGCACGGCGAGAGCACCTCGACCTGGACCGCATCGGACGCGCTCTGCGCGGGGTTGCAGATCAACAACCATCTGCAGGACTGCGCCAAGGACTACAAAAATCTCAACCGTGTTTACCTGCCGCGCGATGCGCTGGCCGCTTCGGGGGCAACCGTCGAGATGCTGGGCGAGGCGAAGTCGTCGCCCGCGCTGCTGCAATGCCTGCAGGCACTCGCGGTGCGCACCCAAAGCCTGCTGGGTGAGAGCCGGATGTTGAGCGCAGAAGTGAAGGATATGCGGCTCGGCATCGAGATTTCGGTGATCCAGGCCTTTGCCGACAGGATTGTGCGCATGCTGCAAGTCCGCGATCCCCTGAGCGAGCGCGTGCACCTAGGCCCGGTCGAGTTGCTCGGCTATAGCCTCGCCGGCGTCGGCGGCGAGGTGATGCGCCGTCTGGCAGGCCGCCATCCTGTCTCCAAACCGGCGGCCGGCGCATGACGATGGAAGCGACGGCCAATCAGGCCGATTACAACAGCACGGCGTCCGGCAGCTCGTTCTATTCGGCGATGCGCATCCTGCCGGCCTCGCAGCGCGAGGCGATGTTCCAGATCTACAGCTTCTGCCGCAAGGTCGATGACATCGCCGATTCAGACGGGCCGCGGCCCGAGCGGCTGGCGGCGCTGCAGCAGTGGCGCGACGACATCGATGCGCTCTATCGCGGCGATCCGCCTGATCATCTGAAGGACTACGTCGCCACGGTGAAGAAATTCGACCTGCAGCGCGAGGATTTCATTGCCGTCATCGACGGCATGGAAATGGACGTGCCGCAGGACATCCGCGCGCCCGACATGGCGACGCTCGACCTCTATTGCGACCGGGTTGCGAGCGCGGTCGGCCGGCTGTCGGTGAATGTGTTCGGCATGCCGCGCGAGGACGGTGTCCTGCTCGCCCATCATCTCGGCCGCGCGCTGCAGCTCACCAACATCCTGCGCGACATCGACGAGGACGCCGGCCTCGGCCGGCTCTATCTGCCGCGCGAGGCCCTGTTTCATGCCGGCATCACCTCGAATGATCCCGTCAAAGTGGTTGCCGATCGCGCACTGCCGAAAGTCTGCCAGCCGGTTGCCGAGCGGGCGAAGAAGCACTTTGCCGAGGCCGACATCATCATGAAGCGCAACCGGCGCCGCGCGGTGCGGGCGCCGCAGATCATGGGCAAATATTATGGCACGATCCTCGAATTGCTGCTCAAGCGGGGATTTGCGGCACCCCGCGAACCCGTTCGCGTGAGCAAGATCACGAAGCTTGGTATCGTTTTCCGTTACGCTTTCATCTGATGCAAAAGACAGTTCATATCATTGGTGCCGGTATCTCGGGCCTTTCGGCCGCCGTGCGGCTCGCGAACGCGGGATACCGGGTGCAGATCCACGAGGCGACGCAACAGACCGGCGGGCGCTGCCGTTCCTATTTCGATGCCGCGACCAACCTCACCATCGACAACGGCAATCACCTGCTGCTGTCGGCCAACCATCACGCGCTGGCCTATGCTCGTTCGATCGGCACCGAGGCAGGCCTGGTCGGGCCGAAGGTCGCGCAATTCCCGTTTGTCGATTTCACGACCGGCCAGCGCTGGCTGCTCGATCTCGGCGACTCCCGGCTGCCGCTCTGGGTCCTCGACGACGAGCGCCGCGTCCCCGACACCGGCCTGCTCGATTATCTGGCATTGGCGCCGCTTGCCTGGGCATCCACCAGCCGCAAGGTCGGCGACGTCGTCCGCTGCAAGGGCACGCTGTACGATCGCCTGGTGCAGCCCCTGCTGCTCGCCGCTCTCAACGTCGATCCGCCCGAAGGCTCGGCCGGCCTCGCCGGCGCCATCGTGCGCGAGACCCTGCTTGCGGGTGGCCAGGCATGCCGCCCGCTGATCGCCCGCGACGGGCTTTCCGCCGTGCTGGTCGAGCCCGCCATCAAGCTGCTGCAAGGCAAGGGCGCCGACATTCGCCTCGGCCATGAGCTCCGCGAATTTGCGATCACCGGCGCGCGGGTCACCGGGCTGACCTTCGGCACCGACGACCACATCGATATGGCCGCCGCCGACGCCGTGGTGATGGCGGTGCCGCCGCGCGCGGCGGCATCCCTGCTGCCGGGCCTGAAGACGCCGACCAAATTCCGCGCCATCGTGAACGCGCATTTCCGCTTCGATCCGCCGCCGGGGGCGCCGCCGATCCTCGGCGTGGTCGGCGGGCTCGTGGAATGGCTGTTCGCATTCCCGCAGCGGCTTTCGGTCACGATCAGCAATGGCGATCGTCTGGTCGACATGCCGCGCGAGGAATTGGCGAACGCGATCTGGCAGGATGTCTGCAAGGCCGCCGGCGTCACCGGCGATCTGCCGCCATGGCAGATCGTGCGCGAGCGCCGTGCCACATTTGAGGCGACGCCGGAGCAGAATGCGCTGAGGCCAGGCGCCGTGACATCCTGTAAGAATCTGTTCCTCGCAGGCGACTGGACTGATACCGGCTTGCCAGCGACGATCGAGGGATCGGTGCGGTCGGGTGATCGCGCCGCCGATCTTGTCCTCGCCATGCGCTAATGCAGGCGACTTTGTAGAGGTCGTTGCCAATGCAGACGCAAGCCGCCACTCAATTGCGCGATATCGAGCGCGACCTCCTGGAGCGAAGCATCGGCTCCGCATCGAAAGCGATCCGCGATCTCCAGCAGTCCGACGGACATTGGGTGTTCGAGCTCGAAGCCGACGACACCATCCCGTCCGAATATGTGCTGCTGCGCCATCACCTCGGCGAGCCGGTCGATGCCGCGCTCGAGGCCAAGATCGCCAGCTACATCCGGCGCCGCCAGGGCACGCATGGCGGCTGGTCGCTGGTCCATGACGGCGATTTCGACATGAGCGCCAGCGTGAAGGCCTATTTCGCGCTGAAGATGATCGGAAACCCCATCGACGCGCCGCACATGGTGCGGGCGCGCGAGGCGATCCTGGCGCGTGGGGGAGCGATCAACAGCAATGTGTTCACGCGCTTTACCCTTGCCATGTATGGCGTTTTGACCTGGCGGTCGGTGCCGGTGCTGCCGATCGAGATCATGCTGCTGCCGATGTGGTCGCCGTTCCACCTCAACAAGATATCCTACTGGGCGCGCACCACCATCGTGCCGCTGATGGTGCTGGCGGCGCTGAAGCCGCGGGCCAGGAATGCGAAGGGCGTCGGCATCGACGAGTTGTTTCTCCAGGATCCGCGCTCGATCGGCATGACGGCAAAGGCGCCGCACCAGAGCATGGGCTGGTTCATCCTGTTCCGCTCGCTCGACGTGATCCTGCGTGCGATCGAACCGTATTTCCCGAAAAGCCTGCGCCAGCGTGCGATCGATGCCGCGCTCGCTTTCACCGAGGAGCGGCTGAACGGCGAAGACGGCATGGGCGCGATCTATCCGCCGATGGCCAATATCGTGATGATGTACGACGCGCTCGGCAAGGACGAAAGCTTTCCGCCGCGCGCGATCACGCGGGCCGGCATCGACAAGCTGCTCGTGATCAGCGAGCACGAAGCCTATTGCCAGCCCTGCGTCTCGCCGGTGTGGGACACGACGCTGACGGCGCATGCCATGCTGGAAGCCGGCGATGAGGCGTCCATGGCATCCGTGAAGAAGGGGCTGGACTGGCTGGTCCCCAAGCAGGTGCTCGATCTCAAGGGCGATTGGGCCGTGAAGCGGCCGGACGCACGGCCGGGCGGCTGGGCGTTCCAGTACAACAACGCCCATTATCCCGATCTCGACGACACCGCCGTCGTGGTCATGTCGATGGACCGCCTGCAGCGCGTGAAGGGCGGCCACGATTACGACAACGCCATCGCGCGCGGCCGCGAATGGATCGAGGGCATGCAAAGCGACGATGGCGGCTGGGCTGCCTTCGACGTCAACAACTTCGAATATTATCTCAACAACATCCCGTTCTCCGACCACGGCGCCTTGCTCGATCCGCCGACCGAGGACGTCACCGCGCGGTGCCTGTCGATGCTGGCGCAGCTCGGGGAGACCAAGGAAAGTCCGAAAGTCGCCTCGGCCATCGAATATCTGCGCCGGACGCAGCATCCTGAAGGCTCCTGGTACGGCCGCTGGGGCATGAACTTCATCTATGGCACCTGGTCGGTGCTGTGCGCGCTCAACGTGGCCGGCATCAGCCGCGACGACCCGATGGTCCGCAAGGCCGTGGCGTGGCTGGCCTCGGTGCAGAATCAGGACGGCGGCTGGGGCGAGGACGCGGTGTCCTACCGCCTCGACTACAAGGGTTTGGAGCGCGCGCCCTCGACCGCATCGCAAACGGCATGGGCTTTGCTTGGTCTGATGGCGGTGGGCGAGGTGGAGAATCCCGTGGTTGCCCGGGGCATCGAGTACCTAATTGCAACACAAGCGGAAAAAGGGCTGTGGGATGAGCAGCGCTACACGGCTACAGGCTTTCCACGGGTCTTTTACCTGCGCTACCATGGGTATCCGAAGTTTTTCCCATTATGGGCGCTGGCGCGGTATCGCAACTTGAAGATCACCAACAGCAGGGTGGTAGGGGTCGGGATGTGAATTTGGGGGCGGGGGACGGGCCGTCCGCGGGTAGGGTGGATCCGCGGCCGATCTTGATTGTGACAGGACTGGTTCAGGAGGCCCGCATCGCAGCCGGGCCCGGAATGGCCGTCATCTGCTCATCCAGTGATCCACAGCAACTGCGCGCGCTGCTCACCGTGTTCGACCCGAGCACGATCCGCGGCGTGGTCTCTTTCGGCGTCGCCGGCGGGCTCGATCCGTCCCTGAAATCGGGCGATGTCGTGGTGGCGACCGAGGTCATGTTCGGCGATGCGCGCTGGCTGGCCGGGCTATCCCTTACCGAAGAACAGATCGCCGGCATCGCGCTCGGCCGCCGCCGCGTCGTCAGGGGCGGGCTCGCCGGTGTCGAGGAAGTCGTGGTGGCGCAGGCCTGCAAGGCCGCCTTGCGCTCGGTGACGGGTGCTGCCGCCGTCGACATGGAAAGCCATATCGCCGCTGCCTATGCGGCGGAGCATGAGCTTCCCTTTGCCGCGCTTCGCGTCATCAGCGACCCCGCCAGCCGGGCCTTGCCCGCACTGGCACGGGCCGCGATCAAGCCGAATGGCGATATCGATGTGCGCAAGGTCCTTCGCGGCATTGCGCGCAATCCCAGGGCGCTGCGCGCCCTGGTCTCGACCGGTCTCGACTTCAACCGCGCGCTGAAGAGCCTACGCGGCTGTCGAAGCTTTCTGCTCGGCGGCGAGGGTCTCGTCGCGGCGAATTTCTGAGAGCTTCTTCTGAACCTGCTCTGAGAAGATGTACTGCGCCGGGCGCTGCTTGGTGAGATCGATCTCGGGCGCCATGGGACCTGTGGTCTTGATGCCGCGCAACGCCACCCACATCGCCTTGAACGGATTGCTCAGCGCCGCGGTTGCCGCCGTCGGCTCGTAGCCGCAATGCGCCATGCAGTCGGCGCACTTCTCGTACTTGCCGGTGCCGTAGGAATCCCAGTCGGTGGTGTCCATCAGCTCCTTGAAGGTCTTCGCATAGCCTTCGCCGAGCAGATAGCAGGGCTTCTGCCAGCCAAAGATGTTGCGCGCAGGCATGCCCCACGGCGTGCATTCATATTCCTGGTTGCCCGCGAGGAAGTCGAGGAACAGGCCGGAATGCATGAAATTCCACTTCTTGCCCTTGCCCAACGCAAAGACGTCGCGGAACAGCTTCTTGGTCTTGGTGCGGTTGAGGAAGTGCTCCTGGTCGGGCGCGCGCTCATAGGCGTAGCCCGGTGA
Organism: Bradyrhizobium sp.; assembly: GCA_035487555.1. Lineage (GTDB taxonomy): Bacteria > Pseudomonadota > Alphaproteobacteria > Rhizobiales > Xanthobacteraceae > Bradyrhizobium. Next base: position 18,094 of record DATHMA010000072.1, on the reverse strand, counting down.
CATCGACACGCCGACGCCGAGCTCGGTGGTGAAGTCGAGGAACTTCGCGATCTCCTCGGCCGGATGGCCGTCGAAGATGGTGGCGTTGACGTTGACCGTGAAGCCGCGCGCCTTCGCCGCCTTGATCGCCGACACGGCGCGGTCGAACACGCCCTTCTGCGACACCGCCTTGTCGTGGTGGTCCTTCAAGCCGTCCAGATGCACCGAGAAGAACAAATATGGCGAGGGCTCGAACAGGTCGAGCTTCTTCTCGAGCAGCAGCGCGTTGGTGCAGAGCGAGACGAACTTCTTGCGCGCGACGAGGCCGCGCACGATCTCGCCGATCTCCTTGTGGATCAGCGGCTCGCCGCCCGGGATCGCCACCATCGGCGCACCGCATTCGTCGGCGGCGTCCCAGCACTCCTGGGCCGTCATGCGGCGATTGAGGATGGCATCCGGATAGTCGATCTTGCCACAGCCGACACAGGCGAGGTTGCAACGGAACAACGGTTCCAGCATCAGCACCAACGGATAGCGCTTGCGGCCCGAGAGCTTCTGCTTGAGCAGATAGCCGCCGATCCGCATTTCCTTGAAGAAGGGTATAGCCATTACGTACTTTCTTTTTGGTCCCCGAAGAACTGCACCTCAGACTGCCGCAAGCTGCGCAGGCAATCTGAACTCGATATTTTCTTCTCGGCCCGGCAGCACCGAGACCGACACCGGTCCGATACGCCTGAGCGCCTCGATGACGTCATCCACCAGTACCTCAGGCGCCGAAGCGCCTGCAGTGATCCCTACGGCCTTGGCGTCCTTCAGCCAGGCCGGATTGAGCTCGCTGCCATCAGCGATGAGATAGCTCGCGACCCCGGCCTCAGTGCCGATTTCGCGGAGCCGGTTGGAGTTGGAACTATTGGCAGCGCCCACCACCAATATAACGTCCACGAGCTTGCTCAGGTCCCTTACCGCGGATTGACGGTTCTGTGTCGCATAGCAGATATCCCGGGTGTCCGGGCCTTGAATATCTGTAAAACGCGCGTGAAGAGCCGCAATTATGTCCCGTGTGTCATCCACGCTCAGGGTGGTCTGGGTGATATAGGCCACCGGGGTGTCCGCGGGCAGGGTGAGGGCGGCGACATCGGCCTCGTCCTGGACCAGCAGCACGGGGCCCGGAACCTGGCCCATGGTACCCTCGACCTCCGGGTGGCCGGCATGGCCGATCAGGATCAGGGAACGGCCCTTCGACATGTAGCGTTTGCCCTGATTGTGGACTTTGGTGACCAGGGGGCAGGTGGCGTTGAGCACCGGCAGGCCCCGCAAGGCCGCTTCCTCCTCCACCGTCCGCGCCACGCCATGGGCGGAAAATACCGTGACCGCCTTGGGCGGCACCTCGGAGAGATCCTCGACAAAGATCGCGCCCTTGTTCTTCAGGCTCTCGACCACGTATTTGTTATGCACGATCTCATGGCGCACATAGACCGGCGGACCGTACTTCTGGAGCGCGCGCTCGACGATCTCGATCGCCCGCACCACGCCGGCACAAAAACCGCGCGGTTGGGCCAAAAACACCTCAATGGGACGTCCGTTACTCAATTTTCCTCGCTTTCAGTCCCCAAAAATGCCGCCCGGCACGCCGATATTTGCAATAACCGCACCATCCCCGTTTGTGACCCCCAGCACGGAACGGCATGGGGGCACAGGGCTTTCTGTCAAAAATTCACCGGCTGGAAAAAGGCAGCCTGACCGTGGAGTTCCCGAAAGCCCCCTGGAACCCCGTCGTGCGCCCGTGCATGAACCTTGGATGGTACTTGGATACTAACCTGCAAGTCCAGGAAGATGAAGCCCAAGTTGAAGCCTAAGATGAAGTCCGTGCCCTCACTCGTTCGTCACTTTACGACCTTAGTTTCCCGGCTATACAGCCGCGACGCGGAACCGGCTAGTCCCGCGCTATGTGTTTGTGCTCCCTTGGAAAAACTCTTCCGCAGCAAGGTTAGCCGGGAGAGGGGAACTCAGCTCAACAACGCCGCGTTTCCGCAAGCCCGCTAACATTAGAAAGAATAGATGTGCTGACAAGTCTTGTCGTCTCGATCGTCAGAACCTCGGTCCGCTTTGCCGTGTTCACGCTGCTGCTCGGGCTGCTGCTCGCAGTCGGGGCCGGCTACTACACCTCCCAGCATTTCGCCATCAACACCGACATCAACACGCTGATCTCGGACAAGATGGACTGGCGCCAGCGCGACGTGCAGTTCGACAAGGCGTTTGACCGCGACAGCACCATTCTGGCTGTTGTCGAGGCACCGACCCCTGAGCTGACCAGCGCCGCGGCGCTCGCGCTCGAGGCGAAGCTGAGGGACGACAAGACGAACTTCGTCTCCATGCAGCCGCTCGGCTCCGGCGAATTTTTCGAGAAGAACGGGCTGTTGTTCCTGCCGACCAAGGAGGTCGCGGAGGTGGCCGGCCAGTTCGAGAAGGCCGCGCCGCTGATCGAGATCATGGCTGGCGACCCCTCGATCCGGGGCCTCACCGGCGCGCTCGAAACCGGGCTTGCCGGGGTCAAGCGCGGCGAGGTCAAGCTCGACGACACGACGCGGCCGTTCAACCAGATTTCACAGACGGTCGAGGACGTCCTCAACAAGGGCACGGCCAACTTCTCCTGGCGCCAGCTGGTCAGCGACAAGCCGCTGGAAGATTCCGACAAGCGCGCCTTCATCGAGTTCAAGCCAGTCATCGACTATAGCGCGCTGGAGCCCGGCAAGGACGCCACCGATGCGATCCGCAAGGCAGCCAGCGATCTCGACTTCCCAGGCAAATATCAAGCGCGGGTGCGGCTGACCGGGCCGATCCCGATCGCCAACGAAGAGTACGCCACGGTTCAAGACGGCGCGATCACCAACGGCATCGGCACCGTCGTGGTGGTGCTGATCATCCTCTGGCTCGCGCTGCATTCGGGCAAGATCATCTTCGCGGTGTTCCTCAATTTGTTTGTCGGCCTGTCGATCACGACCGCGGTCGGCCTCTGGCTGGTCGGCTCGCTGAACCTGCTGTCGGTCGCATTCGCGGTGCTGTTCGTCGGTCTCGGTGTCGACTTCGGCATCCAGTTCAGCGTCCGCTATCGATCCGAGCGCTTCAAGAACGACAATCTGGTCGAAGCGCTGGGCGAGGCGGCGAAGCGTGTCGCCGTGCCGCTCTCGCTCGCCGCGATGGCGATCACGGCCGGCTTCCTCTGCTTCCTGCCGACCGACTACAGGGGCATTTCCGAGCTTGGCGAGATCGCGGGCGCGGGCATGATCATTGCGTTCCTGTCCTCGATCACGGTGTTGCCGGCGATCCTGAGGCTGATCAATCCGCCCGGCGAATTGGAGCCGGTCGGCTACGCCTTCCTCGCTCCCGTCGATCGCTTCCTCGAGAACCATCGCGTCGCCATTGTCACCTGCACGCTCGCGATTGCGATCGCGGGCCTGCCGCTGCTCTATTTCATGCGGTTCGACTTCAACCCGATGAACCTGCGCAACCCGAAGGCGGAATCGATCGCGACCTTCCTCGACCTGCGCAAGGATCCCAACACCGGCGCCAACGCCGTCGACGTCATGACCAATTCGGACGCGGACGCCAGGAGGATCGCCGACAAGCTCGAGAAACTGCCGGAAGTGCTGCGCGTGCAGTGGCTCGAGAGCTTCGTGCCGGATGATCAGCCGGCCAAGCTGAAGCTGATCGCGCAGGGCGCGAAGGTGCTGGGGCCTGCGCTCAATCCGGATTCGATCGACGCAGCCCCGTCGGATCAGGAAAATGTCGATGCGCTCAAGAGCACGGTCGACAGCCTGCGCCGCAACGCCGGTGACGGTCAGTCGCCGGGCGCGGTCACCGCACGGCGCCTCGCGGATGCGCTGGAGAAGCTCGCCAATTCCAATGAGGCCACGCGCAACAAGGCGCAGGCGATCTTCGTCGATCCCTTGAAGATCGTGCTCGATCAGTTGAAGAACGCGCTGCAGGCCCAGCCCGTCAGCTTGCAGACGCTGCCCGACGATATCGTGCGCGCCTGGAAGGCCAAGGACGGCCTGTTGCGGGTCGAGGCCTTGCCCAAGGGCGATCCCAACGACAACGACAATCTGCGCAGGTTCGCCAGCGCCGTGCTGGCGGCCGAGCCGACCGCGATCGGCGGACCGGTGTCGATCCTCAAGTCAGGCGACACCGTGGTGGAGGCGTTCATCCATGCCGGCATCTACTCGCTGCTCGTGATCAGCATCATCCTGTGGATCACGCTGCGCCGGGTCACCGACGTGCTGATGACGCTGGTGCCGCTGCTTGTAGCCGGCGCCGTGACGATGGAAATCTGCGTGCTGATCAAGCTGCCGCTCAACTTCGCCAACATCGTCGCGCTGCCGCTCTTGCTCGGCATCGGCGTCGCCTTCAAGATCTATTATATCGTGGCGTGGCGTTCGGGCAGGACGAACCTGCTGCAATCCTCGCTCACACGCGCGATCTTTTTCAGCGCGCTGACGACGGCGACCGCGTTTGGCAGCCTGTGGCTATCCTCGCATCCCGGCACGTCGAGCATGGGCAAGCTGCTCGCGCTCTCGCTTGTCACCACGCTCGCTGCCGTGCTGCTGTTCCAGCCTGCGCTAATGGGCAAACCGCGCGATATCTCCGAGTAGGCAGATGTCGCCGACGGTATCCGCCGTCGGCGCATGGCCCTTGGGCGATCCGGCGGTCTTCGGTGCGGAAGGATTGGGCGCGGGAGGATTGGCGGCCCCGACCGTCTTCGGCGGCGCGCCCTTCGGCGCGGGCGCGCCTTTGGCCATGCTGTTGGAGGGGCTTGAGGGGATCGGCGGGCCGACCCGCGTCCAGGTCTCGCCGCCGCAGAGGAAGCCGAGCACGCAGCCCTGGATTTCGAGCTGATCCGTGCCGTGCGGCGTGATGGTGGAAGCGTAGGTCTGGCCATCCTTGGCGTTGTAGACTTGGCCTTCCCAGGAATCGGCGCCGGGCTTCTTCTTCATGTCGAGCAGGATCGGCATGGCGAGTGTCGGCCGGCTCTGCTTGGCCGGATCGGGATTGTTGGTATCGCGGCCGCCGGGCTCTTTTTCCCAGGCCACGACACCCCACATGCTGCCATTGCATTGTGCGACACGGATGTTGGCGACGCCGTCGGCGACACGCCAGTCGCCGGTCGGGTCGGCAGCGAGGGCGGTGTTGATGTCAGTTCCCAGTAAGAATACGGACAAAAAAAACGCAGATTTCACGATGTTTCGTGGGCAGTGCAACATGGTTCAAACCTGTGCTTGCGTTGATGGTGCGATTAAGGGCAAAACGCCGCATTGCGCGTTTTCAGTTGACGACGTCGCCATCAACCGAAGTATGTAGCCAATGCCAAGTTCCAATCTAGACGTTTCCGAGTTGTTTGCGCAGCGCCAGACGCAGCGCAGCTCCATGCATGCGCGTCACCTGAACGAGCAGCTGGTACGCGTGCTCAAAACGATCGGTTACGACGTCGGTTTCCAGAAGGGGCAAGGCCAATACCTATACGATCGCGACAATGTGCGCTACCTTGACCTATTGAGCGGATTTGGCGTTTTTGCGATCGGCCGCAATCATCCGGCACTGCGCGAGGCGCTTAAGAGCGTGCTCGATGCCGATCTGCCGAATCTCGTGCAGCTCGATGTCTCGACATTGGCTGGCGTGCTCGCCGAACGCCTGCTCAAATATGTACCATATCTGGACAAGGTGTTCTTCGCCAATTCGGGCGCAGAGACGGTGGAAGCTGCGATCAAGTTCGCGCGCGGCGCGACCGGGCGGCCGGGCATCGTCCACTGCGTGCATTCCTTCCACGGCCTGTCCTACGGCGCGCTGTCGCTGACCGATGATTCGAATTTCCGCTCCGGCTTCGAGCCGCTGCTGCCGGGATGCACGGCGATCCCGTTCAACGATTTGGCAGCACTGGAGCAGGCGCTGTCCTCGCGCGAGGTTGCCGCCTTCATCGTCGAGCCGATCCAGGGCAAGGGCGTCAACATGCCCACCGACGAATTCCTGCCCGGCGCGGCCGCGCTCTGCAAGAAATACGGCACGCTGTTCATCGCTGACGAGATCCAGACCGGCATCGGCCGCACCGGCCGCTTCCTTGCCATCGAGCACTGGAATGTCGAGCCCGACATGGTGCTGCTGGCGAAGGCGCTTTCCGGCGGCCACGTGCCGGTCGGCGCGTTGCTGACGCGGAAAAACATCTTCGACAAGATCTTCAACCAGATGGACCGCGCCGTCGTGCACGGCTCGACCTTTGCCAAGAACGACCTCGCCATGGCGGCGGGCATCGCGACGCTCGAAGTCATCGAATCCGAGAAGCTGGTCGAGCAGGCCGCCAAGCGCGGCGCCGAGCTTCGCCTGGCGCTGACGCGCATGGTGCCGGGCTACGAGCTGATGAAAGAGGTGCGCGGCAAGGGCCTGATGATCGGCGTCGAGTTCGGCCCGCCGAAATCGCTGCGGCTGAAGGCCTCCTGGAACGTGCTGGAGACCGCGAACAAGGGCCTGTTCTGCCAGCTCATCACCGTGCCACTGTTCAAGGATCACAAGATCCTCACGCAGGTCGCCGGCCACGGCAGCCACACCATCAAGCTGCTGCCTTCGCTCACCATCACCGAGGAAGATTGCCGCTGGATCGAGACCGCGTTCGACACCGTCATCGCCGGCAGCCACAAGGTCCCCGGCGCGATCTGGTCGCTCGGCAAGACGCTGGTGGACAACGCAGTGAGGAAGTCGGCGTAGGGCAACGCTCAAGCCGCCTTCGGTTTTTCAATTCCGGGCGAGCTGTTGCAACAACCGTCATTGCGAGCAAAGCCAAGCAATCCAGCTTGCCGCTTGCCGAAGCGTGGATTGCTTCGTCGCTGTCGCTCCTCGCAATGACGAGGCGCGAGCGACCTCAACCTTCCTTGCTCGCTTGCACCGCCGCCTCGAACTTATCGCCGAATTCGGCGAGCTCGTCGGCGCCAATGTCGCTGACGGCCCAGTAGTTCAGGCCGCGGTCGCTCCAGCGGCGGATGTTGAAGCCCTGGATGGTCTCGATCTTCGCCGGCTTGCGCGCGGTGCTCGAGGTCTGTGCCACGAACAGGTTGATCACATGGGCGCGGCGCTTGTAGACGACGGCGCCGATGGCGCGGGCATCGACATAGTCGAGCCGGCCGCCGATCAGGGTAAAGCCCTGTGCGGTGAGGTCGATCACCGGCGGCGAGACGTCGAGCTTGCCGTTGAACCACGGCTTGACCGTGTGCTGGTCGGTCGAGACCACGTCGATCAGGTGGTTCGGCTGCAGCGAGCGCAGATGCGCGGAGACGATCTCGGATTCGATCAGCTGTTGGTCGTCATTGCGCACGATGATGCCGACCACGAGCGTGGCGGCCAGCGCCGACAGGGCGGAGCCCATCGCAAACCCGCGCAGCACCGAGCGGCGGCTTGCCAGCGGCGTCACGTTGGAGGGCTTGGGCGCGGCTTTGGGCAACGCGGCGTCGATACGCTGGCGCAGGCTTGCGGGCGCGGTGAAACGCAGGTCGGCCTTGCCCATCGCCTCGCGCATCTGGCGGTAGGCGGCAAGCTCCGCGGCGCAGGACGGACAGGTCGCGATATGCGCTTCGACCTCGCGCGCATGGCCGGCATCGAGCTCGCCATCGATCAGCGCGTGAAGAAGGATCTTTGCCTCGTCGCAGGTCATTTCGCTTGCTCCTGTTCCGCAAGCCATGCCGAACGGAGCATGGCGCGGGCGCGCGCGAGACGGGACATCACCGTGCCGACCGGCGCACCGACCGTATCCGCAATCTCGCGGTAAGAAAGATTATTGATTTCGCGCAATACAAACGTCTCCTTGAAGGGCTCGGCCAGCGTATCGACCAGCCGGCGGATCACCGATGCGTCGCGTTCGCGCAGCAATTCCGCCTCGGGCGTCTGCTGCTCCTCGTGCCACATCGGCGTCTGTTCGGCGCCTTCGCCCGCATCGTCGATCACGGTGGCGGGCGCCGAAGCGCGCCTGGCATATTCCGCGCGACAGACGTTGCGCAGGATCGCGAACAGCCACGGCTTCATCGCCGGACCGCGATAGGTATCGAAATGCTTCAGCGCGCGCAGGTAGCATTCCTGCACCGCATCATCGGCATCGGTTGCGTCGCGCAAGAGATAGCGCGCCAGCGTGTAGACGTCGTCCAGATGCGGCAACGCCGCCTCGCGAAAGCGCTGCGCCCGTTCCGCCTCGTCTTCGGTATTCACCGGCATCGCTGCTTGCCCGACCTTTGCCTGTCCGACCTTCGCAGAAGGTGCATATGCCCGGCCGGCGGCAAGCCGCTGGCCGGGCACGATGGTGATGCCTTGGATTTGGCCGTTACTCAACCGTGATCATTCCGGTCATATGCGGGTGCAGTGAACAAAAGTACTTGTAATCACCCGCGGAGGTGAAGGTGAACGTGAAGGTGTTGTCCGTATCCATGGTCTTGGAGCGGAATTTTCCCGCCGAAACCACGGTGTGCGGAATGTCGTCGTGATTGGTCCAGGTCACGGTGTCGCCGACCTTCACCTTCAGCTCCGGCGGAGAGAAGGTGAAATTGTCGATGGTCACCTTGATCTCCTCAGCATGGGCACGCACGCCGAGGGGAAGCAGCAGGGCCGCAGCCAGAATGAGGCTGCGGAAGACAGTTCTGATCATGTGCGATATTCCCTTAGCCGGCCAGCGGCGCGTCGATGATGGCGAGCTTGTCCTGGCCCTGCTTGAAGTCGATGCTGGCGATGCCGAGCACGCTGCGAAGCTTGGCGTCCTCGACCTTCATCGGTCCGGGCGAAGCAGCGGTGCCGGGCGCCGGCTGCGGGAATGCGGTCGAGCGGGCGGTGTGGAAGGTGACGCTGCCTTCGACCTTCTGCATGACCTGGTGGATGTGGCCGTTGAGCACGGTCACCGAGCCGAAGCCCTTGACCAGCTCGAGCGCACGCGCGCCGTCCTCGGTGCCCCAACCCCATTCCGGATACACGGTCCAGAGCGGGATGTGCGCGAACAGAACAACGGGCGTCGACTTCGACTTGCCCTTCAGATCGTCGGCGAGCCAGGCGAGCTGCTCGGCGCCGAGATTGCCGAGACCGCCGGCCTTCAGGTCGACGACGTTGACGAGGCCGACGAAGTGCACGCCGTTGGCGTCGAAGGAATAGTAGCCGGCGCCCTTGGTGCCCTTGCCGTAGCGCTCCTTGTAGAACTTGATCTCCTCGTCAAGGAAATCGTGCTCGCCGGGCACGTAGTGCACGTCAAGCTTGGCCTGGGAGATGATGCGGTCGGCATCGTCGAATTCGGAAGCCTTCGACAGATGCGAGATGTCGCCGGTGTGGATCATGAAGGAAGGCTTCTTCGGCATCGCCTTCACCTTGTTGATCGCCTCTTCCAGCGTGCCGAGCGCATTCGGATTGGCCGGCTTGTCGAAGCCGACATGGCTGTCGGAAATCTGCATGAAGGTCATGCCGCTGGTCTCGGCAGCGTTGGCGGCTTCCACCAGGCCAAGCGAGTGGGGCACGCCGCCTGTGACCGTCCAGAGTACGCCGGTGCCGGCCCAGGTCATGCATTCCAGCACCTTGCGTCGGCTTAAGCCGCGTTCTTCGTCGTTGTGATCGTGGTCGCTCATCGCGCTCTCTCCAAGGACCCGTGATTGGGTACCGACGACGTGATCGGGAGAGGGCGGGGTTTATTCCCGGGGGTTTTGGGAGGCCCTAACAGGCGGTTAATGACGAATCCGTGAGCGGGAAGATGAAGGACCGTTCAGCTTGGCGTCGCCGCGGCGAATTCTTGCAAGCGGTACCGGAACGCGACGAACGCCGGCGCATTTCATTTTAAATGCTTTATTATTATGGAGTCTGGTGATGTCGTCGCATCTGCACCGCGCAGCAATGGCTGCGGTTTCCGTGCTTGCCCTTTCAACCGGCGTTGCGCTGGCCGATCCTCCCCATGGTGGAGGCGGGCGAGGTGGCGCTCCTGCTGCCGCAGCGCCGCATGCTGCACCGGCGATGCCACATGGGGCGCCTGCGATGCCGCACATGGCGGCGCCAGCCGCACCGCGCATGGCCGCACCGCACATGGCAGCGCCAGCGCCGCACATGGCCGCGCCCCATATCGCTGCACCTGCGCACAACATGGCCGTACCGCATGGTGGGCCACGCTTTGCCGCCCCGCGCGAGGCGCCTCGCGCCATCGCTCGCAGCGCACCTCATCATGAAACTCCCCACATCGCAGAGGGGCGAGGTGGGCCGCATGGCGGAACAATGGCAACAGCACGTGGGCAACGTTTCAGCGCCGAGCGCGGCGCGCGCCAACTCGAACACGGCGCAAAGGGCGCTTCGCCGGCCGAGGCGCACGCCCTCGAGCACGGAAAGACGAATGCGCCGGCCGCGACCGTCGCGGGGCAACGGCCTGGCCCGAACGGTCATGAAACCGTTGGCCAAGGTCCCGTTGGCCAAGGTCCCGCCGGGTCCAGAGAAAACCAGAGGGTTGGCATCAAGGGGGATAAAGGAGACCTGTCACGCCTTGAGCAACGCCAGCCCGAGCAGCGCAGGGCGCCGATCATTCGAAATTCGGTGTTCGCAGGTCCGCAGGCGTCAAGGAGGGGGGACGCAGGAGCGCTGTCGCAATCGACGTTCCGAGGCCACTTCACCCAGTCGGCCCTGTATGATCGTCGCGATCACCACCATCACCATCTAGGCTTCGTGGTCGGATTTGTCGGTCCGCTGTTCTGGCCCTATGCCTATAACGACTTCGTCGACTACACCTTCTCGCCCTACGCCTATGACACGTTCTGGCCCTACGCTTATGACGATGTCTTCGCCGGCATCTATGGTGGCTACGCGCCGGAATATTATGCGTCTGAAGACACCTACGCCTATGCGGGATCAGCGGGATCGGAAAGCATCTATGACCGCGCCGCCAGCCGGGCCAGCCAGACCACCGGTTCGACGGCGCCGTCGGCGAACTCCGAGCGGATCTGCTCCGGGCAGGCCAAGGGACTGACGGACTTCTCGATCCAGAAGATCGCCGACCAGGTCCAGCCCAATCAGAACCAGCAGGATCTGTTAAACGTGCTGAAGGCAGCGTCGGTGAAGGCCGTCGACATCATGCAGCAGGCCTGTCCGGGCGAGCTGCCGAGCACGCCGACGGGCCGGCTCGCCGCCATGCGCTCACGCGTCGATGCGATGCTGAAGGCGGTCGAAGTGGTGCGCCCCGCGCTCGACAAGTTCTATCAATCCCTGAACGATGAGCAGCGCGAGCGTTTCATCGCCGTCGATCAGGGCGAGCAGGCGGGACATCCGCAGCGCGGCGCCGATCTCAATGATCTCTGCCAGGGCGATTTACGCACCAAGAGCGGCCTGCCGATCGACAGGATCGAGCGCACGCTGCATCTCAATTCCGATCAACAGATGGGACTGAGATCGCTGGACGAGGCAACGCTGGATTCCGCGAAGATGCTGCAGGCGAAATGTCAGCCCGATCAGAGCCTGACGCCGCCCGGCCGCCTCTCGGCGATGGAGGATCGGCTCCAGGTGATGCTGAAGGCGCTGGACACGACGCAGGCTGCGCTGTCGAAATTCTACGGCTCGCTGAACGACGAGCAGAAGGCCCAGTTCGACCGCATCAGCGTTCGGGCGTCGTGATTAGGGGCGCGCGCGGGTGCACGGTCGCGCAGAAGAAAGGCGTCCGAAGAACAATCGGACATCAAAGAGCGGCGTGGTCCGGGCGCTCAGGCGTCGTGCTTCATTCACCGTCACGCAGCGCCCATGAGGTGGATGCATACGAGGCCGCCGTAGCACTGCAGAGCGGGAGCTTTCCGAGCCCCTGATTCACCGGACCTGGTTGTGTTGCAAGATAACGGCCGGGGTTTCACCAAGCACGCGCTCATGACTGGCAATCTCGGCTTGGGAAATACCGGCAAGAGTAGCCGTCAACGAGTCAATCAGAATGTTCTTCAGCCGGCTTGCCGCTGGAGTGAGTTCTCGTCGAGCATCGTGCACGCAGAGCGCGATCGTCGGCGCGGGCGGCAACCCGGCATCCTCGTCCAGAACGGCAAGGGATGGAGGTAGTCCCAACGCCGTTCGCAGCGTTACTCCAAGTCCTGCATCCACGGCCGCCCAAAGCCCGTGAAGGCTTGGGCTCGTGAATGATGTGCGCCAGGGGATGTTGGCTCTGCCCAGTGCATCTATGCCGGCTTGACGGAAGAAGCAGGGCGGCCCGTACATAACAAGCGGCAAGGGCTCATTCGCTGAGAACGAGATTTGACCGGAGGCAGGCCCGATCCACTTCATGGGGAGCGCCGCCAGGCGAAGGGCGTCATTTCGTGCCTCGCCGCCGAAGGCAAGCACGAGGTCGAGATGTCCCTTGTCGAGTTGATCGAGCAATACGGCATTTCGCTCGACGACGGCCTCGATCAGGACGGCGGGGTGCGCACGCTTGAAGCGGCCCAAGGTCGTCGACAGATAGGTTTCCGCGAGATCGCTCGGCAACCCGAACCGTAGCGTCCCCTCGACGGCCACACCGCGAATTGCGGCCACGGCATCGTCGTTGAGTTCGAGAATTTTCCGCGCGTAAGCGAGCATCACGTCGCCAGCCTCCGTCAAGGCGAGGCCGCGACCGTTCTTGCGATAGAGGGCCTGGCCCAGTTGCTCCTCAAGACGGCGCACCTGCTGACTGACCGCGGACTGCGTGCGGCCGATCTGATCGGCGGCTCGATTAAAGCCGCCCAGCTCCTGCGCCGTCACCAGCATCCGCAACACGTCGAGGTCCAGGTTGATGCGAGCCATTGTTCAATTTCTCTAAAGAGTCCCATGACAAGTATTAATTTTTCTTACGTGAAAGCAAGTCCTAGCTTCGTGGGCGTCTTCAATGCACCGGAAGCTGACGTCATGGATCCTGCTCATCTGACTGCCACCCAGGCGTCTCGTCTCATTCAATCCGGCAAACTGAAACCGGCGGATCTGCTGGAGGCTTGTCTGGCGCGCATCAGCGAGCGCGAGCGTGACGTTCAGGCTTTCGCCTTCATCGATCCCGGGCAGGCGCGCGCCGCAAAGCCTGTTCCGGGACCGCTGCATGGCCTGCCGATCGGCGTGAAGGATGTCTTCGATACCGCCGAAATGCCGACTGAGCATGGTTCGCCGATCTGGAAGGGATGGCGTCCGCGCGCTGATGCGGCCGCGGTCAGTCTGGCGCGCTCCGCGGGCGCCATCATCATCGGCAAAACCGTTACTGCCGAGTTCGCGATCCGAACGCCGGGACCGACGGTTCATCCGCAGACACTCAAACATACGCCAGGCGGTTCGAGCAGCGGTTCTGCTGCAGGAGTCGCAGACAGGTTCTTTCCGCTTGCCTACGGCACTCAAGCGATGGGTAGCCTCATCAAACCGGCGGCCTATTGCGGCGTGGTCGGATACAAGCCGAGTTTTGGACTGATCAATCGCGGCGGCACCAAGCTCGTCGCGGAAAACGTCGATACAATCGGCGTCATCGCCCGAAGCGTCGCCGACTGCGCCCTGTTTGTCGGCGCCGTATCCGGACAGAAACTCGGCGATCCAGAATTGAGGCCGGAGCACGCTCCACGCATCGGCGTTTGTCGTTCCCCTACGTGGAACAAGGCGCTGCCGGAGACGGAGCGCTTGCTGACCGATGTGACGGCAGCGTTGGCGCGCGCGGGGGCCATCGTCGTCGAGCATGAGCTTCGATCCGATTTCGCCGCCGCGCTGGAAGCGTTTCCGCACGTGCTCAACCGCGAAGCGGCACATGGGCTCGGCTGGGAGCTCGCACATGCGCGCGACCAGATCAGTCCGGCGCTGCGCGAGCAGCTGGATGCGGGGCTGTCCGTGACGTGGGAGCAATATTCCAGGGCCGCGACGACGCTTGCACAACTGCGTCATCGCTTTCAGGAAACGCTCGGAGACCTCGACATCCTCATTACGCCCGCGGCGACCGGCGAAGCGCCCGAAGGTTTGGCTTCGACCGGCGACTCGTCCTTCAACTCGCTTTGGACTGCATTGCACGTGCCGTGCGTAACGGTTCCGGCGGGCGAGGGACCGCAGGGATTGCCACTCGGCATTCAGATCGTGGCACGGCGTGGCGATGATCACGCCGCACTGAAGTGGGCTCAATGGGTCGCCTCTGCGCTGACCTGACACGCGCCTGTCGCTCGATCCAACTTCAAAATGGTGATCCATGAACAAGATTCTCTACACGATGATCCGTGTCGGCGAGCTCGATCGCAGCGTCGCTTTCTACACGCGATTGGGGATGCAGGAGACAAGGCGTCGCGACGTGCCCGAAGGAAAATACACGCTGGTATTCCTGGGTTACGGAGAAGGCGACAAGGGTTCAGGTATCGAGCTGACCTATAATTACGGCGTAGCCTCTTACGAGCACGGAACGGCGTTCGGCAATCTTGTGATCGGCGTGGCCGATATCTTCGGTCTTTGCGAGGAGTTGCGCGCGGCCGGCGTCAAGATCAGGCGCGAACCAGGTCCGGTAAAATTCGGGACCTCCATCATCGCCTTCATTGAAGACCCGGACGGTTACAAGGTCGAGCTGATTCAGGACCAGAGCGCCGCCTGATCGCCCGACGATATCGACGTTCTCGCCAACCACCCTTGAAAATGGAGTTACAATGAAACGTGCTTGCCTTTCCCTTATCGCCGCCTCCCTGCTCGCGTCAGCCGCTAGCGCCCAGCCGCAAGACCAGATCTCGGTGAGTGTTCCGACGGTTCAGCTCAAATACGGATCGACCGGCGTCACGGATGGCGTTCACGGCGAGGTAAAGGCTGCAGCCGCCTACGGAGATAATGCTCATGGCGCTCACGGCACGTTCCTCAAGATGCCCGGCGGATTTGTGAGTCCGCTTCACACCCATACCAGCGACGAGTGGGGCGTCATCATTGCTGGCGTGTTCGCCAACGGCAAACCCGGCAACCCGGACATTCTCCTTCCCGCGGGCTCTTATTTTTTCCAGAAGGCCGGCGAAGCGCACGTCTCCAAATGCGTCTCGGAAAACGAGTGCATTATCTTCCTCAGCCAAAGCGGCAAATACGATTTCCTCCCGTCGAAATAGGGATCGTCGTAAATGAGGGCGGCGCGATGCCGGAGCGCCGTCGCGGAAAAGCCTACAGGGGCCGGGGTAGTCGGATGTGGCATGAGACCGAAGTCAGCAGCCGTCTTGGAATCCGTTATCCGATTGTTCAGGGCCCATTCGGGGGCGGAGCCTCTTCGGTGACCTTGGCGGCTACGGTCTCAAACGCGGGAGGGCTTGGTTCATTTGGCGTGCATACCTTCACCGCAAAACAGATCACGGACATCGCCAACGAGATACGTGGACGCACCACAAAGCCGTTCGCCCTCAACCTCTGGATACCCAGGGGCAGCGCCCCCGATCTCGGCGATGAGGCCCTGGAGCGGAATTTTGCGATCCTCGATGGCTACTATCGCGAACTTGGGATGGCGAGGCCAACCCGCCCGCAGGGTTTTGGACAGGACTTCGAAGCACAACTGAGGGCTTTGCTGGAGGCGAGGCCTCCCGTCTTCAGCTTTGTCTTCGGTGTTCCGGATCAATCGATCCTGCAGGAGTGCCGCCAGAGAGGAATCGCCACGATCGGGACGGCGACGACTCCCGACGAAGGCGCGGCTCTGGATGACGCAGGCGTCGATTGTATCGTTGCATCGGGATTCGAGGCCGGCGGGCATCGAGGCGCGTTCCTCAGGCCTGCGGAAGACTCTCTGATAGGCACCTTCGCCCTGGTCCCTCAAGTTGCCGATCGGGTCAAAGCACCGGTGATTGCAGCTGGAGGCATTGCCGACGCCCGCGGGATCAGAGCTGCGATCGCCCTCGGGGCAAAGGGCGTTCAGATCGGTACGGCATTTCTGGCATGCGAGGAGTCAGCGGCAACCGCTCAGCATCGAGAACTTCTATTTGATGAGCGCGCAAAGGACACTGCGCTCACGAAAGCGTTCACCGGACGCTTGGCGCGAAGCATCCGCAATCGATTTTCGGATGATATGAGATCGCACGAAGCCGGATTGCCGCCGTTTCCCATCCAGTCGTGGTTCGCGGGAACGTTAAGGGAGGCTTCAGCCGCACAGGGCCGAACAGATTTCGTTTCGCTCTCGGCAGGACAATCCGCGGCGCTGTTGCGCTTCAGGAAGGCAAAGGAGCTGTTTGATGAACTGGTCAGGGAAATGGCGTTAGGTGGATCCTGAGCGCGCGCAAAACGATGCGCTGAAAGCAAAAGGTCGCGGCAGCAGGGTTATGCACAGTCTGCGCGCAGTCCGGCCATCGAATTAACCAGTCATTAACCAGAGTTAACCGAAGCTGCGTTCGGGCACCGGGGGCGTCTTGGCCGGCTTTTTTGCCGGCCCAACGCGAGGGTATTCTCGATGTCGTTAGACCCTGAAGAGTTCGTCATTCTGGCAGATCACGGTCCGATGAAATTGCAGTGCGCCGTGGCAAGGGCAATGGTCTTGCCGCCCGAGGAGCGCGATCACGCATCGATCCTGCGCGTTGGAGAGCCCTGGATGCTGAATTTCGTCGTGATCAAGCATCTGGCGACGCGATGGGAGCCCGGCCCATACGCTCTGAGTGAATCGGAATTGAAAGCCGGCGCGTTCCTGCTGGGGCAGCCGCGCTTGTAGACGGCTAGACCAGCACCGCCGTGCGGACCCGGCCGGCATCGCCAAACACGCGCAGATAGCGCTCGATCTCGGCCGGGCTGCCGGTAGACTTCTCCGGATTGTCGGAGAGCTTCACGGCAGGGTGGCCATCCACCGACGTCACCTTGCAGACGATCGAGATCGGATTGAGATCGACCGATCCGTCCGGCGTGCAGCCGACGAAATCATTCGTGAGGTTGGTGCCCCAGCCGAAGGAGAGCCGCACGCGGCCTGCGAAGTGGTGATAGGTCTCCTCGATCGAGCCGACATCCATGGCGTCGGAGAACACCAGAAGCTTCTCCTTGGGATTGCGGCCCTTCTGCTTCCACCATTTGATGATCTCTTCGCCGGCCTCGATCGGCGGCGCGCTGTCGGGGCGAAAGCCGGTCCAGTCGGCGACCCAGTCCGGCGCATCGCGCAGGAACGCCTTGGTGCCGAACGCATCGGGCAGGGCGATCAGCAGATTGCCGCCATAGGTGTGGCTCCATTGATCGAGGATGCGGTAGGGCGCCCAGCGCAATTCCTCGTCATCATTGGCGAGTGCGGCGGCGACCATCGGCAGCTCATGCGCATTGGTGCCGATCGCTTCGAGATCATTGTCCATGGCGAGCAGCACGTTCGACGTGCCCGTGAACGAGGACCCCAAGCCTTCCTTTACCGCTTCCACGCACCAGCGCTGCCAGAGAAAACCGTGGCGTCGCCGCGTGCCGAAATCGGAGAGGCGCAGGCCATCCAGCTTGCGCAGCCGTTCGACCTTGCTCCAGAGTTTTGCTTTCGCGCGGGCATAGAGGACGTCGAGGACGAACCGGCCCTGTCCCTTCATCGCCTGGCGCGAGCGCAACTCGTTGAGAATGGCCAGCGCCGGGATCTCCCACATGGTGGTGTGGGTCCACGGTCCGTGGAAATGCAACTCGTACTGGCCGTCGACCTTTTTAAGCTCGTATTCGGGGAGACGGAACGCGGCGAGCCAGTTGATAAAGTCGGGCGAGAACATCTGGGTCTTGCCGTAAAACGTATTACCGGCAAGCCATATCAACTCCTTCTTGGTGAAGCGGATGGCGCGGGCATGATCGAGCTGGGCGCGCAGTTCCGCCTCGTCGATGATTTCGGCAAGCCGAACGTGCCGGCTGCGATTGATGACCGAGAAGGTCACCTTCTGGCTCGGGTAGAATTCCCGAATCATCTGCAGCATCAATAGCTTGTAGAAATCGGTGTCGAGCAGGCTGCGCACGATCGGGTCCAGCCGCCAGCCGTGATTATAGGTTCTGCTCGCAATGTCTGTGACTGCCATGCCCGGAACTTTATCTCGCCGGAAGCCGTGCAACCAGTGGCTTTGTGGCAGTCCTGCCCCGGAAATCCCGCTGGCAGAACCTTTGCTTTGGGCTAGGGTTTCGCACGATCAACCCTATCGCAGGTGCAAGATGCAGGTTCGCGACGATGATGTGC
>DATHMA010000071.1:0-20964 GCA_035487555.1 Bradyrhizobium sp. | reverse complement strand
CCACATTTTATAGAGCATGTCGCCGTGCTCTTCGGCGATGACGAGGCTTCGCTCCAGCGCGGTGCGCGCTGCATCGGTACCTCCCTGGGTAAACGTCAGCGAATAGCCGAGGCCTGCCTGAAGCCGCATTTCTTCGGACGTTCCGCGCCGCTCATCGTCAAGGACAAGAATAGCCCGCTCCGACCAGCGATGACATTCGGGCAGCATCGACGTTGCGATCAAAACGGGCGTGGCGGCGACAGCAAGCCCGATCCGCAGGCTGACGTCGCCGCGGTCCTGTGAGAACGCCCAGCCGAGCGCGGCGCGCAGATTATCGATGTCCCTGATGTAATGGGGCAGGTCGTCAAGGGCTACGCGCGGGCTTTCGGCAGCCGGCGCAAACGCATTGCGGAAGAACTCGGCGTGTCGGCGAGCAATCAACCCGGCGTCGCCACTCTCGGCCAGCTTCTCAAGCGCGTAAGCGCGGATGGTCTCGAGCAATTGCCAGCGGCCCGATGGCACTGACGTGTCCAGGGATACCAGCGACTTGGCCGCCAGGCTTGCAATGCCGTCAGCAACCGCGGACGCAAATGCGCCGGTGTCGCCCATGACTGCGGTGGCCGCCTCGAGCGTGAATCCGCCCACGAAAATCGCTACCCGCTGCAGCAATGTCCGCTCCGTCTCCGGCAGCAGTTCATAGCTCCAATCGAGCGCCGCACGCAGGGTCTGGTGCCGTGGCAGCGCCGTTCGGCGGCCGGCCGTGAGCAGGCCGAAGCGATCGCTCAGGCGGTCGGTCACTTGCTGAAGTCCCAGCGTCGCGGCACGCGCCGCCGCAAACTCGATGGCAAGCGGGATGCCGTCGAGTTGCCGGCAGATCGAGGCAATCAGCGGCAGATTTTCGGGCGTCGCTGCAAAACCGGAGTCGAGCGCCATCAGTCTGGCGGTGAAGAGCCGAACCGAGCTGTATTCGTCGAGCTCGGCCCCATTCTCCCGATGTGGCGGCACGTCCAGCGGCGGCACGCGATAGACATACTCGCCCTCGATCCGCAGCGTCTCCCGACTGGTCGTCAGCACCGACGCATGTGGGCAAATGCGGACGATCGCTTCCGTGAGTCTTGCAGCTGCGTCGGCGAGGTGCTCGCAATTGTCGAGAACAAGGAAGACCTTCTCGCTACCAATCGCCCGCGCCACCGACTCGGCGGAAATCTCGCTGCCGCCGATCTTCAACCCAAGGAGGGGAACGATCGCAGACGGCACGAGCTTGGGGTCGAACGAGGAGGCCAGTTCGACGAGCCAGCAATCGCCCTCAAATGTTGGAAAGAGGCTGCGCGCGACCTCCAGCGCAAGCGCGCTCTTTCCGATCCCGCCCGGGCCGGTCAGCGTGACGACGCGATAGGCCGACAACACATTGAGCAGATGTTGCTTTGATGCGCTTCGGCCGATCAGAGCCGCTGCCGCGATCGGCACATTGGTTCGATAAGGATGCCTTGGCTTGCGTCCGGGATCGACGCGATGCTCCGGCTCACCTGACTGCTTGACGGTCCAGTTGCCCAGCAGGCGATAGCCCCGACCGGAAACCGTGTTGAGCAGGCCCCGATCCGCGCCGAGTGCCTTGCGGATGGCAGAGATGTGGAAATGGAGCGTGTTTTCTTCGACAACCGCGCCAGGCCATACGCTGTTGATGAGGTGATATTTGTTGACGAGCTCGCCGCCCGACTGAACCAGAACCTCCAGAAGCTCGAATGCGCGGCTCCCGATCGGAACAGAGACGCCGCGGGACCGCAACTCGCGTCGGTCAAGATCGATTTCCCACGCCTTCGACGCGTACACGGCGCGTGGGCCTTGCCCTGCCATCGTGGCCCCCGTTGGTCGAGCATTCCTCAGAACTTCTCAGCACTGGCTCAGGGAATTGACGCACGAACCCAGCTTAAACGCTCGTCTCGACGGTGAGAAGGGCCGTCGCGGTGTCGGGCAACCGACCGCGTCGACGGCCTTGAGCACCGGAGACCAGTGCCCTCTCGAAAGGCAGGAGGACCATTCCCTTGAACCGCTTTCAAAAATTCGCAGCACTCACACTCGGAGCCAGCATCATGACACACGCAGCCTTCGCCGCGGCACCCGACGCCGCTACCGACCCCCGGATCGATCCGCAGATTCGCGCCTTCCTGGCCAAGCTCAACAAGGACTCCAGTCCGTTTTGGGAGCTTCCGCAGCCGAAGCCGCAGGAAATTCTCACCGCGCTACAGTCGCAGACGGATGTCGACATGACCGGCGTTGTGACCAGCGAACGGACGATCGACCAGGACGGGCGCAAGGTGAAGCTGTACATCATGAAGCCCGCGCAAACGGGCAGCAATCCGGGCGTGCTGTTTTTCATCCATGGTGGCGTCTGGCTCGTCGGCAACTTCCAGAACCATCAGCGCCTGCTGCGCGATCTCGTGGTCGGCACCGGACTGGTCGGCGTGTTCGTTGAATACACACCGCTGCCGCAGGCTAAATTCCCGACCCAGCTGGAAGAATGCTACGCAGCGTTGAAGTGGGTCGGCGGGCACGCCCAGGAACTGGGCGCGGACGGTAGCCGCATTGCCATTGCCGGCAATTCCGTCGGCGGCAACATGGCTGCCGCGCTGGCTCTGATGAGCAAGGACCGCAGCGGCCCGAAGATCAGCTACCAGGTGCTGCTCATTCCGGCAACCGACGCCAGTGTCGATACCGGATCTTACCACGCCTACGGGACCGACCGCTTCCTGACGCGCGCGTTCATGAAATACGGCTGGGATCTCTATGCGCCCGACGCGAAGACCCGCGACAATCCCTATGTGTCGCCGCTTCGCGCCAGCACCAGCGAGCTCAAGGACCTGCCGCCGGCGCTTGTCATCACCGCCGAGAACGATCCGCTACGCGACGAGGGCGAAGCCTATGCCCGCAAGCTGAAGGAAGCGGGTGTGAGTGTCGATGCGGTTCGCTACAACGGCACGATCCATGATTTCGTGGCATTGAACGCGCTGCGCCGCGTGCCCTCGACAGAAGCGGCCATCAACCAAATCAATGATGGCCTGCGCAAGCATCTGGAGCTCGCAACGCACTGACCGGCGCAAACATGATGAGAGGCGTCCCCGTGGCGTCTCTCATTCGCAGCCGCGTGAAACCACTGTTCACGACGCGCGGTCCGATTCGTCGGCAGGGGCAAGTCGCAGATACGCTTTCGCTGGCGGTCCGCGGAAAGCTCGCCTTCGCGCCGGGCTGGGCAGACACCACGGATCGATCAAGACAGCGCCAGTTTATTCAGGTAATCCGGCCAAACGGAGCCCTTCTGCGAATGGGCTCAGGACGCTTTCGTCCATGTGGCGCAATCGCCAGCGAAGCTTCGTGACTGTGAGATCTGGCTCAATTCTCAACAGATCCGCGATGACCTTCCTGGCGCCCTCTATTTGGCCAAGCTTCGCAAGGCTCGACGCCAGCACGCGCAACGTCCGTGTAAAGCGCGGATTTTGGGCCAAGGTTCGTTTGGCGCAGACCACGGCCTCTTCAAACTCGCCGGCCGCGAAGTGGGCTAGAGCGGCAGCCGAAGCCATGTACCATGCTCGGGGGTCGCGAGGGCTCAGTCGTTCGGCCTGCTGCAGCAGCTCCAGGGCCCTCTCCGGATTGCCCAGCATGCCCTCGTTCCAGCCAGCCGTCGTGAGGGCGATTGCAGAATTCGGATTCAATTGCAGCGAGCGAGCGAGTAGTTCCCGTGCACGGTGCGCATCTGCCCCCAGCGCTCGGATGGCAAAAGCCGACATCCACAAGACATTGGGGTCGTCCTTGCCAAGCTCAATGGCCCGTGAAGCAAGAGCCAGGCCTGTTGCCGCATCCGCGTCCATGGCATTTGTCCAGCCTTGGTTGTGCCGTTCGGCATAACAATAGGCGGCAAGCGCCATCGCCGGCGCGTAGGAGGGAGCAATCGCCAGCGCCCGCTCCAGGCAGCCAAGCGCAGCTGCAAAGCTCGCCTCAGTGAATTCATATTCAAGCGCCTGCGCTCGCAGCAGAAGGTCGTAAGCGTCAAAGTCAGGCCCAGCTTTGTGCTTCAAGCGTTCGATCTCCGCTAGCTGCAACTTCGGCTCGATCGCACCAACGACGCTTTCGGTGATGCGATCCTGGAGATCGAAGACGTCGCTGACATCTCCTTCGAAACGATCCGCCCAGATGTGCGCCCCCGAACTCGCCTCGACCAGCTGCGCCGTGATACGAAGCCGATTGCCCGCGCGCCGAATGCTGCCCTCCAGTACGTAGCGTACCCCGAGTTCGCGTCCAATCTGGCGCACATCGACATCCTTGCTCTTGTAGGAGAAGGACGAGTTTCTGGCGATAACGAACAGCCAGGCGCAGCGCGAGAGTGCCGTGATGATTTCCTCCGCTACGCCGTCGCCGAAGTAGTCCTGTTGCGGATCGCCGCTCATGTTGGTGAAGGAAAGCACGGCAATGGAAGGTTTGTCGGGAAGAGCGAGGGCGGATGGTATGCCCGCCTCGACGGCTGTTGAGGTCGATTGCTCCTCTCGCACGATGCCAGCGAAGCGAAGCCCCTTCCGCGGCAGGGTCTTGATGAGGCGCTGCGTCTCGCCACTGTCGCGGATTGCGGTCCGGGCGGCGTTGATGGGGGTGGTCAGCGCCGATTCCGACACGCTGCGGCCGTTCCATAGAGCGTTGACGAGATCGTCCTTGCTGACAACACGCTCGCGATGTCGGATCAGGTAAACGAGGAGGTCGAAAACTTGCGGCGTGACCGGCACGAGGGCTCCCCCACGCCGCAGTTCACGCCTGTCCGTGTCGGCAGCATAGTCTTCAAATAGATAGCGCATCTCGGCCTTGCCTGGCTGGAACTGACGCTCCGAGAGCCATCTTAACACGCCTGAACGCCAAAGAATGAAGGTAGCTGTAAGGAAAACCTAAGGTGTCTCTAAAGCGTGTCGGCCGTTCTTCTGGCATCGTCATCACGTTCGCCCATCGCGAGGAGAAAATCATGCCGCGGTCCGTGAAGTTGAC
Organism: Bradyrhizobium sp.; assembly: GCA_035487555.1. Taxonomy (GTDB): domain Bacteria; phylum Pseudomonadota; class Alphaproteobacteria; order Rhizobiales; family Xanthobacteraceae; genus Bradyrhizobium. The sequence goes on along the minus strand of DATHMA010000071.1, from coordinate 15,963 downwards.
ACGCCGCCAATGCCTCGGAGGCTTGACCGCAACAGCATTCGCGTCAAAGGCTGGCGGCGCCAAGCAACACTATCCCGCCAACCAGACCATCAAGATTATTGCAGGCTACGCGCCGGGTAGCACCAGCGATATCGTCGGTCGGCTCGTCGCCGATCGCCTTGGTGCGGCGTGGGGCGTGCCGATCATCGTCGAGAATATCGCCGGAGCGAACGGCAATCTCGCCAACGACCGGGTCGCCAAAGGACCGCAGGACGGGACGCAGATTTTGCTGATAACCGTCAATATTGCGACCAACCAGTTCCTGTACCCCCGCCTCAGCTACGATCCCGAGCGTGATATCTTGCCGATCTCTTGCGTCGCACGACTTCCCAACCTGCTCGTTGTGAAGAAGGATCTTCCGGTCAATTCGGTGGCGGAGTTGATCGCGTTGGCCAAGTCCAATCCGGCCAAACTCAACTACGGGCATCCGGGCGTCGGCTCGAGCATCCATTTGGCGGCGGAGATATTCAAGCGCATGACCGGCATCGAGATGACCGGTGTGGGCTATCGCGGCAGCGGACCCGCGCTCAACGATCTGATGTCCGGCACAATCGACGTGATGTTCGACAATATCACTGCCTCAATCAATCTTGCGCGTGGCGGGAAGATAAAAGCATTGGCAGTCACGAGCGCACAGAGAACGCAACTGGCCCCCGACTACCCCACAGTTGCGGAGACGGTTCCGGGCTTCGACGTGGCGAGTTTTCACGGCGTAGGCGTTCGCACCGGCACGCCGGCGGAGATCGTGGCCAAGGTCGAAGGCGATGTCATCGCGCTTTCACAAGAGCCGACGGTTAAGGAGCGTCTGACCGACATCGCCGCCGAAGCGGTTGGCTCAACTTCCGTAGACTTCGCCGCTTTCCTGACCCAGGAACGGGTCCGGTGGGGCGAAATCATCAAGGAACTGGGGATCCGCATCGAATAAGGAGGCTCAACGTGGATGTTCGCTTCGAGGAGGAGATCAGGACGCATCGGCGTCTCAGGGAATTGAGCAGGCATCCGAGCCAGAGAGCTAGCAACAAGATCATTAGTTACGTTGACGACATATGCAGGCGATACATTGCCGCTTGCCCCTTTGTCGTCGTGGCTTCCCGTGGGAGCGATGGCCGCATCGACATCTCGCCGAAGGGCGACCCGCCCGGTTTCGTCGCCGTATTGGACGAGAAGACGCTTGCGGTCCCCGATCGTCCTGGAAATCATCGCCTCGATACGTTTGAGAACTTGCTCAGCCATCCAGAGGTCGGGCTATTCTTCATGATTCCTGGAAACGGCGACACATTGCGCGTGAGCGGGAAGGGCCGGATTGTGCGCGACAGCGCGTTGCAGGCTCAGTTAGCGATCAACGGTAAATCTCCCAACCTCGTCCTCGTCGTTACCGTCGAAGAAGCCTTCATGCACTGCCCGAAGTGCATGATGCGATCGCGGCTTTGGAGTCCCGAAAATTGGCCTGATCGCGCAAACGTGCCGTCGCTTGCCGAGGCCATCGTGGCACATTCGAACACGGCAGAAACGGTTGCCGAGGTGCAGGCGGTTATCGACGATGGGGCAAAGCGCCTGTATTAGTATTGCGGAGGGGGCTTCGCGTGGTGAACTCGGACGAGGCGGTTCGCGGCTGACCCGCGGAGGTGCGCGGAGCTTTCGATGTGGCGATCATCCTTCTGCTTCCGCCTCGAAGCGGTAATGGGAGGGATGCGTTAAATCAGCCGCATCCCCTTCAGACTCGCATGCCCGCCCTTGCCGACGATGATGTGGTCGTGCACGGAGATGCCGAGCGGGGCGGCGATGTCGATGATGGCCTTGGTCATCTGGATGTCGGCTTGCGACGGCGTCGGGTCGCCACTCGGGTGATTGTGCACGAGGATCAGCGCGGTCGCCGATAATTCCAGTGCGCGCTTGATCACCTCGCGCGGATAGACCGGGGTGTGATCGACGGTGCCGATCTGCTGCACCTCGTCGGCGATCAGCTGGTTCTTCTTGTCGAGGAACAAGAGGCGAAACTGCTCCTTGTCGGCGAACGCCATGCCGGAGCGGCAATAATCGATCACCTCATGCCAGGACGAGAGCGCGATGCTGCGCTTGATCTCGCCTTTGGCAATGCGGCTGGCTGCCGCCGCGATCAGCTTGAGCTGGTTGACGGAGGCATCCTTGATGCCGTCGACCTCGCGCAGCCGCGCTTCGGGCGCGTGGATGACCTCGGCAAACGAGCCGAACTTCTTGAGCAGCGCCTTCGCGAGCGGCTTGGTGTCGCGTCGCGGGATCGCCGCGAACAGGGCCATTTCCAACAGCTCGTAATCGCTCAGCGCGTCGGGGCCGGCGCTAAAGAAACGCTCGCGCAGGCGCTCCCGATGGCCGTGATAATGCGGCTCCTCGGCGGCAGCGGACGGGTCTTTGGGGGCGGGCGGCTTGGCGGGCATGCGGGGTAGAGCATGCCGTTCCCCGCACCTTTTGCAACCGGCAAGTGTGGATGATCCGGTTCAACCGGCCCGCGACCGCGTCAAGCATGCTGCGGTCGCATGCCCACGGCCAGGAAGCGCTCGATCATGGCATTGACCTGGTCGGCGACCTCGATGGTGTTGAAATGGCCCGCCAGCATCGTCTTGGCGACGACGAGCTGCGGACAGAGCTCCTTGAGACGGTCGAGATCGCGGGCCATGTTGACCAGCGGCACGTCGGCCGAAATGTAGGCCATGGGAATGCGGCAGGCCTCGGCCGCCGCCGCCGGCTCATGGTCGAGGACGTTGCGCAGCGCCGAGAACGCCACGTGCTGGGGCGTGCTCTCGCATGGCGGCAGAATGTATTCGTCGAAGATCGCCTGGCGCCGCGCCGGATCGTCATAGTCGCAGCCGATCTCCCACGCATTCGCGCGCGATACGGCCAGGTAGTCCGGTCCTCCGATGCCTTGCAGGAGCAGACTCACTTCGAGAGACTCGCGGAGCTCCTTGCGCCCCATGACGATGGAATCGATCATGATGAGGCCGGATGCCAGCTCCGGATGACGTCCGCACATTTCGAGCGCGATCGCGCCGCCGAGGCTATGTCCGATCACGACGGGGCGTTGCAGGGCGAGCTGCGCGCACTGCCAGGCGATGTCGTCGGCAAATCCAGCCATGGTGTAGTCCTGCTTCGGCGCGTCGCTGTCGCCATGGCCGCGCAGATTGATCGCGACCACGCGGCGGGTCTGACCGAAATGAGCGATTTGCGGCATGAATATCCGGTGGTCGCCGGTCCAGCCATTGACGAGGACGAGTGGCGGCGTTCGGGGATTGGCCGGGCCGGTCTCGAAATGCGCGAGCCGCACGCCATCGCGCTTCAAGAACGACGGTTTCGGTCCAGTGTTGGCATCCATCATTGTGCTCCTTCAGTCCAACTAGCGCTTGTCGGCAGTTCATGTTCACGGCCGGCGTGCATTCCCGCGCAGAGGAACGCGGCGGTCGACAGCAGGCAGAACAGCAGCATGGTGATCGCCATCGAAAGCGCAGAGCGGCCGTCGAACAGCCAGGAGACGAGCCAGCTCGCCGCCGCAGCGCCGAGCATCTGCATGAACATCACCACCGCGCCGGCCGCACCCGCGATTGCAGGCAGCGGCTCGAGCGCCTCGCTGATGGCGTTGGGCGAGATCAGGCCGAACGACAGCGCGACGCCGGTCATGACCAGCACGACGAGGAGGACCGATTGGCTCTCCGTGAGCGCCATGACCATGAGGCACATGGCGAGCGTGGTTGAGAGCGAAAGCCCGATTGCGATCATCTGGCGCGGCGTCACGCGCCCGCTCAGGCGCTGGTTGAGCAGCGATCCGGCCATGACCGAGAGCGAGCTCGCGCCAAACACCACGCCATATTGAACCGGCCCCAGTCCAACGACGTCGATGAGGAACAGCGACGAGCCGGTGATGTAGGCGAACACCGCGCCGGCCGCGGCGGCGTTGCAGACCGTGTAGCGAAGGGTGGTCAGGTGACCAAGGACGGACAGGTAATCCCGCAGCACGTTGATCGGACGAAGACGCGACCCCGATTCGAAACGTGCGGTCTCGGCCATGCCGCGCATGATCACCAGCAGCATGCATCCGCCGGCGACCGGCAACCAATACACCGCCTGCCATCCGCCGAACGACAGCAGCGCCGCGCCCACCGTCGGTGCGATCATCGGAACGATGTTGACGGCAAACACGATGTATGAGGTTTTTGAGCGCGCCTCATCGCCCTCGAACAGGTCGCGGACGATGGTGAGCGCGCCCATGCCGGGTCCGGAAGCGCCCACACCTTGAAGAGTGCGGAAAATCAGGAGCTGCGGCAGCGAACGCGCCAGCACGCAGCCCACGCTGGCCAGCGCCAGCAGCGCTGCGCCGAATATGATGATAGGTCGGCGCCCGATCCGGTCGGATACCGGTCCATACACCAGAAGCGCCACGCCGAGCCCGAGCAGATAGACGCTCATCGCGAGCCCGACCTCGGAGGAAGACGCACCGAGCGCCGCGCCCGTGGCCGGCAAGGTCGGCAGGATCATGTCGATGCCAAAGGTCGGCAGCGCGGACAGAAGTCCGAGCAGCCAGTTGAAGGCAGGGGTATTGGACTCGATGCGCATGGGGATCACTGCCGCCGTTGCCGTTGAGAGAGAACGCTGCCATGGCAGCGACCCCTCGATGAGGTCGCTGCCATGCATGGACTTCAGCCGCCGATATCGGCCGGGAGGTGTTGCCGGCTGCCGTTGCTGGCCGGCGTTCTCCGCCACTTGGCGACCGCGGTTGCGCGATCTTGTGGTGCGCGATCCTCTGATGCGCGATCCTCCAATGCCAGATCTTGCCGGCGCATCGCGGCGATCGCCTCCATCTCGCGGACGAGACCGGCCCCGTCGACGTCGGCCGCGATGGCCTCACCGAGGCGGCGCGCCGCGAGACGGCAATGCGGCTCCAGGATCAGCCGCGCCGCCGCCGATGCAATCTCGCTTTCCGAGGCGGTCGCCGGCAGGCGCAGGCCGGCGCCCTTGCCCTCGACGCGGGCGGCGTTGTCGCCCTGGTCGCGGCCCATCGGCAGTATCAGGAGCGGACAGCCATTGATGAGCGCGCGGTTGACGGTTCCGTGGCCGCCCTGGCTGATGACCAGCGAGACCTCCTGCATCACGGCGTTGTGGGGCGCGCTGCGGAGCACGTGCACGTTGCCGGGTGCCCGCAGGCTTTCGACGCCAAGGTTCGGGCCGGCCGTGACCACGGCTTCGATCTCGAGCTGGCCCATGGCATCGATGATTTTCTGAATCAGCTCGCCCTGGCCCTGCGCGCCGGTGCTGCCGGCAATCAGCACACGCGGCCGGTTCGTCGACCATGGCGCTTGCCACGGCTCGGACCAGCTCGGCTGGCCGAGCAGCGGGCCGACATAGCGGACATTGGCGGGCAACCAATCTGCCGGAAAGTCGAACGTGCGGCTGATGGCAAGCAGCACGCGTGCGGACCGGTCGAACAGGTCCATCACATGGGAAAGCGCCGGCACGCCCAACAGCGCGCAGGCGTCGTTGAATTGCGGCAGGAAGCCGTTGAAGAACTCCCTCATCTGCTGACTGGCGAGTTCGATTTCGGCTCTCTCCTGCGGTGTCTTCGGCGCCGACAGTCCGCTGGAGGCCGGAGGCACTCCGGCCAGCGGTTGAAGGCTGACATGGGGCGAAAGCAGCGCGATCGGTACGCCCGCGGCTTCAGCGCCGAGCACCGCCGCGAAGAGAAGGTCGATGCTGAGCACGGCGTCGGTCGGGTGTCTTTCGATCTCGTCCCTGACGTCGGCCGCATAGGCGCTCGCGGGATCGGCCGCGGCGCGGCGAAACCAGTCGCCGAGGTCGCTGACGTCGGTCGGATCCGCTGCGCGTCCGGTGGGCGCGCGCCGCCAGGTGACGAACTCGAAATCGGCCGCCGCGACTTCGTCGCGCATCGCCGGATCGGCCATCACCCTGACGCGATGTCCACACTGCCGCAACTGGCGGCCCGCGGTGAGCAATGGATTGAGATTGCCGGAAGTGCCCCAGGACACGAGCAGAAAATCATACGACACGATGCATTGCCTCCGTGGTTGCGGCCATCGACTGGCCCGGGGCGGCAAACCTCGACCTGTTCGGCTACCGCAGCGTTTCGGAGGTGGGTGGAATGGTTACGCCTGTAACCGCGCGCGAGGATGTGAACGCGGTGTGAAGAATACGGGTTGGTGGCATCGTCACCGATCGAACTGGCCGCAAGCGGCGCCTCCAATGGCGGGCTCCGCCGCACTGCACAAAGACGTGACTTGAATTAGGAAACAATCTTTCCCTATATGGCGGCATGAACAAGACCGTCAGCTATCTCCCGGTTGCGGCGCGCCCGCGCGGTCGGCCGCGCGAATTCGACATGGACAAGGCGCTCGACCAGGCGATCCGGGTGTTCAGTGAGCACGGCTACCATGCGACGTCGATCGGCGACCTGATCGATGCCATGGGGCTCGCCTCCGGCAGCATCTACAAGGCATTTCGCGACAAGCGCGCGGTGTTCCTCGCAGCCTTCGATCGCTATAAGTCATTGCGGAACGACAAGGTCGATCGGGCCGCGCGCACGGCGGAAAGCGGCCGTGAACGGCTTCGCGACGTGCTGGCGCTCTATGCGGATTCGTCGAGGGGGGCCGAGGGCCGGCGCGGCTGCCTGGTCGTCGGTTGCGCCGTCGAGCTTGCCACCGTCGACCGCGAAGTGGCTGCGCGCGTCAATGGCAGCCTGGCCCGCAATGAAGTCTTCCTGGCCGATCTGATCCGGCAGGGTCAGGCCGACAAGTCCATTTCAGCGCGCATCGATCCGGACCAGACGGCGCGCGTGCTGGTTTGCCTGACGCAGGGCATGCGCGTGGTCGGCAAGGCCGGGCGGCCGCCACCCGAGACATCCCTCACTGTCGACATCGCCATGAAGCTGATCGACTGATCAATTTGCCTAATTAGGGAGCAATCATTCCCTAATGGAGAGAATGCGCATGACCACGATTACATCAGATAATCCGCCCGTCCCCGAATCCGTTCCGGCGTGGATCACAACCCTGCTCGCCGCCTCCTGCGGGCTGATCGTCGCCAACATCTACTATGCACAGCCGCTGGTCGGACCGATCAGCACCGACCTCGGGCTGTCGCCGCAGCTCGCCGGCCTCATCGTCACCATGACCCAGATCGGCTACGGCGTGGGTCTGCTCCTGATCGTGCCGCTTGGCGATCTCGTGGAGAACCGCCGACTGGTATTCTCCGTCATTGCGCTCGGTGCGCTGGCGCTCGGCTGCGCTGCGCTGTCGACCCACCCGCTACCGTTCCTGCTGGCGGCGCTCATGATCGGGTTCGGCTCGGTCGCCGTGCAGATACTCATTCCTTATGCAGGACATCTGGCGCCGGAGGCGACGCGCGGCCGCGTCGTCGGCAATGTCACCACCGGATTGATGCTGGGCATCATGCTGTCCCGCCCGGTATCGAGCTTCATCACCGCCATTGCCTCATGGCACATGGTCTACGCGATGTCCGCGATTCTGATGGCGGCGCTGGCCGTGGTGTTGCAGCGGGCGCTGCCGCCGCGGAAGCCGACCGCGCGTCTCGGCTATCTCAGCCTGCTCGCCTCCATGGTGCAGCTGGCGCGGACGACGCCGGCGCTGCGCCGGCGCGCGCTTTATCAGGCCTTCCTGTTCGGCGCTTTCAGCCTGTTCTGGACCACCGTGCCGCTGCTTCTGGCCGGACCGGCCTTTCATTTCTCGCAAGCCGGCATCGCCTGGTTTGCGCTAGCGGGCGTGTCTGGTGCGATCGCGGCGCCGATCGCCGGCCGCGTCGCCGATCGCGGCTGGACGCGGCCCGCGACGCTGGTGGCCATGCTGCTGACGGCGACCGGCTTTGCGCTCACACGTCTTGCCGATCTCGGCACCACGCTTTCGCTGATCCTGCTGTTGATCTCGGCGATTGCGATCGATTTCGGCGTGCAGGCCAATGTGGTGCTCGGCTATCGCACGCTGTTCGCGCTTGGCGCGGAGACGCGCAGCCGCCTCAACGGCCTCTATATGACGACGTTCTTCCTTGCCGGCGCGGCCGGGTCGGCGATCGGCGGCTGGGCCTATGCCAGCGGCGGCTGGACGCTGGCTTCCTCGATCGGCATCGCGTTGCCGCTCGCAGCGCTGGTCTATCTCGCGACTGAATGAGACCGGAAACGCCGGCGGGCGATATCAGCCCACAACCGGCGGCTTCTCGCCGTGACGCTGCGACAGCGTGAAGATTTCCACGCCACTGTCGGTCACGCCGACCGAATGCTCGAACTGCGCCGACAGCGAGCGGTCGCGGGTCACCGCGGTCCAGCCGTCGGAGAGGATCTTCACATGCGGCTTGCCGAGATTGATCATCGGCTCGATGGTGAAGAACATGCCGGGTCTGAGCGGCACGCCCTCGCCCGGGCGGCCGATATGGATGATGTTGGGCTCGTCGTGGAACAGACGACCCAGGCCATGGCCGCAGAAATCGCGCACCACGCTCATGCCCTGCGGCTCGACGAAGCTCTGGATGGCATGCCCGATGTCGCCGGTGGTGGCGCCGGGCTTCACCGCGGCAATGCCGCGCATCATCGCCTCATAGGTGACTTCGATCAGCCGCTCGGCCTTGCGCGCGATCGGACCGACCGCATACATCCGGCTGGAATCGCCGTACCATCCGTCGACGATGAAGGTCACGTCGATATTGACGATGTCGCCTTCCTTCAGCGCGCGGTCGCCGGGCATGCCGTGGCAGACCACATGGTTGATCGAGGTGCAGGTCGAATAGCGGTAGCCGCGATACATCAAGGTCGCCGGATAGGCGCCGTTGCTGAAGGCGAAGTCGCGGACGAAGTCGTCGATCTTCGAGGTCGGCAGCCCCGGCTTGACGATGTCGGTGAGCTCGTCGAGGCATTTGGCCACCAGCGCGCCCGCCTTGCGCATGCCGGCAAAGGCGCCCGGGCCATGCAGCTTGATCTGGCCGGTCTTGCGCAGCGAGGTGTCGGTGGCTTCGATGTAGCTCATTCGTGGTAGCTCTTGGCGTGGACGGCTCGGGGGAGCGGCTGATTTGGATGGCCTAATCTAATGATCGTGGCCGCACACGCAAGTCGGGTTTGGTACGGTAGAACCGGTCTGAACGTATGATTTCAGCTTGAAACCTCGACCACGCTCTCGACCGGTAGCGCCCCGCCGCGGACGCGGATTTCCCGGACCGGGTAAGGCACGCGGATACCCTCGCGCTTGAAGGCATCCCATAGCGCCAGCATCACGTCGCTCTTCACATTGTCCATGCCGTCGGGATCGGCGATCCAGAAGGTCAGCGAGAACTTCATGCCGAGCTCGGCAAATTCGGTCAGGATGCAGTTCGGCTGCCTGCCCTTGATGGCCCGCGGCGCGGCGGATGCGGTCTCGATCGCGAGCTTGACCACCAGATGCGGGTCGGCGTCGTAATTGGTGGCGAAGGCGATCTTCACCAGCGTGTTCTTGTCGGTATAGGTCCAGTTGGTGACCCTTTGCGTCACCAGATCCTCGTTCGGGATCAGGAACTCGCGCCCGTCGCCGGCCGCGACCGAGATGTAGCGCGTCTTCATCGCGCTGATGCGGCCCGAATTGTCGCCGATGGTGACGAGGTCGCCCGGCTTCACCGATTTGTCCGCGAGCAGGATGATCCCTGAGACGAAATTGGCAACGATCTTCTGCAGGCCGATGCCGATGCCGACGCCGACTGCGCCGGAAAACACCGCGAGCGCCGACAGGTTGATGCCGACGGCCGAGAGCGCAATCGCGATCGCGATCACCATCAGCCCGATGCGGATGATCTTGGTCAGCAGCACCTGGATCGAGGGCGTCAGGTCGGAGGCGCGGTTGATCTGGCTTTCGGCGAAATTGCTGGCGATGTTGGTGAGCCACAGCGCCACGATCACCAGCGCGCCGGCCTTGATCAGGAGCAGCGGCGACAGCCGCAGGCCGCCGACCTCGATCGCAACCGAATCCAGCGTCTCGGCGGCCCAGTCGAGCTGGCCGATGACGCTCAGCGCCGCGACCACCCAGGCTGTGATCGACACCAGGCGGACGATGAAGGCATTCTGGATCACCGTGGTGACGAGCCGGATCGCGAGCCATGCCAGCGCGAGCTTGGCCGATACCATCAGGAGGTAGCTCCGGCTCGGCCAGGTCATGTGCCACATGATCACGCGGCTGATGATCATCAGCACCGCGAACACCGCGGTCGAGGCGCTCGATACCATCACACGCGCGAAATGTCGGAGCGGCAGCGGCCAGCGCAGCGCGAGCGAGTTCATATCGACGCGGGCGCGCACCATGGCGTCGGTCGCGAACGCAATGCCGGCACCCGCCAGAATCAGGCCGAATTGCAGATAGAACCAGGGTGAGGTGATCTCGGCCCCGAACTGCCGCGCCGTGTCTTGAAGGAATGAAAGAACGTCCTTGAGGTCGAGATCCATCGGCTAATTCTCTGGACGCCGATCGGTCGGCGTGATTCGAATGGTGGCGCAGAATTCCACAAAGGCGAGCGCGCGACCATCGGTACAACACAGTGCCGAACCCAAAGTAAGGCTGCAAATCCGGGCACTTTGCCGCGTTCGCCAGAAATGGGGTTGGCGTGCCATCATGGCGACGATAAGGATGCAATTGCAAGTATTTGACAGGTTTTTCCACGCGCATGGCATCTCTCGACCAGGTCAGCATCGCCATTCTGCTCGGCGCCGTCCTCGTGATGGCGGGCATCCTCTCGAGCCTGCTCGCGCTGCGCTTCGGCGCGCCCTTGCTGCTGGTGTTCTTGTTCATCGGCGTCCTGGCCGGCGATTCCGGGCCCGGCCGGATCGAGTTCGATGACGTCCGCACCACCTATCTCGTCGGCTCGGTAGCGCTGGCGCTGATCCTGTTCGACGGCGGCTTGCGGACGCGGTTTGCGACCATCCGCGCCGTGCTCGCGCCCTCGATGGTGCTCGCGACCATCGGCGTGTTGCTGACCGCGGCGATCACCGCGCCGGCCGCGAAATATGCGCTCGATCTCAACTGGACCGAGGCGCTCTTGGTCGGCGCCGTGATCGCCTCCACCGACGCCGCGGCCGTGTTCCTGTTGGTGCATGCGCAGGGCCTGCGGCTACGCCCGCGCGTCGGGGCGACCCTGGAAGCCGAATCCGGCAGTAACGATCCCTTCGCCGTGTTCCTCACCTTGATGCTGGTCGAGTTCATCTCGGTCGGGCATTCGACGCCCGGTCATGTGCTGATGGAGCTGCTGCAGGAGGCGGTGCTCGGCGCGATCATCGGCGTATTCGGCGGCCGCGTGATGGTGATCGCGCTGAATCGGGTCGCGCTACCGCAAGGCCTGCACGCGCCGTTCGTCACCACGACGGCGCTGGTGATCTTCGGCGCGGCGCAGCTCGCGCATGCCTCCGGCTTTCTTGCTGTCTATCTCGCCGGCATCATCGTCGGCAATCGCCCGACGCGCGCGCATAATTCGGTGGTGGCCTTCCTTGATGCCGCGACCTGGCTGGCGCAGATCGTGATGTTCGTGCTGCTCGGCTTGCTCGTCTCGCCGCACCGGCTCGGCGCCACCATCGGGCCCGCTGTCATCGTCGCGCTGGTATTGATGCTGGTGGCCCGGCCGATCGCCGTGTTCCTGTGTCTGGCGCCATTCCGCTTCAACTGGCGGGAAAAAGTCTTCATCGCCTGGACAGGTCTCCGCGGCGCGGTCGCGATCTTCCTCGCCTCGATCCCGATGCTGGTTGGCCTTACGAAGGCCTATCTCTATTTCGACGTCGCCTTTGTCGTCGTCATCATCTCGCTTTTGCTGCAAGGCTGGACGCTCGGCGTTGCCGCACGGCGGCTGCATGTGGCGCTGCCGCGCACTGAACGCGGCCCGCGGCGTGTTGAGTTGGATCTGCCCGGCCAGCTCGAGCAGGAACTAGTCGGTTATTCCGTGCGGCCGAGGAGCCTGTTCTTCCGCCGCGGCCTGATCCCGTCCTGGTCGAAGCCGACGCTCGTCATCCGCAACGAAAACATTCTCACCCCGGCGGAGGCCGAGCCGATCGCGCCCGGCGACTACATCTATCTCCTGGCGCCGCCCGAGCGCGCCGACGCGCTCGACCGCTTCTTTGTCGACATGCAGCCGAGCGCCGCGCCCGACCCGCATCTGCTCGGCGACTTCATGGTTTCGGGCGAGCATACGCTGTCAGAGCTTGCCGAAATCTACGGCGTGAAGATTGACGAGAACGAGGCGCGGCTGACGCTGTCGGACTATTTCGACGTCCATCTCGACCACGCGCCGAAAGAGGGCGCGACGGTGCCGCTCGACTCGATCATGCTGGTCGCGCGCAATCTTTCCGGCGGCCGGGTCAATGTCGTCGGCCTCCGCCTCCCGGAGGATGAAGACGAGGTCAAGCCGCTGACGCGGACGCAGTCGTTCAAGAAGAGGCTCGGCGAGGTCTGGACCTCGGTCGCGGGGATTTGACCTGCGTTTTCCGCTGTTGAGCAATGGTGCGACTATCTCTAGTCTCCGGCCCAACGATACGCAGGAAACGCAGGAGAAAAATATGTCCGCCCCGTCCGATGACGAATTCGGCTTTGCGCCCGACTATGATGCCCCGGTCCCCTATATGCAGCGGACGCGGGATTATTACACCGCGATCGGCTACACCACGCCCTACCGCTGGGCGCATTATGTCGATGCGCCGTTCGAGAGGCTGAAAAAGCCGCTGGCGCAATCGCGCGTGACCATCATCACCACGGCGGCGCCCTATGATCCGACCAAGGGCGATCAGGGGCCGGGCGCCGCCTACAATGGCAGTGCCAAGTTCTACCAGGTCTATGACGGCGACACCTCCAGGCAGCACGATTTGCGCATCTCGCATATCGGCTATGACCGCAAGCACACCTCGGCCAAAGACAACGGCACCTGGTTTCCGCTGCCGCAACTCCTGAAGGCGCAAGCGCGCGGCCGGATCGGCGAGGTCGCACCGCGTTTCTTCGGCGCGCCGACCAACCGCAGCCATCGCGTCACCATCGACACTGACGCGCCGGAAATCCTGGCGCGCTGCCGGGCCGACAAGGTCGATGTCGCCGTGCTGGTGCCGAACTGTCCGGTGTGTCACCAGACCACCGCGCTGGTCGCGCGCCATCTCGAAGCCAATGGCATCCCGACCGTGGTGATGGGCTGCGCCAAGGATATCATCGAGCACGCCGCCGTGCCGCGCTTCCTGTTCTCGGACTTCCCGCTCGGAAATTCGGCCGGCAAGCCGCATGATGTGGACTCGCAGGCGCTGACCCTGGAGCTGGCGCTCAGCCTGCTCGAAAGCGCCACCGGCGCGCGCACCACCATGCAGTCGCCGCTGCGCTGGAGCGAGGATGCGTCCTGGAAGCTCGACTACAACAACATCGCACAGATGAGCCCGGAAGAACTGGCTCGCCGCCGCGCCGAATTCGATCGCCAGAAGGAAATCGCCCGCGGCAACCGCGCGGCGTGATGTCCTCTCTTCCTTCTCCCCTTGTGGGAGAAGGTGGCGCGCAGCGCCGGATGAGGGGTTCTATCCGCACGCTCATTTGCGGAAGCAGACCCCTCACCCGGATTGCATCTGACGATGCAATCCGACCTCTCCCACAAGGGGAGAGGTAAGAAAGAAAACCAGGAGGACCCCCACGTGACCCGACCCTTCGAAGGCGTGAAGATTCTGGACTTCACGCAGGTGCTGGCCGGCCCCTATGCGAGCTACCAGCTCGCGCTGCTCGGGGCCGACGTCATCAAGATCGAGCGGCGCGGGGGCGAGGACATGCGGCGCACGCCGCTGAGCCGCGAATGGGCCGAACGCGATCTCGCGCCGGCGTTTCAGGCGGTCAACGGCAACAAGCGCAGCCTGACGCTCGATCTCTCCAAGCCCGAGGCGATCGCGATCGTGCAGAAGCTTGCCGCGTCAGCCGACGTGGTGATGGAGAATTTCCGCCCCGGCGTGATGGACCGGCTCGGCATCGGCTATGAGGCGCTCTCAGTGATCAATCCGCGGCTGATCTATTGCGCGATTTCGGGCTTCGGCCAGACCGGCCCGGCGCGCGACGGCGCCGGCTATGACGGCAAGATGCAGGCGATGAGCGGCATCATGGCGATCACCGGCCATCAGGAGACCGGGCCGACGCGCGCGGGCTTTGCGATCTGCGACGTGCTGTCGGGTGCGACCGCTGCGTTCGGTGTCTCCAGCGCGCTGTTTCAGCGCAACCAGACCGGCAAGGGGCAGTTCGTCGATGTCTCCATGCTGGAAGCTTCGCTGGCGTTTCTGTCGGGACAGATCGCCGATTATTCCGTCGCCGGCCATCGCCAGCAATTGTCGGGCAATCAGGCGGTGAGCCGCAAGGCGACCGCGAACCTGTTCAAGGCGGGCGACGGCTATCTCCTGCTCGCCGTGAACAACGAGAAGCAATATCGCGCGCTGATGACGGCGCTCGGTCGCGAGGATGTGTTCGACGATCCGCGCTTTCCCGACTGGTTTGCGAGGCAGGAGAACGAGCCCGCTTTGCGGGCCATCATCGAGGAGGCGCTGTCGAAGAAGAGCCCGCGCGAATGGGAGAAGATTCTCGATGCCGCCGGCGCGCCCTGCGCGAGCATCTGGAAGGTCGAGGAGGTGATCGATCACCCGCAGATCGCCGCGCGCGGCGCTATCCAGGAGATCGACACGCCCTATGGCCGGCTGCGCTTTGCGGGCAGCGGTTTTCGGCTTGCTCATGGTGGCGGCCGGCTCGATACCATGGCGCCGGAAGTCGGCGCGCATACCGATGAAGTGTTGAGCTCGATCGGCTACGACGCGAAAGCGATCGCGGAGTTGCATTCGCGGGAAGTGGTGTAGTTCGTCATTGCGAGCGACGTGTCCGCCGTAGCTCGAAGAGCGAAGGCGGAAGCGAAGCAATCCAGACTATCTCCGCAGGCACAGTCTGGATTGCTTCGTCGCGGAGCCTGTCATCGGGCCGCGCTTCGCGCGGACCCGTTGGCTCCTCGCAATGACGAATTGATAGAGTGCGCCCCGGAACGGTCACCTAAGGCAAATTCTCGCGCAAAAATATCCCGATCGGAATCGGGTCGATGCCGCTTGCCGGCGGCCGGCCGTCGCGCAGATTGCAGAAAATGCGCGCCGCGCTTCGCATCAGCATTTCCGGCGGCACATTGATGATCGCGTCGATGGCGCCGTCGACCAGGGCCGCCCGCGTCTCGCGCGTGAGGCCATGGCCGATGAACGCGACACGGCGCTCGCGCCTGGTGATGGTCCTGGCTTCGGTCAGCGCCCGCGCGATGCCCTCGGAGGCGCCGCCGACATTGTAGATGCCGACGAGGTCGGGGTGCTGTTCCAGCAGCGCCCGCGCCAGCACATAATTGCTGGCGGGATCGTCCTGCCCCTCGCGCAGCCCGATCACTTCCAGCTCCGGAAAGTTTTCCGCCAGAATGTGCCGAAACCCCATCTCGCGCTCCTCATGCCCGCGATAGCTGAGCGAGCCCGCGAACATCGCCACCTTGTTGCTGGAGGCGTCGGTGGTGCCGATGAAGCGGCCGAGCAGGAGGCCGGCCGTGCGTCCCGCGGAGCGATTGTCCATGCCGACAAAGGCGGCGCGTGGCGAATTGGAGAGGTCGGAAATCAGCGTCAGCACGAACACGCCCTCGGCGTGCAGCGCCGCGACCGCCTCGCGCACCAGCGGATGTTCGAGCGCCATGAAGGCGACCCCGTCATAATCGCCGGCAAGGCTCAGGAGCCGGTCGGCGAGCGCTTTCGGATTGAAGCTGGTGACGAGGTCGATGTGGCATTCGACATTGTAGGGCTCCATCTCCTCGGCGGATTGCCCGATCGTCTCTGCCATCATCTGCAAGTAGCCGTTGGCGCCCTGCGGCAGCACGAAAGCAAGCCGCATCGGGCGCGGCTGATAGCCGGCGAGCAGGCCGGGC
>DATHMA010000070.1:0-6213 GCA_035487555.1 Bradyrhizobium sp. | reverse complement strand
GCGGCGATCAACGGCATTACCCAGACGATCGCCCAGATGAGCGAGATCACCAACAGTATTTCGACCTCGATCGATCAGCAGGGCGAGGCGACGCGCGAGATTGCCCGCAACATCCAGTCGGTCGCGGCCGGCTCGAGCGAGATCAACAGTCATATTGGCGGCGTGACATCGGCGGCGGCAGCCACCGGCACGGCGGCCTCCGAAGTGCTCGCCAATGCGCGCGAGCTCGATACTCAATCCGGCATGCTGCGCACCGCGGTCGATGGCTTCCTCGCCAAAGTCCGCGCCGCCTGACGGCAGGCCATGATGGTGACGCCGCCGATCTCTGGAGCGCTCCAGCGATCGGCGGTGAAATACTGCAAGAAAGCAATTCAAGCGGCGCACGCGCGCGCCGGTCTCTGGAGGAGATGGTTCCGTGAAGTTGAACAATCTGACGATTGCTCCCAAGCTCGGCATCCTGCTTGGCGTGACCCTGCTTGGCCTCTGTGTCGCCGGCGCTCTCGCGGGCTATCTGATGCAGCAGGAGATGCTGAACGCCCGCATCGACCAGACCAAGTCGATCGTCGAGATGGCCCGCAACATGGCGATCGAGCTGAAGAAAGAGGCCGACGCCGGCGAGATGACCAAGGACCAGGCGATGGCCCAGCTCCGCAAGCTCGGCAACGCCATGACCTATGACAAGGGCTCGGGCTACATCTTCGGCACCGGCTATGACGGCATCACCCAGCTTTCGCCTGATCCGAAGCAGGTCGGCACCAACCGTATGGAGGTCGTGACCAACGGCCGCAAGCTGTCCTGGGAGCTGCTGAACGGCGTGAAAGCCAATGGCCAAATCCTGCTGCCCTATGAATATGTAAAGCCCGGACAGGAGACGCCGGTCCGCAAGATCGGATACGCCGTCGCCGTCCCCGGCCTGGACATGTATCTCGGCACCGGCGCCTATCTCGACGATCTCGATGCCAAGCTTCGTCCGATCGCCTGGGTGCTCGGGCTCGCCATCCTCGGCATCGCCGTGGTCTCGGGCGCCATTGCCTGGTTCATCGGCCGCAGCATCTCCCGGCCGCTCGCGCTGCTCGGCACGCGGATGCAGGATATCGCCGACGGCAAGCTCGAGGGCGAAATCCCCGGCGTCGGCCGTGGCGATGAAGTCGGCAAGATGGCCGCCACCGTCCAGATCTTCAAGGACAACGCGGTGCGCATGCGTGAGCTCGAGAAGTCCGAAGCCGAGACCCAGGCCCGCACGGCTTCCGATCGGCGCACGGCGATGGAAAACCTCGCCGGTGATTTCGAGCGCAGCGTCAACGGCATCGTTCGCTCGGTGTCATCAGCGGCGGCCGGCATGCAGGGCACCGCGCAGTCGATGACCTCGACCGCCAGCGACGCCAGCGCGCGTGCGGCCAATGTCAGCGCCGCCTCGCAGAGCGCTTCCTCCAATGTCGGCACCGTTGCGGCTGCGGCCGAAGAGCTGTCGAGCTCGGTCACCGAGATTTCGCGCCAGGTTGCGCGCTCATCCGAGATCGCGAGCAAGGCTGTCGGCGATGCCGAGCGTACCAACGCCACCGTACAGGTGCTCTCCACCGGTGCGGAGAAGATCGGCGAGGTGGTGAAGCTCATTCACTCCATCGCCGCGCAGACCAACCTGTTGGCGCTCAACGCCACCATCGAGGCGGCGCGCGCCGGCGAGTCCGGCCGCGGCTTTGCGGTGGTCGCCTCCGAGGTGAAGGCGCTGGCGAACCAGACGGCCAAGGCCACCGAGGAAATCTCCGGCCAGGTCGCGGCCATGCAGCAATCGACCAGCGATGCGGTCTCAGCGATCAACGGCATCACCCAGACGATTGCGCAGATGAGCGAGATCACCTCCAGCATCTCGACCTCGATCGAGCAGCAGGGTGAGGCGACGCGCGAGATCGCCCGCAACATCCAGTCGGTCGCGGCGGGCTCCAGCGAGATCAACAGCCATATCGGCGGCGTCACCACGGCGGCGGAAGCCACCGGCAAGGCGGCCTCCGACGTGCTGTCGAATGCGCGCGAGCTCGACAACCAGTCCGGCATGCTGCGCAGCGCCGTCGACGGCTTCCTCGCCAAGGTGAGGGCGGCGTAAGCGCCAATCTGCGCAAATCCGTAGGGTGGGCAAAGCGAAGCGTGCCCACTATTACGAGCACAATGTTGATGGTGGGCACGGCGCTGGGCGCCTTTGCCCACCCTACGGCACCGCGCTTATGTCTTCGCCGAACCCTGCCTTGAAGCGATCACCACGCCCGCCAGCACCAGCGCGTAGCCGATCACGTGAAACGGCTGCAGCGCCTCGCCGAGCAGGGTGATCGCAAGCACCGAGCCGAACACCGGCACCAGATGCAGGAAGGGCGCGGCGCGGTTCGGCCCGATCAGCGCAATGCCCCGGTTGAAGAAGAGATAGGCGAGCGTCGACGGGAAGATCACGGCATAGGCGAACGTCGCCGCGGTCAGAAGGTCGGCCTTGGGCGGAAAACCGCTCATGATTTCCCAGGCCGCCAACGGCACCAGCATGATCGAGCCGCCGGCCATGGTGAAGGTGATCAGCGACAAGGGATGCGTCACCGGCCGGCGTGTCATGACCGCCGAATAGAGCCCGAACGCCAGCACGGCGCTGGCAAACAGCAGGTCGCCCTTGTTGAAGTGGATGGCGGCAAGCGCCGTCCAATCGCCACGCAGCAGGATGGTCAGCACGCCCGTGAGCGAAATCACGATGCCGCCGAGCTGCGCCCAGGTCAGCCGCACGCCGAACAGCAACAGCGCCCATAGCGCGACGAACAGCGGCCCGGAAGACTGGATCAAAAGTGCATTCAGCGCCTCGGTGTATTGAAGTGCGAGATAGGACGCGGCGTTGTTGTAGGCAAAGCCCGTTGCCGACAACAACAGCATCAGCGGCAGATGGGCGCGCAGCGTCGGCCAGTCCCGGCGCAGATGCTCCTTCGCAAACGGCCACAGCAGGATGAACGCGCCGATCCAGCGCACGCTCGACAGCGCCATCGGCGGCACATGGCCCGCAACAAACCGCGCCAGCACGATGTTGGCGGCCCAGAACAGCGAGGTCAGGCTGAGCAGCAGATAGGGCTGGTTGACGAGCCAGCGCAGCGGCGGAAATTGCGTGAGGTACTCGGACAATGCGCTGGAATCTGTCTTGCAAAATCGATCATTCAGCTTGCGCTGGATCGATCGTTTGCGGCAAGGTCCACGAGAAAAAAAGTCGGGAGGATTATCATGCTTGATCAAGCTCAGCGAAGCTATATGTCCCGCAGGTCTGTTCTTGCCGGCGGAGCCGCGATCGCAACGGCTGCTATTGCAGGCACCGGCCGGGTGGTTGCTGCATCTGATACGGCCGGCATCAATTTTAGGACGACGGGCAGCAAGGACCCGACCCTGATCTTCGTCCACGGCTTTGCCTGCGCATTGTCGGACTGGGACGGCCAGGTCAACGCGCTGTCGTCGAACTATCGCTGCGTCGCGCTCGATCTGCCCGGTCACGGCAATTCTGCCATGCCGCCGGAGCCGACGATCGAGGCGTTGGCCAAGGCCGTGAACACCGTGAAGGATCACGTCGGCAGCAACAAGGCGATCCTGATCGGCCACAGCATGGGCTGCCGCGTGATCCTCGAGGCCTTCCTGCAATCGAAAGCCAACATCGCCGGACTTGTTTTTGTCGACGGCAGCATTTTAGGCGGCGATCCCGAGACGGGCGTGGCCAAGGCGAAAGACGCGATCGCCAAGGCCGGCATCGATGCCTTCAGCCAGCGCCTGTTCAACGACATGTTCCTGCCGGGGAGCGACGAGCAGACTAAGCAGCGCATTGTTTCGCGGGCGGGGAGCATCGATCCCAAATTCCGCGAGGAGCTTTTCGTGAATCTGGTGCGCTGGGATCTCACCAGGTCGCGCGACGGGCTGAAGCAACTGACGGTGCCGGCTCTGGTGTTGCAGGCGACCTATATCAACAGCGATCTCAAGCGCGCGCCGATCCAGGCCGGCATGACCACGCCATGGATGGATGCTGTGGCGCAACTGGCACCGAAATCGGAGGCTCGAATTATTCCAAACTCCGGACATTTCGCCATGATCGATGCGGTGCAGCCGGTCAACGACGAGATCAATAAATTCGCGCTTGGCGTCCGAGCATAATCACTTCTGCGGGCCCGACAGCGAGATTTCGCGCTCGGCGCGGAAGACATTGCTGTAGAGATTGGCGATCCATTGCCGGCCGCGCGAGGTGACGTTGAGATAGCGGATCGCGGTCTGCACGTGGGGCGCGACGCTGTTCCAGTAGAATTGCGGATAGAGATTGACGAGATCGGCGGGCGAGGAATAGCCGAGCTGGCGGTTCACCCCGGCCTCCTCGAATTCGTAATACAGCGCATTGGCCTTGCGGATGTAATGGGGATCGCCGAGCTGGCCGATCAGGTCGGCGGCGCGGAGCAGCGCGGCCTCCTCGTCGACTTCCTCCTGTTCGCTGGGAATGCTGGCGGGAAAACGCGTGCCTTCGACGGCGCGGGCGATGCGCTGGTTGTCGAGCTGGGCGATGCCTTCGATGCGCTCCATCACGAACATCTTCGAGCGGTCGACATGATAGGGCAGGAGTGAGGCATCCGAGGCTCCGCGCTGCAGCGCCACCTTGCGCCCCGAGGAGTCGACGAGATAGCCGTCCTTGTCGTCCGCCTTGAACAGCCCGCGGACATAGCCGATGTCGTGGGTCAGGCAGGCGATGATCACATGCGCATAGTCTTCGGCCGGCATGTGGCTGTGCAACGCGCGGCCGCGCAGGATGTCGTGGCCGGCGAGCGTCACCAGCATGGTGTGCTCGACATTGTGATAGAGCGCGTCGCTGTTGCCGATGCATTCGATGGCGATGCGGGCGATCGAGGGCACCATCTCGACGAGGTGGGTCTGCGAGGAGCCGAACCTGCGCCGCATGTAATTGGCGAGGAATTTGCCGAGCGCGTCGGCCGCAAGCTCCGGAACGGTAATCATCACCCCTGCCCCCGAACATTCCCAAAGCGCGATGAGACATCATCGCGCTTTAGCTCTTTGATTGAGCATGATCTTTTCGGAAAACCGCTGCACACTTTGCGCTAACGCGGCCCTACGGGTCCGGATCATGCTCTGGCAGGCTTTCGCGAAAAGCCATGCCCCGGCCATGTTAAACCATAACCGGCAGTTGTGACATCATCGTTGCGGGGGAAAACGGCCGCGGGCGGCGCGTCAGGCGGCCTGCCTGCGCGAGGCGACATAGACGCCGGTCAAGACCAGGGCAAATCCGATCAGATGGAAGAGCTGCGGATGCTCCCCGAGAAAGATGATCGCCATCACCGAGCCGAATACCGGGACCATATGAAAGAACGGCGCGGCGCGGTTGGCGCCGATCAATTGTATGCCGCGATTGAAGCAGAGATAGGCGATAATCGAGGGAAATATCGCGACGTACAGCACCGACAACAGGTTCTGCGCATCGAGCGCCGCGACCGGACGGGTGAGCAGCTCCCAGATCAGGAGTGGGATGAGGCAGGTTGCACCGGCGCCGAACGTGAACGCCGCGAACGACAGTCCATGGATCGCCGGGCGCTTCAATGTCAGCACCGAATAGAGCGAGAAGACCACCATCGCGAACAGGAAGATCAGGTCGCCCTCGTTGAAGCTGATGTTGGACAGCGCTGTGAGGTCGCCGTGCATGAGGATGATGAGCACGCCGCCAAGCGACAGCAGCACGCCGAGCGCCTGCGCCAGTGTCAGCCGCACGCCGAGCAGGATCAGCGACCAGATCGCGACGATCAGGGGGCCGGTGGATTGCAGCAGCAGCGTGTTGAGCGCGGTCGTGTATTCGAGCGACCAGTATTGCAGCGTGTTGAACATGCCGATCCCGACGATGGAGATCAGGATCATGATGCCGAGCTTGCCGCGGATCGCCGGCCAGTCCCGCTTCAGATGCTTCCATGCAAAGGGAAGCATCAGCACGAACGCGACGGACCAGCGCAGGAATCCGAGCGTCACCGGCGGGATATGGCCGGCGGCAAGACGGCCGACGATGGCATTGCCGGCCCAGCAGGCGGTGGTGATGCAGAGCAGGAGATAGGGCTGGTTCGCGATCCAGTGGCCCGAGGAAGGCGAGGCCACGTGCGAAGCTTGGTCGGAAGCAGACATGCTGGTCGAGAATGGCCCGGTTCAATACGCCGCGGCCCCGGCCTGGCA
>DATHMA010000069.1:0-40217 GCA_035487555.1 Bradyrhizobium sp. | reverse complement strand
GCGCAGTCGCTCAATATCCCGCTGCAACTGGAGCAAGCGGCTGACGGCGTGATCCTGACCATCAATGTCGGCATCAACGGCGGGCCAGCGCGGCCCTATCTGTTCGACACCGGCTCGGGCCTCTTCAACGCCTTTTATACGTCCGCCGCGGCATTCGGCGGTTTGCCAAGCAACATGGCCTCCCAGGGGCTGCCGACGGGAATATTCTACAATTACGGGGACAATCCCAACGGTTCGCCCAACGAATATGACAGCAACGTCATCAAGGTGCCGTCGCTGACATTTTACGCAACGCCCGCATCGGCGTCCGGCGTCACGCTTAATGCGGTGACGCCCAACGGCAGCGCTTCAAATTTTCTGGTCAATGCGGTCTACGCGCACAACGGCAACATGATCGATGCCAATACCGCCGCGCTGCAATCGGTATCGGTCCCGGGTTACAACTTCGCGGGCTATTACGGTGTTTTCGGTGCCGACGGTTTCGCAGATTTTTTCAGGGGCGGAACGGCCAACACACCGTTTAGCGTCACGAACAACAACACGGCCGTCATCGGAGGCATCCTCGGCCAGGCCGTGGTCGCTGGGACCACGGCCGGCTATATCGTCGCTGCGAACGGCCAGGCGCTCAGCGCGTTGCCGACCGGCGAGGGGCAGGTGCCGGGTTCGACGGTGAACGGGCCGCAGCCCACGCAATGCGCTATCGCCTCATGCAATCCTGCCGTCATCCTGGGCTTGACGCCCGCACTTCTTGCCCAGTTCGCGCCGGCCAACACGCTCGCCGCTGCACCGTCGACCCCGGCATTTCCAAATTCCGGCGCACCAGCCTTGCAGCATTATCCGATTGATCTGAGCGTGACGCTGAACATCCCTGGACAAGGGCTCCGCACGATCACCCAACAAACCCTGCTCGACACCGGCACCTCGAACAACCAGATCTACAGCCCACTTGTTCTCAGTGCCGCGGTTGTGCCGGGATCTACCCTGACGATCTCGGACGGCGGCTCGACGATAACGAGCTACGTCGTAAGCCCGCCAGGAACCAACGGATATAATTATCCAGCACCGCCCTATGGCGCGGGAACGATAAATTCGACCGTGCAGAATGAGGTGTCCTTTCTGGGGATCGGTTTCTTCCTGCAGAATTCCGTGCTGTACGATCTGGCGGGAGACGCCATCGGCTGGACGCCGAATTACGTCACCGCTGCGGACATCGTGACGACGCCTCAGGCCCCGCTCGTCATCGGCTCCAGTTCCGTGCCGCTTGGTCTGGCCGGCGTTATTTCCGGCGATGGCGGCGTTGCGATCACGCCGGGCGGATCGGCGACATTGAGCGGCACCAATACCTATACGGGTGCAACCACGATCACCGGCGGCTACCTTGCGCTGGTCGGCCCGGGAAGCATTTCCGCTTCCTCCAGCGTCAACGTATCGGCCGGCGGCATCTTCGATATTTCGGGCGTCACATTGCCCGGCGGCGCGGTCATCCAATCGCTCTCGGGCGATTCCAATGGCACGGTCTATCTCGGCGCCAACACGCTTGCACTGTCCAATGCCAGCGGCTCCTATGCCGGCATTCTCTATGGCAGCGGCGGGCTGACCTTGAACGGCGGCGTGGAGACGCTGAGCGGCATCAACGCCTATGGCGGTGCGACGACCGTCAATGGCGGCTTCCTGGTCATCAACGGCGTGCTCGCGGGCACGTCGAATGTCACGGTCAATGCCGGCGGCGCGTTGGGCGGCGACGGCATCATCGATCCGCCGGCCGTTACGATCGCCTCCGGCGGCACCTTGGCGCCGGGCAAGCCCGGTGTGGCCGGGTCAGGGATGATGATCATCGGCGATCTCGCGATGCAGCCGGGCTCGACCTTCATGAGCCTTGTCGGCGCAGGCGGCGCGAGCTTCGCCAATGTTACGGGGATAGCGACGCTGGCCGGCACGGCGACGGCTGCCTTCGCGGGCGGGCCGCTTACTAAGAGCTACACGATCCTGAGCGCATCAAGCCTCAACGGCACGACGTTCGACAACTTCACCGCTGTCAACCTGCCGCAGAGCCTGAGCGCCGGCATTTCCTACGACAGCAACAACGTCTACCTCAATTTCACCTCGCACATGGCGGCCATCCTCGGCCTCACCGAAAATCAGCACGCCATTGCCTCGAACCTCGACAGCTATTTCAATAGCGGGCGTACGCTGCCCACCTCCTTCAGCTCGCTCTATGCGCTGAGCGGCAGCACGCTGGCGAACGGGATTTCCACGCTGTCCGGGGAGACGACGACGGGTGCCGAGCAGACCGCCTTTCAGCTGATAGACAATTTCCTGGACGCGATGCTCGATCCCTTTGTCGACGGGCGATCCAACGCGAATCCGAACAGCGGCGGCAGCGCGCTCGGCTATGTGTCCGCGAGCCATAGCCCGCCATCGCAATTTGCCGATGCCTATGCCGCCCTGAAAGCACCGAAGCCGGAGGCGCCGGCGCCGCAGCCCTGGGCCGCCTGGGGCGCCGCCTATGGTGGCTCGCTGAACCTCAATGCGAGCGATGCCGCAAGCGGCGCGCATGACGTCTCGGGCAGCACTTACGGCTTTGCGACCGGCGCCGATTATCGCGCGACGCCCAACACCACGCTCGGCTTTGCGGTTGCCGGCGGCGGCACCAATTGGAGTCTCTCGGACGGGCTCGGCGGCGGCAACAGCACGGCGGCGCAAGTCGGTCTTTATGCGCGAACGCAATCCGGCTCCGCCTACCTCGCCGGCGCCCTCGCCTTCACCAACTATTGGTTCAACACTAACCGCGAAGCCTTCAACACCGATCTCCTCTCCGGTCAATTCGGCGGCCAGAGCTTCGGCGCGCGCGCCGAAGCCGGCTATCGCTTCAACATGCCGGCAAGCACTCTGCCGGCGATGACATGGACGCCTTACGCGGCGGTCCAGCCGCAGACATTCCATTCGCAGGCCTTCAGCGAAACGGATGCGCTCGCGGATGGCCTCGCGCTGACCTATCAGGCGAACGACACGATCGATACGCGGACCGAAATAGGCGCGCGCCTTGCGACATCTGTTCCGCTTCTGAACGGGATGGCCGTGGATTTCCAGGGCCGCGCCGCCTGGGCGCATGATTTCGTCAGCACGCCGACGCTTGGCGTGGCTTTCCAGAGCCTGCCGGGATCGAGCTTTGCGGTTTTTGGTGCGCGGCTGGCGGATAATTCGGCGCTGGTCTCCGCGGGCGGCGAGCTGCACATCACGCGGTCGCTGTCACTGATCGCGAAATTCGACGGCGAATTTGCACGCCAGGAGCAGATCGCCTCGGGCCGCGCCATCCTGCGCTATAGCTGGTAACGGCGTCGAAACCATAGTGCCCGCGCGTGTCGGGCACACATCTCTTGGTTAATGATCTTCATTTGCGAAATAGTTCGATTGAGCGGCGCGGTGCCGCCGCTCGATTCGAACCGCTTAATGATAGGTCGGCAGCTGACGCTCGCGAGCCTCGAAATAGGCCTCAAGCTGGATCAACGCGAGATGCTCCCAATGCTCTGCCTGGTCCAACAGCGACCAGCGCTGGTGCGGACGGAACGCCGCGGTTTGACGGTGCAGCGAGGCGATTGCCCGATAGCGCCGCACGTTCTCCAAAATAGCTTCCCCATTCGTCAACATGATCCGTTCCCCTGCGATCGATTTGTCGAAGGCGAATTTGGCGGGAACGGTTTTCGAAAAAGTTAGCGGCCGGCCTGCTGGCTGCATCGCGCGGCAAATCGCGTTGGTTTGGTATCGCCACCGTTAACAGCCGGGCGGGTCGCGCCGCCCTTGACCAAAGACGGCGGCTACGCCGTATTAAGCTTTGTGAGAGGTGCCGATGGTCGCCAGCGTTAGCTTTGCCGATTTCCTGCGCGAGCAGTTCGCCCCGCTCGGCGGCATCACCTTGCGGCGCATGTTCGGCAAGACCAGCGTGTTCTGCGAAGGGGTGATGCTCGGCATGGTGACGCAGAACACGCTCTACTTCCGGGTAGATGACCAGAACCGGACGATATTCAAGGAGGCGGAAGCCTTTCCGCCCCTCAACTACGCCAAGCAAGGCAGCACCATCGACCTCGCCTTCTGGCGCGTGCCGGAGCGGCTGTTCGACAAGCCCGACGAGTTCATCGTCTGGGCACGCGCGGCGCTGGCGGCAGCGCAGCGGGTTGCGGCGGATCGGCAGCAAGCAGCACCACAGCGAAAGCCGAAGCGAGGCCCGAAGCGCTGAGAGGAGAATGAGCGGCCCCGGCACCCGCAATGTGATAACGTTCGACTGAAGCACAGGGGGGAGCACGATGCTCATCGTTCACCATCTCGGCAAATCGCAATCCGAGCGGATCGTCTGGCTTTGCGAAGAGCTTGGCCTTCCCTATGAGCTGAAGCACACCGCGCGCGATCCCGTCACCATGCTGGCGCCGGCCGATTACAAGGCGCTGCATCCGATCGGCGCCGCGCCTGTCATCATCGACGGCGACCTGGTGCTCGCCGAATCCGGCGCGATCGTCGAATATGTCAGCGGCAAATACGGCAACGGCCGGCTCGTGCTGGCGGCTCAGCATCCGAACTTCGCCGACTTCCTCTATTGGTTTCATTTCGCCAACGGCACGCTGCAGGCTCATCTGGGCCGACTGATGATCCTGAACCGCCTCAAGCTTGCCGACGACCATCCGATCCTGATGGCGGCGCGGGCCCGCGTCGACCGCGCGTTCGATCTCGTGGAAGCACGAACGCGCGAGGCCGAATATCTCGCCGGCAAGGACTTCACCACCGCCGACATCATGATGGGCTTTTCACTCACCACCATGCGCTACTTCCAACCCTATGATCTCAGGCGCTGCCCGAGCATCATCGCCTATCTCTCGCGAATCGGGACGAGGCCCGCCTACCGGCGCGCGATGGAGAAAGGCGATCCGGGCATGACGCTGCTGCTGGATTGACCATTCGGCGGCCGCGGCGTTCGTCGCGGTCGCGCGGGGCCCGGCGGAAGGATTTTCCGGCTGAACACCTCCGCGATGGTTTCGGTCGCGATCATGGCGCGGAGTCCGACGTCGCGATGGCGTGAATCAGCCAGAGCGAGGCAAAGACGAGGAACAGGCCGAACCACTGGAATTCACGCAACGACGTTTCCGCGAGTGTCAGCAGCCACTCCATCGGAAATCCGGCGATCCCGAGCAGGATCAGCGTGGTGGCGCCGATGAAGACGAGATCGAGGACTTTCAGGGCAATCATCTTGGAGGTCATCTCATCTCCTCGCCGTCGGCCTGGAGATGGCTGCCTCCCCGCGGCAATCGGCGTAGATGTCGGAGATGTTGCCGACGCTGTCGCGGTAGAGCCCGATATCCCGGAGCGCACGATCGTCCAGATGACGCAACGCGACGCTGGTCGCTTGCCGTTCCCGGCGAGCGATCATGGCGTCGACGCCGGTGTCGAGGAAGCGCCTGATCCGGCGGCTCAGCCGGCGTCGGAAGCGCAGCCTGGCCGGGATACCGAGCGCGACCGGGCCGCGCGCGCCGATCAGGAGCAGGTTGGTCGCAAGCGAGGTGGTCACGAAGACGGCAATGATCGTGGCAAAATAGGCTCTGCTCATGCGAGCTCCACTTGATAAAAAATGATTGGGGGCATTCCGGATGTATGCCGCACTAATGCGCGCCACGACGTCCGTCTTGGTTCACCGCGACATATGCTTGGACGCGGGAGACTCGTTTGCTACGTCTTGTCACCGCGCACCTCGCGCGGCGTGAGCCCATATTGGCGGCGGAAGCGACGGTTGAAATAAGAGAGGTCGCCGAAGCCGACGTCATGGGCGATGGTCGAGATCGCGGCCTGGGCGGCCGACGGATCGCACAGCAGCCGGTGTGCGCGCGTCAGGCGTTGTCCGAGCAGGAACTCCGAGAATGTGGTTCCGTCCGCCTCGAACAGGCGCTGGATATAGCGCGGTGTGACATTGAGGCTCGCCGCGACAGACACGACCGAAAGATCGTGCCGATGACTGTTCGCCGCGATGAAGGATTTGGCGAGCTTCAGCCGCGCCGCACGAAGGCCGCGCGTCCGCGCCGTGTCGGCAAAATCCGCGGTCGGCCCGATCGTCAGCGCCAGCAGGTCCTGGATGTGGCGAACCGAGAGGTTGAGCAGATCCTGATCGACGCTGCCGGCGTTGAGCAGCCAGGTGGCATAATCGTCCATCAGCTTCAGCGCACCGAGGTCGGCGGGGATGGTCCGCATCAGGGCGTCGTCGACGCTGACCACGGTCGATTCGAACATCATGCGCGGCACGCGCAGCGTGAAGGATCGTCCGTGACTGGTGCGATGGAACGAAGCGGGCTCACCGGCGCTGAGCACCATGGCCTCGCCATCGCGCAGGCTCTGCTCTTTACCGCCGGAGTTGATGATGACGGAGCCGGCGCGGTTGATGGCCAAAACAACGTCGTCATTGCCGTCGGCGAGAAACCGGCCGTGGCGCGATATCCGAACCGGCGACGAGGCTCCCTCCATGAGCTGCAATCCCGGCAGCGAGAGGCAGCGGTTGCGCGCCTCGAACACGATGCCGGGCGCCGGCTCGATATCGACGCGAAGCATCACCTGGCCATAATGCTCGCGCCAGATCGCGGTGCGATCCCGCTCGGGAACACCGTCAGTCGAAAACTCCAGAATACGGGGGCCTAAGTCTGTCATCCGAATAAGACCTTAAAAATGTAGCCATGTTTTCCATCCCGCGCTGTTCTGTTGCCTGTTAGCGGATCGTGGGAAGCCCGGCGTCCTCCGATCAGAGGAGAGTGTGAGCTGCCGCACGCATCTGGGGCGTTGTGTCGCGTGGAGACGAGGATCGGTCGCTGCAGTCCAAGACATTCGGCCGGGCGGATGATCCCTGTCCGCGCTTTGCAACGCGAGGATTCCCTGATGAAACTGTCTGGCAAGTGCTTCTGCGGCGCGGTCAAGATCGAGACATCCGGTTCGCCGGAAGCGATGGGTTATTGTCACTGCGCATCCTGCCGCTCCTGGTCGGGCGGCCCCGTCAATGCCTTCAGCCTCTGGAAACCGGACGCCGTGCGCATCACGGCCGGCGCCGAGCATGTCGGCATGTTCCAGAAGACCAAGCTCAGCCAGCGGCAATATTGCCGCAAATGCGGCGGGCATCTGATGACCAACCATCCGCCGCTCGGCATGATCGACGTGTTCGCAGCGACGCTTCCCGCGCTCGCGTTCAAACCCGGCGTGCATGTCAACTACGCCGAGACGGTGCTGCCGATGCGCGACGGCCTGCCGAAGCTGAAGGATTTTCCGAGTGAGTTCGGCGGTTCCGGCGAAACCATTCTGGAATGATCGAACGTCCCGCTCGCGGGGCTGCTCAATGGCCCCGCGAGCGGCGCGCTATCCCGCAAGCCGCTTGGCGAATCGCACTGCGCGCCAGTCGGGCGAGCGCGAGAAGGCGAAGCCGGCTCTTTGCGCCAGCCGCCTCATCTCGTTATTGTTCTTCAGGGTCTCGCCGAACAGATCGCGATGACCGAGGCTCACCGCGCGCGATTGCAGCGCGCATAACAGCGACGAGCCGAGGCCATGGCGCTGAAAGCGGTCGCCGACGGAAATCGCGAACTCGCCAGAGCCGCTCTCGCGATCGAAGCCGTAGCTGGCCTCGCCGATGATGGCGTCACGGCCCGCCTCCCGACATTCCACGACCAGCGTGAAGAAGTCGGCCTTGCGCTTGGGCATCGTGCAATCGCGCACGATCCGGGAAAAATCGGAGACCGCGCCCATGAAGCGATTGTAGCGCGCGGACTGGGACAGTCGCTCGAAATGAACCGTGAGCTTGTCGAAATCGCTCTCGACCGCGGTGCGTATGCAGACGGGATTCGACGTGCCGGGCAGGATCGCCCTCGGCCACAGGCAATTCTTCATGTCAGACCCGAAAATCACGCGTCTATGAAAATAATCCTCGCGAAGCGAGATCAATGCTTCGAGGCCATCTAACGGGCGCGCGAGGCACTCACTTGGACAATCGCGCCAATGATGCGGATTGCAGCGCGCGGTTGTGACCTCACGCACAGACCGCAGCAAATTTCCGTGCTGCATGAACCATAGCGGTGGTTGCCGCGACTAATGGCGGGGAATTGCGTCGCTCATTCGGGGTTAACGAAAGCGACGCCCTGCGGAAGCTAAGGCTGGAGCGTCCGCACAGTTCTTGGAGAGATAATGGCGAGCGGTGATCTTTATGTGCAAGCCGTCGAATCGATCTATGCATGCGGCAGCGGAGAAGGGCTGGTATCTGATGCGCTGAGCGCGACCGGCCGATTGCTCGGCGCGACGAGCGCGACCTACGAGGTGATCGACAAGACGACCGGCCTGCAGTGGTTTTCTTCGGCTGGCATTCCCTCCGCCGCCGGCAAGCAATACTCCGATCATTTCGCGGCGCTCAATCCGCGCGTCAAACCCGTGCTCAACCAGCGCGCCGGCGAGGTGTGCTGGGACTACAAGCTCCTGGACGAGGAGGCCATGAGGCGGGATGCGTTCTACTCCGAATTCCTGCCGCGCATGGGGCTGCGCTATTTCATCTCGGCCGTGCTGGAGCAGACACAGGACAGGATCGCCGTGGTGTCGGTGCAGAGGTCGCGGCGAAAGGGCCATGCCGAGCAGCGCGAGATCGCACTGATGCATCGCCTGTGTCCGCACTTCCAGCGGGCCTACACCATGCGAAAGCTGCTCGGGGTGAACGCACCGAGCCTGTTCGAGGGTGCGCTCGACCTGCTTGCCGACGGCGTTGCGCTGTTGCGCCGGGACGGCCGGATTCTCCATGCCAACGAAGCCCTGCGCAACATTGCGGCCGGCAACCGCGACTTCCGCGTTTGCCGCGACAGCATCGAATTTGCGACGCCGGAGCTTCGTGGCCGTTTTGCCATGGCGCTCGGCGCGGCTCAGCGCGTGCACGAGCCGAACGCCGCCTATCTGGCGACCGATTTCGCGGTGCCGCGCGAAGGCCTGCCGCCCTACACCGTCTCGGTGCGACCGCTGCTTCATGCCGGCGCCGAACCGACGCATCCTGAGGCCGCGGCGATGCTTCTGGTGCATGATCCGCTGCAACGAAATCCCGCCGCGGGCGGAATGCTGCAGGAGCTCTACGGTCTCACCAATGCGGAAGCGCAACTGGTCCAGGCGCTCGGCACCGGCATGACGGCCGTGGCCTATGCCCAGAGCCGCAACATCAGCGTCACCACCGTCTATACGCATTTGCGCCGAACACGCGAGAAGACGGGATGGAAGAGCGTCGCCGAGCTGACGCGGCATTTTCACGAGGTCAATGTGGCCTTGCGAAGCGCGTAGTATAGCCGCGCCCCGATCACGCCAATTTCGCATCACTCCCATGAGGCGGCCGGCGATTGCAGCCGGCCGCAAAGCGTAGGACGCTTACCCCAACGACAAAGGTCGAGGGGAGCCGTTTCATGAAGCTGTTGCATCTCGCCGCGATGACCGCGCTGGCGACGACTGTTGCCGCGAAAGCCGATCCGATTCCGCCAGGCGGCGTCGGCCAGAATGTCGAGGCGATCGGTTACAGCAGTCTCAACGACAAGCCCGGCTTCAAGATGTCGATCCAGAAGGTCGGCGAGCGCTGGTATCTCTATCTCGGCATGCTCTGGAACGAAGGCTGGGAGATCGTCGACGTCACCGATCCCAAGGACCCGAAGGTGGTGAAGGAGATCGAGGGCCCGGCCAACACCGCAACCGACCAGATGGAGATCGCCGACGGCAAGATGATCACGGCGTTGGCCAAGATATCGCCGGGCTGGGGCGGCGATCCGTCAAAGCCGTTCGACGAGGGCGTCCTGATCTGGGACCTGAAGGACCCGCTCAATCCGCAAAAGCTCGGCCAGTTCAAGACCAAGTCGCTCGGCACGCACCGCAATGGCTACCAGGGCGGCAAATACATGCACCTGTCGGCGATCATGCCGGGCTATCGCGGCAACATCTACGTCATCGTCGACATCAGCGATCCGGCGAAGCCCAAGGAAGCCGGCCGCTGGTGGGTGCCCGGCCAGAAGGACGACGAGACGCCTCCGCCGCCAGCCGGCACCATGCTGCACGGCCCGCCCTTCATCGTCGGCAACAGGGCTTATCTGCCTTACGGCGGCGCCGGCATGATCATCCTCGACATCTCCGACGTCGCGCGGCCGAAGAAGATCGGCCAGCTGATGATGAGCCCGCCCTTTGCGTCGAACATCGGTGTGCACACGGTGATCCCGGTGCCGGAGCGCAACCTCGCCTTCATCAATTCGGAAGCGATCGCCGAAGACTGCAAGGAGCCGTTGCAGCAAGCCTCGATCGTCGACATTTCCGACCAGACCAAGCCGCGATTGATGGCGCTGTTTCCCCTGCCGCTGCCGCCCGCGGACTGGCCGATCAAAAGCTTCTGCGAGCGCGGCGGGCGTTTTGGTCCGCATAATCAAAACACGCTCTTGCATAACCCCGACGTCGCGCCGCAGGGCAATCTGGTGTACCTGACCTATTTCAACGCGGGCCTGCGCATCTACGACACCTCGACGCCGACCGCGCCGCGCGAGGTCGGCTACTTCCTGCCACCCGACCCGACGCATCGTTATGGCGTGTTCCCCAAGGGCAAGCTGGTGGCGCAGACCGAAGACGTCCTGGTCGACACCCGCGGCTACATCTACATCACCGACAAGAACCAGGGCTGTATATTCTGAGGTATACGGGGAAGTGAGGCTTAGGCCTTGAATGCCCCAATCAGCGCCCCGAGCGCTTCGCGCACGCAGGCGAGCGCGCTGTCGTAATTGCGGCGCTCGTCCTGCCGGAACAGGCGCACGCTCGGATACCAGGGGCTGTCGTCGCGATCGAGCAGCCAGCGATAGTCCGGCGTGTGCGGCAGCAGTATCCAGGTGGGACGACCGAGGGTGGCGGCCAGATGCGCGACGCTGGTGTCCACGGTGATGACGAGATCGAGATGGGAGATCAGGGCGGCGGTCTCGACAAAATCGGTGAGATACTCGGTGAGATCGATGACGTCGCTGCGTTCGGAAAGCGCGGCCTTGTCCTCCGGACGCGGAGCCTTTTGCAGGCTATAGAAGCGCGCGCGGTCATCGAAGATTGACGACATCTGCCGCAAGCTCGTCGAGCGATTGCGATCGTTGGTGTGCAGTGGATTGCCGGACCAGACCAGGCCGACGCGCAGCCGGTCATGCACGCCGAGCCGATCCTGCCACGCCGAGAGGCGCGCTTGCGGCAGCGGCGCAATACAGGAGGGGCTGGCCGGAATGGTATCCAGCCGCGTCTTGAACGCGAGCGGCAGTCCCCCGATCGGACAATGCAGATCGAAGGCGGGAAGCTCGGCGTTTTTCGGCAAGCAGAGCGAAACGCCCTCCAGCCCCGTCAGCAGCGCTTGCAGCGGCGCTTCCACTTCGAGAATGACGCGCGCGCCGAGCTTTGCCACCATCGCGGCATAGCGCGAAAACTGGATCGTGTCGCCCAACCCTTCATCGCTGTGCAGCAGGATGGTCTTGTCCGCGATCGGCTTCTCGCCGAACCAGTGCGGTGCCTCGAATTTGCGGTCCTCGAAAACGAGCACCGTCGATTTCCGGCCCCATTCCCTGCCCTGCCAGCCGTCGTCGAAATTACCGACCAGGAGCTGCGCCATAGACCGGTTCCAGCGATAGTCGGGGCATTCCGGATCGAGCGCGATGGCGCGATCGATATCGGCGAAGGCCTCGTCGATGCGACGCAGCGCCATCAACGAGACGCTGCGATCGTTCAGCGCCTGCGGGAAATCCGGCCTGAGGGCGAGTGCCTTCTCGAGCCAGACCATCGCTTCCTCGTGGCGGCTGAGCCCCTGCAGAAGGAGCCCGACATTCCTCGTGATTTCCGGACTGTCCGGGGCGACTTCGTGGGCCTTGCGGACGCTCGCGAGAGCTTCCTCGTAGCGGCGCAGTGGCCATTGGCATCGACTGATGAAGTTGAATGCACCTGCCTGGGTAGGATCGATCTCCGCCGAGCGGGAGAAACGCGCGAGCGCGTCCTCATAGCGTTTGGTCTCGAAATAGAGTAGCCCGCTGGCATTCGCCGCCTCGCGATGATCGGGCTTGACCTTCAGCGCCTGGTCGAAGCTCAGGAGCGCCTCATCCACGCGTTTCTGCTGCTGCAGGATCTCGCCCATCCGGTACCAGATGTCGGCGCGCGCGTTATCGAGGGTCACCGCGCGGTCGAACGCCTTGATCGCCTCATCGAAGCGCTCTTGGTGCTGCAGCAACTCGGCCATCCTGAGCCAGATCTCGATCTGGTCGGGATTGAGCATCAGCGCGCGATCGTAGCACTTGATCGCTTCGTCGAACCGCTCCTTCCGGTGCAGCGCCATGCCGAGATTGACAAAATAGTCGGCGACATCTCCCTTTTGCCGGATCGCCATCGCGAACCACTCGATGGCGAGGTCGTATTGTTTTGAGGCGACGCAGAGCAGGCCCATCAGATGCAGGGAATCGGCATGGCCCTGGTCGATGGTGAGCGCCTGCCGGCCGCATTGTTCCGCTTGCGCGAGCTGCCCGGCCTGCAACAGCCGAAGCCCGGCCTCGAACCATGTCGCCGGCGTCTCCGTGCGCTCCGAAGACGGGGTTGTGCCGGATGTCCCGGTGGCGCGTCGCTGCTGATGGTCCATTGGCACGTGTTTTTGAGGCCTGCCGCCAGTCCTAGATGATTCTGCTTTATTTTGGGATGATCTTTTGGGGTCTGGCTGCCGAAGCCTCACGCTGCAGCCATCACAGACTCGGCGCCGGCTCCAGCGGCAGCGATTGCAGGCCGCCGAAGCGGCGTTCGCGGCGTTGGAACGAGACGAGCGCCTCGGCCAGCGCGTCGCCATCGAACTCGGGCCACATCCGCTCGGTGAAGTACAATTCGGCATAGGCGCCTTCCCAGAGCAGGAAGTCGGAAAGCCGCTTCTCGCCGCTGGTGCGGATGATGAGGTCGACGTCGCGCAGGCCTGCCTCGCCGGTAACGAGCTGGGAGAACAGCTCGCGCGTCGGCTCGCTGACGCCGGCGAGCTTGGCGGCGGCACCGAGGATCGCATCGCGCGCCGAGTAATCGATCGCGATGCGCAAATTGAGTGTCTCGCCGCGCGAGGTGGCCGCTTCCGCGCGGGCGATCGCGGCGGCAATGCCGTCTGGCAGACGGTCGCGGCGACCGATCACGGTGAGGCGCACGCCGTTCTTGACCAGGCTTTCAACCTCATTGGCGAGATAGAAGCGGAGCAGCGCCATCAGCGCCGTGACTTCCGCCTTCGGCCGCCGCCAATTGTCGGTGGAGAAGGCGTAGAGCGTCAGCGTGCCGACGCCCTGGTCGGGAGCGGCCTCGACCACGCGCCGGATCGCCTCGACGCCGGCTTCATGGCCGCGCAGGCGCGACAGGCCGCGCCGTGTCGCCCATCGGCCGTTGCCGTCCATGATGATGCCGACATGCAGCAGATGCGCGAGTTTGGCCGATAAATTACTTTGCATTACAAAGCTCCGGGATAAATGAAGGGGGGGGTCAAGTCGACAGGATGCCCAGCCGCGGTAACGGTGAGCCTTCCTTGCCGGCGGCCTTGGCGGCGTCGCGCACCAGCCGCTCCAGCACGGCGAGATAGTCGAGGAAACGGCGGCGGCCGGTCTTGGTCAGGCGGCAGGTCGTATGCGGCCGGTTGCCTTCATAGCCTTTAATGACCTCGACCAGACCCGCCTCCTGCAACACCTGCAGATGGCGGCTGAGATTGCCGTCGGTCAGCGCACAGAGCTGCTTGAGATCGGCAAAGGCGAGGCCCTTGGGATGCGCCATCAGCGAGGTCAACAGGCCGAGGCGCGCCTTCTCGTGGATCACGCGATCGAGCCCGTCATAGGAGAACGGCGCGCTTACAGCCTCACTCTTCGGCATCGGTTTCTCCGGAAGCAAAATGGATGATCGCCGCCATCAGCGACTGACCGATCACGAAAGGCAGCCCCATGGTCCAGGGCGACAGCGCATGACTCTGGCTCGCGATCAGAAGCACGGTGAAGCCCGCGACAAAGTACCAGGCGCCGGCAAACGCAACCGTGCGCGGCAGCGAGCGGACGGAAGCGAAGACGCCGAGCGAGACCAGCACCTGCCACAGGCCCGGCAACAGCCACAGCTGGTCCGGCGCGAACTTCCACAGCACGATCGCAAGCAACACGCCGGCGACAGCCGAGGGGAGGAATTGCTCGACCGCCTGATGGATCATCGCGTCCGCAAGGCCGGAATGATGCCGGCGCGAGCGCGCGATCATCTCGGTTAGGATCGTCGCGGACGAGAGCAGCGCGGCGAGCGCCCAGCCGAACAGGAACGTCAGCGGAT
The DNA here is from genome assembly GCA_035487555.1 of Bradyrhizobium sp. Taxonomy (GTDB): domain Bacteria; phylum Pseudomonadota; class Alphaproteobacteria; order Rhizobiales; family Xanthobacteraceae; genus Bradyrhizobium. The sequence continues at coordinate 25,877 of DATHMA010000069.1, read as the reverse complement.
GATGGGTGGGATCGGCAAGCCACACATATTGCAGGATCGTCGTGCTCAGCGCGACGGCTGCGGTCGCGGCGATTGCCGCAGGGCCATAGCCCGCGAACGCGGTGCCTGCCGCGAGCTGGCTGCGAATGGCGATGATGTCGGCCAACGCCTTGTCGAGATCACGTATTTCTTCGGTCTGCACGCCGATGGATTCCCCAACTTTGCAACGCAAAGTATATCGGACCCGTGCGCGATGGCAAGAGGCATGCGGCGGCCGGACGCCGGATTAACCACCCCCGGTTGCTTTCATGCATGGCATCCACGTAGAATGAGGTGGTCAATGGCTGGGGGCAGCTCGCGTGCGTAAGGCGCTTATTCTTGGATCGCTTGGATTTTTTCTCGCAGTTTTTGTGCAGATCGCGATAGGCTCGATCGCCCATGCCAAGGGGCCGTACGGCAATATCCATGTCGGCAACTGGAGAGGCGGCGCCTTCACCGACGACAACACAGGTGCTTTCTCGCATTGCGCGGCGACGACGGCCTATGGCAACGGCATCATCCTGGTCGTCGGCCAGAACGCCAGCAATTCCTGGCTGCTCAGTTTCGCGAGCCCCAATTTTCATCTCAAACAAGGCGAGACGGTCCCGATCGACCTGACCTTCGATGGACAGGCAGAGGCGCGCATATTTGCAAGCGCCAATTCCAACATCATGGCGACCGCAATCCTGCCGCCGAATGTGGCTCGCACCTTCCAGAAGGCGAGCCTAATGGTCGCGGTCTCCGGAAGCACCGTCTTGAACTTCAACCTTACCTCGACCGGCCCCCTATTGGCCGCGCTCTCCAGTTGCGTCAGCACCGTCAAGGCTGGCGGGATCAACAGCGCCGGCGATTTCAGCGCGCCGAAGGCAGCGGCGAAAACGGACGCCCCGAACTCGAAATCGGCCAAGGCGGGCACGCAGACCGGCACCGGCTATGTAATCAGTGCGAACGGCCACATCATCACCAATCATCACGTGATCGACGGCTGCACCAGCGACATCAAGGGCAATCTCACGGGAGACGCCGCAGCCACGCTGCGCGTGGTCAACAGCGATGCGGCCAACGATCTCGCGCTGTTGCAGGGGCCGGCGGAGTCGTTCAAGACTTTCGTCAAAATCCGGGATCGCACGATCCATTCCGGCGATTCCGTGGTTGCGATCGGCTTCCCCTATCACGGCCTGCTGTCGTCGGATTTCACGGTGACGACCGGCATCGTCAGCTCGCTGAGCGGCATACTGAACGATACGCGCCATCTGCAGATCAGCGCCGCGGTTCAACCCGGGAACAGCGGCGGACCGTTGCTCGATACGTCAGGTGAGATCGTCGGCATGGTCGTCGGGAAACTGGATGTCTTGGGAATCGCCCGCCACACCGGTACAATTCCCGAGAACATCAATTTCGCGATCAAGACCGGCGCCATCCGCGACTTCCTCGACAACAGCGTCGTGCCCTATGAGACATCAGCCCCCGGCACCGAGCTCAAGACCGCCGACATCGCCACCAACGCGCGGGCGTATACGCTGCTGATCTCGTGCACGGCGACGGAGCGGGAGGAGACGGCGAAGCGGTAATAAGACACACAGTGGAACTGTCGCAATCTCACCTCGCCCCGCGTGCGGGGAGAGGTCGGATCGCATCGCCAGATGCGATCCGGGTGAGGGGGAGCCTCCGCAGACACCTTTGCCACCGTATGTACGGTGAGAGCCCCTCACCCCAACCCTCTCCCCGTAAGAACGGGGAGAGGGAGTCAGATACATCATCCGTGGCAGCACGCCGCCTTCGCCTCCGGCTGATATTGGTCGCGCAGGCGCACCCAGTCCATCGGATAGGGCAACCCCTCCTCGTGACGGCCGAGCGGGGTCAGGTCGAGATAGTGGTAGGCGGCGTTCATCATGTCGAGGCCTCGCGCATAGCATGAATAGGTATGGAAGATGCTTCCACCCTCGTCGCGGTAGAACACGCTGATGCCGGGCAGCTCTTCGCCGTAGAACGGCGTGGTGCCGAAATTGTACTTCTTTTCGCCTTTCTCAAGCTGATCGCGCGTGTAGGTGACGCCGAAATCGGAGTTGAAATCATTGTTGCCGGATGAAACCCAGTCGAAGGTCCAGCCCATCCGCTTCTTGAATGCTTCGAGCTTTTCGACGCCCGCCAGCGAGATCGCGATCATGGTGGTGTCGCGCGCGGCGAGATGCGGCACCATGCGCTCGAAACCGTCGGTCCAGAACGAACAGCTCTTGCAGGCCGCGTCCCAGTCGGGCCTGAACATCACGTGCTGCACCACGAGCTGGGGCCTGCCCTTGAACAGATCGGCGAGCGTCACCTTGCCTGCCGGCCCGTCGAACGCGTAGGTCTTGTCGACCTTGACCCAGGGCAAGGCGCGACGCTCCTCGTTCAGGCGATCGCGGGCCCGTATGAGCTCCTTCTCATGAGCCATATGCGTCTTGCGCGCCTCGATCCATTCTTCTCGCGAAACGATCTTGTGCGGTTGCATGGGATGCTCCCTTGACGAAACTTCAGGAGAAATGCCGTTCCAGTACGTCGAAAAACTTGTTCCAACCGCGCTCGTGATTGTCGCGGGCGGCCTGGTCGGCGAACTGCTCCTGCTGGAAGATCATCAGCGTGCCACCAGCGTCGGGCTTGAACTCGATGGTCACCAGCGATTCCCGCTCCGGCGTCGAATGCCAGGCCCAGGTGAACTGAAGCCGCGCGTCCGGCACGACCTCGCGATAGAGGCCGCCGACCTCGTGATATTCGTCGTTGTCCTGATTAGTGAAACTGATGCGGTAACGCCCGCCGACGCGAACATCGAGATCCGCCTTGACCGAGCCGGGCTTCGCCTGCGCGGCGAACCACCGGATCAGGTTTTCCGCGTGGGTCCACGCGGCGTAGACTTTTTGCGGGCTCGCGCGGAGCCGGCGGGTGATCGTGAGGCTGGGGCGCTGGTCGATGAGGGCTGCGGCAGATGATTGGGCCATGGGTTGTTGTCCTCCACAAAGGCGGCGAGACGGTCGAAATTGTCGGACCAGAAGCGCTGGTAGCGGTTGAGCCAATCCATCGCCTGCTCCATCGGCTTCGCAGTGAGCCGGCATGCGACGACGCGGCCGGTCTTCTCGCGTGCGATCAGGCCGGCATCCGACAACACGTCGAGATGCTTCATGATCGCCGGCAGCGACATGTCGAACGGCTCGGCGAGCTCACTGACCGAAAGCGTGTCGCGGTCGGAAAGCCGCGCGAGCAGCGCGCGCCGCGTCGGGTCAGCAAGCGCGGCAAAGGTTTGGTCGAGAATCTGATCTGAATACTTAACCATATGGTTTAGTATAGCCACATGCCGCCGCCTGTCAAGCAAGGCGCGATAAAAAAGCATTTCGGGAACCCGCGCTCGTCAGCTCACTAAGTCAGCCGATCACACGAAAACGCGACCGATCACGACGGATCGATCGCGTTGTGAATTGTGTCTTACGAAGCCTTCAGGCTCCGCCGCTTCGCGCGTCAGCGATAATATTCGTAAGGGTCGAACGGACGGGCGTGCCGTCCACGCTGTGCCGGCGGGTACGGCCTGCCGAACGCGACGCGCGGATTGACGTTGCAATAAGCATTCCGGCCCGACGCGCTCGCCATGCACTGCCCATAGGTCGAATAGGAACAATCTCCGGGAATGCCCTCGTCGCGGCCCTGCACACACCAGGCATCGGGTTGGGCCGCCGCGGGAGCGGAGGTGGCCACGCTGGCAACGCCAGTCGCGGCCAACGCCATAACAGCCCATACAATCTGACGCATCGTCCTGTCTCCTTCGCGCCGCAAGGCGCATTCATGTTCGACAGACAATACAACGCGCGAGACGATCAGGCAGTTCAATCTATCTTGAGGCCCGAGAACTCGACGACCTTCTTCCACTTCTCGGTCTCGGCGGCGATTTCGGCATTGAAGGCATCAGCTGTTTCAATTCTCGGTGCACCGCCGAGCTCTTCGAGCTGCTTCTTCAACGCGGGATCGCCCATGACATCGTTGATCGCCGCATTGAGCTTGGTGATGATCTCCTTCGGCGTCTTGGCCGGTGCGCCCATGCCGAACAGCGCACTTGCCTCATAGCCCTTCACGGTCTCGCCGATCGCCTGCACGTCGGGCAGCTGCGGTGAGCGATCGGCCGTGGTGACGCCGAGCGCACGCAGCGAGCCGGAACGGATATGCTGGATGATCGAAGGCATGTTGTCGAAGATCACCTGGACCTGGCCGGCAAGCATGTCGGTGATGGCAAGGGCGGCGCCGCGATAGGGCACGTGCTGCATCTTGCAGCCGGTCATCGCCATGAACATTTCGCCGGACATGTGCACCGAGGTGCCGTTGCCCGATGACGCCATGTTCACTTTGCCGGGATTGGCTTTCACATAATCGATGAACTCGGCGACGTTCTTGGCCGGCACGTCCTTGTTCACCGTCATCACGTTCGGCACGCGGTTGAAGGCGGCAACGCCGGTGATGTCACGGACGAAATCGAATTTCAGGTTCTGGTAGAGCGTGGCGTTGATGAAGTTCGCGGGGTTGACCAGCAGCACGGTATAGCCGTCCGGGTCGGCGCGCACCGCGGTCTCGGTGCCGATATTGTTGCCGGCGCCCGGCTTGTTCTCGATCACAAACGTCTGGCCGAGCTTTTCCGACAGGCGCTGGCCGATCAGGCGCGCCAGGATGTCGGTGGCGCCGCCCGGCGGATAGCCGACCAGGAATCGCACGTTCCGCGTCGGATATTCCAGCGCCGCCGAGGCGCGGCCCGACAGCATGAGGGCCGGCAGGCCGGTTGCGGCCATCTGAAGCGCTCTGCGGCGTGAAATCATCGAAATCTCTCCCGTTTCTTCGTTGTCGTTGAAACCATCGTGAGGCGCTTGTAACAAGCTCTACCGGGCGCCGGAAGTGCGACACTTGCAGCCCTCGATTGTACGAAAGGATAAGCCATGCCGGTCAAGGTCAACGCGCTGGACCATCTCGTCATCAATGTCTCCGACGTCGCACGCTCTGCCGAATGGTACGCGAAAATCCTCGGCATGGAGATCAGGGTGTTCGACCCCGGCGAAGGCCGGACAAAGCGGACGTCGCTGGTGTTTGGTAACCAGAAGATCAATGTCCGGCCGAAAGATGCCGACAAAATCGATTGGTTCACCGCCGACCACGAAGCCGCAGGGAGCGACGACCTCTGCTTCCTCACCGACAGCACGCCCGAGGCCGTGGTCGCGCATCTGAAGGCGCATGGCGTCGCCATCGAGGAAGGCCCGACCAAAAAGCAGGGCGCCCGCGGCACGCTGCTGTCGGTCTATTGCCGGGATCCCGACGGCAGCCTGATCGAGATTTCGTCGTATGAGAAGTGAGGCCTGCCGATAGCTGCGGAACGTCAAAAAATAAGAACAGGGAAAAGGAAACAAAAATGCGTCGTGTTGCTATCGCCACCCTCCTCGCGAGCCTTTGGCTCACCCCCGCCACGGCGCAGACCGCCGATACCGTGCTGTTCAACGGCAAAATCGTCACTGTCGACCGGGACTTTTCCATCCGCGAGGCGATCGCGGTCGCGAATGGCCGCGTGCTGGCAACCGGCACTTCAGCCGCGATGAAGAAGCTCGGCGGCGAGCATGCGCGCCTGATCGATCTCGGCGGCCGCACGGTAATCCCCGGCCTCACCGACGGCCACATCCACGGCATCCGCGCCGCGCTCACCTTCGGCACCGAGGTGAACTGGATCGGTGTGCCGACGCTGAAGGAGGCGCTGGACAAGATCCGCGATGCGGCGAAGACGCAAAGTCCCGGGAGCTGGATCATCGTCGCGGGCGGCTGGACCGAGGAGCAATTCGCCGAAAAGCGCCGCCCGACGGCTCAGGAGATTTTGCAGGCCGCACCTGATAATCCCGTCTACATCCAGCACCTCTATGATTGGGCGCTGCTGTCGCCCAAGGCGATGGAGATGCTGAACATCCGCGAGGATGCCGATGTCGCTCCCGGCGGCAAGCTTATCCGCGACGCCGACAACAAGCCGACCGGCGAGCTCGAAGCCAATGGCAACGCGCTCGGCAAGATTTTCGACAAGCTGCCGCGACCGACCGCCGAGCAGCAGGTCGAAAGCTCCAGGAAATTTTTCCGCGAGATGAACTCGCTCGGCATCACCGGCATCGTCGATGGCGGCGGGGTGAGCATGTATCCCGCCAACTACCAGGCGCTATTCAAGCTCTGGCATGACAAGGCGCTCACCGTTCGCGTCGCCTATCACCTCTGCGCGCCGAAACCCGGCAGCGAGATCGCCGACCTGCAAACCCTCACTTCGCTGCTGCCGCAGAATTTCGGCGACGACATGCTGCATTTCAACGGTCCCGGCGAAATCCTGATCTGGGCCGACTGGACCGACGGCGACATCACCTCTGACGGCAAGGAGAAGCTCTCCGAAATGCTGCGCTGGGCGGCGTCCAAGGGCTATTCGATCCAGATTCACTGGAACCCGGACCGCACCGTCCACGAGTTGCTCGACGTCGTCGCCAACGTCAACAAGGACTATTCGGTACGCGACCTGCGCTGGAGCGTGCTGCACCTCTACAACGCCTCGGAAGAGAACCTGAAGCGCATGCAGGCGCTCGGCCTGATCTGGGGCGTGCAGGACGGGCTTTATTTCGGCGGCGAGCGCTTGCAGAAGGACGTAGGCAGCGAAGCTGCGAAACAGATGCCGCGGATCGTGACCGCGCTGAAGATGGGGATCGTGGTGACCGGCGGCACCGACGCGCACCGTGTCTCGTCCTATAATCCCCTGGTCTCGCTGCAATGGTATCTCGACGGCACCACCATCGGCGGCGTCAAGACCCGCGGCGAGCAGGAAGCGCCGAGCCGGCGCCAGGCGCTGGAGATGTACACCCGCAACACCGCTTATGCGGCCAATGACGACGACAAGCGCGGTACGCTGGAGGCGGGCAAGTTCGCCGATCTCGCGGTGCTCTCCGCCGATTACCTCACCGCGCCGGTGAAGGAGATCGGCAAGATCAAATCGTTGCTCACCATGGTCGGCGGCAACGTGGTCTACGCCGCCGCGCCGTTTGCGGGCGCCGAGCCGCCGAAGCTGAGATAATCAGTAACAGCCGAACGCGACCGGGCGGAACGCCTGCAGCAATTGCTGGTCGAGCTTGGGGCCCATCGATTCCATGATGCCGAAGGCGCGCGAATGCGTGAACGGCAAGCGGTAGGCGCGCTTCTCGACCAGTGCCGCGTAGATATCGACAATGGTCGTCAAACGGACGATGTCGCTGATCTGGCTGCCCGAGAGGCCGTTGGGATAGCCCGAGCCGTCGAGCATCTCGTGATGATGCAGCACGACGTCGAGCATCTCCGGCGGGAACGAGCCTTGAGCTGCGAGCGCGTCATAGCCGCGGCGCGGATGCTGGCGCATTTCCGCAGTCTCCTCTTCCGTCAGCGCGGCCGGCTTGTCGAGGATGGCGGTGGAAATGAACGCTTTGCCGACATCGTGCAGCAGCGCGGCGCGGGTCAGGCGGCGCTGGTCTTCCTCGCGCATGCCCAGATGCTGCGAGAAGGCCACCGCAAAACCGGTGACGAACAGGCAGTGGCGATAGGTGTCGGTGTGGTGGCAGCCGACGGTGGTCAGCCATTCGCGCAAGGACGAATGCTTGATCGCCTTGATGATCCTGCTTTCGGCCTGCACGACGTCGTCCATCGTCAGCGCCATGCCGGAGGGCATCCGCTGGAAGATCTTCACGATCACCGCATGCGCAGCCGCAACGCCGCGGTTCAACGTCTTGCCGCGATCGGTCGAGTCGAAGAACTGGCTGTCGGGGAAAGCGGCGCGGATGCGCTGCATGATCGCGCCGGCGTCGAGCGGCCGCGAGATGGTGTCGGTCGCGCCCAGCGCCCAGGCCTGCATCGAGGCGTGATGCAGCGCATCGGCGAGGACGAAGAGGCGCGGCATCTGGCTATAGGCGTCGGCCTGCAATTTCTTGCGGACGGCCTGCACGCTTTCGGGCGAACGCAGGTTGATGTCGACCACGACGCCGGAGAGACCGTTGGGAGAAGCGGGAATATCCGATGTCGTCACCGTATCAACTTCGCCGACGGAACTCAGGATGTGAGCAAGCTCGCTGCTCTGGTCGGCGCGATCCGAGGCCAGTAGCAAGCGGCGCTTGGGCGAGGTTTGTTTGGCTGTCGCGGTCATTCGACTTCCGTTGATCACAGGTTCAGCGCCGCAGACCTTACCCGGCAACCAGTTCTACTCGGATTAATAGAGATCGTGAACACGCGCCTCACGAGATCGCTAAGATTTTAGCGAAAGAAAAATCCGCCGGAGGAAATCTCCGGCGGATCGTTGTTGTCTTCGCTGATGGCGCGAGCGTTACGCTTTCATCGCCGCCTTCACTGCTTCCGCCGTGATCGGCAGCGAGCGCACGCGTGCGCCGACCGCATTGAACACGGCATTGCCGATCGCGGGCGCGACCACCGTCACCGCCGGCTCGCCGACGCCGGTGGCGTGCTCGCCATTGGCGATGACGCTGACGGCGACTTCCGGCATCTGGCTCATGCGCAAGGGCGTGTAGCTATCGAAGTTGGTCTGCTCGATGCCACCGTCCTTCAGCGTCGCCTTCTCGAACAACGCCAGCGACATGCCCCACAGCGCCGCACCCATCACCTGGGCCTGGACACCATCAGGGTTGACCTGCGTGCCGACGTCGGTTGCCACGGTCAATTTCTTGACCTTGACCTCACCCGACGGCGCCACCGCGACATGCGCGACGCACGCGGTCCAGCTTGCGGTCTTGCGCTCCTGCGAGGAGACGCAGGCAACGCCCATGCCCTCGCCCTTGGCGAGCGTCTTGGTGCCGTAACCGGCGAGCCCCATCGCTGCGAGCAGCGTGTTGCGCAACCGCTCCGCACCGCCGGCATTGTCGCCTTTGCCGTCGAGCAGCTCGACGCGGTATCGCGCCGGGTCCTTGCCGGCCGCATGCGCGAGCTCGTCGATCATGCTTTCGATCGCCCAGAACGTCCAGCCCGGCGCGACCGAGCGGAGCTGGCCGGAGGGCGTGGCGTTATGCGCCATCTCGTTCTTGATCGCCCGCACATAGTGGTTCGGTACGGTGTAGAAGAAGTCCGCTCCATTCACCGTGAAGGAATCGAGCGGGCCTTTTTTATCGACCGAGGGCGTGAGGAAATCAGGGATTCCCCAGCGCTGGGTCGGCCAGGCCGAGACGACGTCATGGCTGAGCGCGATCAGCTTGCCGTCATTATCGAGCCCCGCCTTCACTTTCTGGTAGGTGAGCGGCCGCGAGAAATCCATCGTCATGTCGTTCTCGCGCGAATAGATCACCTTGACCGGTCGGCCCACAGCCTTCGCCGCCTGCACCGCCGGCACCATCATGTCGGCGTCGAGACGCCGGCCGAAGCCGCCGCCCAGGAACATCTGGTGCATCACCACGAACTTCGGATCGATCCCGGCAGCTCCCGCCGCGATTGCGCCGGAGCGGGTCGCGAACTGGTTGCCGGAATAGATATGCAGGATGTCGCCTTTGAACTCCGCAGTGGCGTTCATCGGCTCCATCGGCGCGTGGATGTTGATGTTGGTGGTGTATTCCGCCTCTATCACCTTGGCCGCCGAGCCGAAGGCCGCATTCGGATCGCCGTCCTTGACGAAGAACTCCCCGGAATCGCTGAGACCCTGCAGGCGCTTTGCTTCATCCATCAGCGACTGGCTCGACAGCTTGGCGTTCGGACCGCCGTCATAGGCGATCTTCAGCGCATCCGCCGCCTTGCGGGCGTTCTGGTAGGTGTTGGCCACCGCCACCACCCAGCCGGTCGTGGTCGCTGTCTTGTCGTCGAGCGTGACGGCCTTGATGAAGCCCGGCACCTTCTTTGCAGCACTGTCGTCGACCGATTTCACCGTGGCGCCATAGCGCACCGGCGGAGTGACGACCGCGCCATAGACCATGCCCGGTATCATGACGTCGATGCCGTATCTGGCAGCGCCCCTGGTCTTGTCGGGGATGTCGAGCTGCGGCACCGAGACGCCGATCATGGTGTATTGATCCGGCGTCTTCAGCTTGAGCGCCTTGAGCTCGTCGGGTGTGAAGGTCTTGGTCGCCTTGCCGCTCTTGACCACGTCGGCGAAGCTCATCTGCTTCTTCGACTTGGCATGCGAGATCATGCCGTCGCGCACGACAAGCTCGCCTGCCGGTACGCCCATCGAGGCGGCGGCCGCTTCGGTGAGCGCGATGCGTCCGGCCGCACCGGCGCGGCTCATCGCCTCGAAGTTCATCATGGTCGACCAGCTTCCGCCGGTGATCTGCGCGCCCAGCACGGGGTCGTTGAACTTCGGATCGTTGGATGCGAGTTGCACCCGCATGTCCTTCCAGTTCGCTCCCAGCTCCTCGCAGACGATCTGAGCCATGGTGGAAGAGACGTGCTGACCCATGTCGGCCTTGCCGCAGGTCACGGTAACGATCCCGTCGGGTGCGATGGAGTACCAGACGGAGGGATCGAAATTGGACGGTGCCGTTGCCGCCAGCGCGCTGTCGAGGCCGGGCACGGCAGAGTAGCCGAGCGCAAGGCCGGCCGCAGCAGTGCCGACCAGGAAAGAACGGCGGGAGAGATCGGTATTCACTTCGGGAATTTTCACGTGGCTATTCATGTGGGCCTCCGCTCGCTGGTCGCGTTGGACGCGGTGCGCATTTCGGACGCGGCGCGCATGATCGCCTTCTGAATGCGTGAATAGGTCATGCAACGGCAGAGATTGCCGTCCATGTGCTCGACCACCTCTTCCTTGGTCGGGTTGGTGTTCTTCGCTAGCAGAGAGGCTGCCTGCATGATCTGGCCGGACTGGCAGTAGCCGCATTGCGGCACCTGCTCGGCGATCCAGGCTTTCTGCAAGGGATGATCGCCCTTGGCGGAGAGACCTTCGATGGTGACGATCTTCTTGCCGACGGCATCGCTCACCATGGTCTGGCAGGATCGCACGGCCTCGCCATTGACATGAACGGTGCAGGCCCCGCACAGACCGGCGCCGCAACCGAATTTGGTGCCGGTCATTTGCAGTTGTTCGCGGATAGCCCAGAGCAGCGGTGAGTCACCCGCCGCATCGACGGACACATTTCGTCCGTTGATATTCAGGTTAGGCATCGTTTCTTCCCCTGCCGGTGTATGAAGCCGCTTACGGCGGCAACTCACTTTTGGGTAGCTGTGCGCCCACCGGGTAAGCGCCAGTTGGCGCGCAGCATGATCGCGTTTCCGCCGTGAGGCAACGCAATTTGGAATCGTTCGAAGAGAAAAACTTCCGAAATGCGTTGTGCGTTGCGACAACAACGCGGCCTAAATCCGCTGTGCGGAATGCGTGCCGGTTACCTCTGCGTAACCGGCGCGTTCGACATGCCGGTCTCGATCCGTTTCCTTGATCCGTTTCTTGCACCATTCACAGCCGTCAAACGATCGCGCTACACTCGTACCGGAACGATGAAAAGCGTGCGGAGAAGACGCGATGCCAAAAATCGATCGTGACGGCGTGAGGATCCATTACGAGGTCCATGGCTCCAAGATACATGACGACGGGCCGCCGCTCATCCTCACCCACGGCTATTCGTCGACATCTGCGATGTGGGAGGGCCAGGTCGAGGCGCTGTCGAAGCATCACAAGCTGATCCTCTGGGACATGCGCGGCCACGGCCAATCCGATTATCCCGACGACCCGGCCTGCTACAGCGAGGCGCTCACGGTCGGTGACATCGCCGCCCTGCTCGACGTGGTCGGCGCAAAGAAAGCCATCGTCGGCGGACTCTCGCTCGGCGGCTACATGTCGCTGGCATTTTATCGCGCCCATCCCGAGCGGGTGTCCGCCCTCCTCATCATCGACACCGGCCCCGGCTTCAAGAAGGACGACGCCCGCGCGGCCTGGAACAAGCGCGCGCTCGACACTGCCGACCGTTTCGACCGCGAAGGACTTGAAGTCTTGAAGTCGGCGAGCCGCGAACGCTCCACGGTGAGCCATCGCGATGCCAAGGGACTTGCGCTGGCGGCGCGGGGAATGCTGACCCAGCGCGATGCGCGGGTGATCGAGGTGTTGCCCGACATCAAGGTGCCATCGCTCGTCGTGGTCGGCGCCGACGATGCGCCGTTCCTGGCCGCATCCGACTACATGGCGGCCAAGATTGCCGGCGCGCAGAAGGTGGTGATCCCGGCCGCCGGCCATGCCGTGAACATCGACCAGCCGCAGGCGTTTATCGAGGCGGTAGTGCCGTTCCTGGACGGCTTGCCGAAGAAATAGAGCGCAAACCTCTCGCCCCGGAATGACGAACGACTTCGTCCTTCGTCAGAACCAGCGCTCGTTCACCTGCACCGTATCGCCCGGGCCGAGCGCGGTGCCGAGCGGCACGACGTAGCGGCCGGTGCCGCTGGCGTCGGTGTGGGTGACGGTGACGAGGTCGCGGCGGGCGCGCGGCGAGAAGCCGCCGGCAATCGCGACCGCGCTTTCGACGGTCATGTTGGGCACATAGGGATATTGGCCGGGCGCCTGCACCTCGCCGAGGATGAAGAACGGCCGGTAGGACTCGATCTCGACGGCGACCGACGGCTCGCGGATGTAACCGTTGCGCAGCTTTGCCGTGATCTCCGAGGCGAGCGCAGCCGGCGAGCGGCCGCGCGCCGCCACCGCGCCGATCAGCGGCATGGTGATCATGCCGGCGGCGTCGATCGTGTAGGTATTGGTGAGGCCATCCTGCCCGTAAACGACGACGCGAAGCTTGTCGCCGGCATCGAGCCGGTAGCCCGCATCATATCGGACCGGCGCGGTAACCGGTGTGGCGGCATAGGCGTCGTAGGGCGTCGACACGATGACAGGCGGCGGCGAAGCGGGTGGCGGCGCAGACACTGGCGGCGGCGTATACGCTTGCGGCGACGTATAAGCCGGCGGCTGCGTGTAATTATAGGTAGGACGAGGCGCGCTGGAGAGAGCCCGACGAAGGGCTGCGATCGCGCCGCCACCATCGGAAGACGGTTGAGGCGCCGCATACCCGCCGGGCTGGCCATAGGTCATATAGTCGAGGTCGTTTTGGTTTTGCGCCAACGCGCTGGAGCTAGCCGCAGCCAGACAGCCCACGAGCGCAGCGACCCTGATCGACCATTGAAACGCGCGTGCAGAACGCACTGGATCCATCCCTCAAAACGAGATCGCTCCAGTGTTGCACTGGTTATGGTTAATAAAGGGTTTCCAGGGGGTCGCAGCGCCTCTGGCGCTTCATCTTTTCGCTCGTCATTCCGGGGCGATGCGTCAGCATCGAACCCGGAACGACGGAGAGGTGTTACGCCGACATACCCGCGCCGATCGGGCACGACACACCGGTGCCGCCGAGCCCGCAATAGCCGGCCGGGTTCTTGGCCAGATATTGCTGATGGTAGTCCTCGGCGAAATAGAACTCGCCCGCAGCCGCGACCTCGGTCGTGATCGCACCGAGGCCCTTCGCCGACAGCGCCTTCTGATAGGCGGCCTTCGATGCGTCGGCGGCTTTGCGCTGCGCATCATTGAAGGTGTAGATCGCGCTGCGATATTGCGTGCCGACGTCGTTGCCCTGGCGCATGCCCTGGGTCGGGTTGTGGCTCTCCCAGAACGCCTTCAGCAGGCGGTCGTAGGAGATATTCTTCGGATCGAACACGACCAGCACCACCTCGGTATGGCCGGTGCGGCCCGAGCACACCTCTTCATAGGTCGGGTTCGGGGTATGGCCGCCGGCATAGCCGACCGCGGTGACTGAGATGCCGTCGCCGAGCTCCCAGAACTTGCGCTCCGCACCCCAGAAGCAGCCGAGCCCGAACACGGCCTGCTCCAGGCCCTCCGGGTAAGGCGGCTTCAACTTATGACCGCTGACGAAATGGGTCGACGCGGTGGGGATGGCTTGCGCACGGCCCGGCAGCGCCTCGGCTGCGCTGGGCAGTGCGGTGGTCTTGCGCATGAACAGCATGGATTTTCTCCGGCGGGCGGAACACCGGCACAGGGAGCGAAGGCTCGGGCCGGGAGCCCTTTATATAGGTATTTACGCCGGAAGGCGCGGCACTGTTGCGCCAGATCGCGGCCGGGTCAGTCCCGGGAATAGCCGATCAGCGGCTTGCGCGGCCGGAACAGGATCATCAGGAGGAGGCCGAGGATTCCGAGCACGGCAAAGACCGGCTGCTCGAGCACGACCCTGACCACGCTGGTCCAGAGCCAGGGCGACTTGCTCTCGACCCAGGTGCGGAAGGCGGCCTGGCTCGCCTGATTGATGTCGTTCCAGAACTGGCCAAACTGGGTGAACCGCAGGCTCTGGTCGGCGACCCAGCGCGCCCCGTCATAGACCATGAAGATGAATCCGCCAGCCAGGAGCAATAGACCTACCAATCGGAAAAAACCACGGATCATGTCTCACCCGTTCCCCATCGCCGCCTCGACGCGCCCACAGGCCTTACCGGGGCGGTCACGGAAATTCAACCTCATCAGTATCTTACCACCCCTTTAAGACGGGACTTTCACCCCTTTCGGGGCGTCCTAAAGCGTTGACGCTGCAAAACCCTGCCTCTATAAGGACCCCCAATGGCGGCGGGCGCAATCCCGCCGCCGCGTTTCTTTGAGCATTGCCGGGCCTCTTGCGCAGATTGCTTGCTGCCACCGCATCTCGAGGACGCAACCGATTAACCCAGCAGCGTCGATCACGTGGTCAAGTACGATCATGCTCCAGAATTCGGCCGGCGCGCTTATCTGCGATTGAAGCAAGCGGCACCCGCTAGAGGAATTTGAGACGATGGCCAATACCACTTCCGCCAAGAAAGCGACGCGCAAGATCGCCCGCCGCACCGTGGTCAACAAGTCGCGCCGCACCGAGATGCGCGGCGCAGTTCGCACCGTCGAGGAAGCGATCAAGCGCGGCGACCGCGAGGCGGCGCTGAAGGCGATGACCCGCGCCGAGCCGGAACTGATGCGCGCCGCCCAGCGCAACATCATTCACAAGAACCAGGCGAGCCGGAAGGTGTCGCGGCTCTCGCACTCGATCGCCAAGCTCGCGGCAGCGAAGTAAGCTCGCGGCGGCGAAGTAAGCTCGCCAAAGCCAAGTAAGAAGTCAGGCAGGAGGGGCCGGCTAAGACGGCTCCGATGCATGACGGCACGTCGTGCGTGCTGACAAAAACTGAAATACATCATCAGGCCCGGCTTCGCCGGGCCTTTATTTTTTTGTCACAAACCATCCGTGCCATATTGCGACAAACGAAGACGCGCGTACAATCGTCGCGAGCCCGTAGTTTTGCGGACAAGCTTTCTCGGCTCTCATCCGTTTGACTGGTGGCAGATTTGCCGCACCTGAAACATGACAGCGAAGCCAAGAAACCGCTGCGGCATGCATTCAAAATGGAATTGCGCGCCCGCGGGTTACCCGAAAAAACAATCGCAAAAAACTTCGTCTCAGTAACCACTTATCCACATAGCGACTCCGACCGTTTGGAAAAACCGCCGTTCACCAAGAGAACGTAAATTTTTTATGAAAATTTTTTGCGCGCTCCATGAGATTTGTGACACGCAGGATTCCTCGCGGTGATTCAAAAACTTGCTTTCGGATTGAGCAGGTGCAGCGTGGCAACAGCGATCACGACTCGCCGGACCCCGTGCTCAAAGCGATTGCGAGAAACTCCGCTTAGTGTATTTCTTTAACTGCTCGCGGCGCCCACGTTCTTTAGACCAGCGCGGTTTTAGAAACGGGGCGGACGTGCAAATCGGCGGCGGTGTGCGCGTTGGCGACGCTTTCCAAGCGATTGTCGGATGTAGACCCATGGCAACATGGGTAAGGAAGAACTGCGTCTAGATTTCTCGAAAGCACGAGGCTCTCATGCGTCGTGATGATGAACAAGAGAAACAGACTTCAGTCATCCGGCGAGAGCAGGAGCGGGACCCTGGCGGGCGGGTAGTGCGGGTGAGAGAAGCGGCGTAGCAGCGAGCAGACGGCTCGGGCGTCGTTGACCTTGGAACAGACTTTGAGAGGACAACTTGCCGGAAGCAATTCCGGTGAGGACGGGGAGGTGTTTGCAATGGCCTACGTTAGCATCGCGGTATTTAATCGAACGGCATTTTCCAACCACGCCACTTTCAACCGCAACAGCCTGAAGCTGCTGTCGCGAAACCCGGACAATCCGCCGAGTACCCGCTGACCTCGCGGAAAACTTTCTGCTCCTGACTTCGTTGATCCGACGCGGCGATTCCGCCGAACAGGAGACGTGTGTCCGGAGACAGAAAATTCGCTTGAGGTCACGCCGTGGCAGGAACCCCTGCGCGGCGTCTCACAATCGGGGCAGGATTTCTTCTTTTGGAAAAGTTTAGAGCAATGACAAATTCGGAACAGGATCGTTGGACGCGCGTCAAAGGTCGCTTGCGGTCGAGCGTCGGCGAGGACGTCTATTCGAGCTGGTTCGCGCGGATGGATCTGGAAGACGTGCAGAGCGAGAGCGTGCGCCTGTCGGTTCCCACCACCTTCCTGCGCAGCTGGATTCAGGCGCATTATGCCGAGCGCGTGCTCACCTGCTGCCAGGCCGAGATGCCCGAAGTGCATCGCATCGATCTGACCGTGCGCTCGGCGGCGCGCAGCCTCGCGCCCGCCAAGGAAGCTCCCGTTGCGCTGGAAGCGCGCCGCGTCGAGCAGGTCGGCGGTCGTGCCGCGGCCGAGCTGCGCTCCACCGCGTCCGCACCGGTATCGGCCAATCATGACGCGCTCGGCGGCTCGCCGCTCGACCCGCGCCTGACCTTTGCGAGCTTCGTCGTCGGCCGTTCCAATACGCTGGCGCATGCAGCAGCGCGCCAGGTCGCAGAAGGCCGTCGCGGCGATCCCGTGATGTTCAATCCGCTCTATATCCATGCGGGCGTGGGCCTTGGCAAAACCCATCTGCTGCAGGCCGTGACCTGGGCCGGCAATGCCGGGCATGAGCGCAAGGTGCTGTATCTCACCGCCGAAAAGTTCATGTACGGCTTCGTCGCGGCGCTGAAGACGCAGACCGCGCTTGCCTTCAAGGAAGCGCTGCGCGGCATCGACGTGCTCGTGATCGACGACCTGCAATTCCTGCAGGGCAAGTCGACGCAGGCCGAGTTCTGCCACACGCTGAACGCGCTGATCGATGCCGGCCGCCAGGTCGTGATCGCAGCCGACCGTCCGCCGTCCGATCTGGAAAGCCTCGACGACCGCGTGCGTTCGCGGCTCGCCGGCGGCCTCGTGGTCGAGATGGCCTCGCTCGGCGAGGAGCTGCGGCTCGGTATCCTGAAGTCGCGCGTGGCGGCAGCCCGCGCCCATCATGCGAGCTTCGACGTGCCGGAGGCGGTGCTGGATTATCTCGCCCGCACCATCACCCATAATGGCCGTGACCTTGAGGGTGCGATCAACCGTTTGCTGGCGCATTCCAAGCTCAACAACCAGCCGGTGACGCTGGAAATGGCCGAGCGCGAGGTGCGCGACCTGATCCGACCGCAGGAGCCGAAGCGGATCAAGATCGAGGACATCCAGCGGGTGGTGGCGCGGCAGTATAATGTCAGCCGCTCCGACCTTCTGTCCTCGCGCCGTACCGCCAATGTGGTCCGGCCGCGGCAGGTGGCGATGTATCTGGCGAAGACGCTGACCTTGCGGTCTTTGCCCGAGATCGGCCGCCGTTTCGGCGGGCGCGACCACACCACGGTGCTCCACGCCGTGCGCAAGATCGAGGCTCTGGTGTCCAAGGACATCGCGCTGTCCGAAGAGGTCGAATCGCTGAAGCGGCAGTTGCAGGAGTAATTGCCAACCACTGTCATTCCGGGACGGTCCGAAAGGACCGGACCCGGAGGCTCGAGATTGCGGGTTCGCGCTCGCCGCGCGGCCCGGAATGACAGTTCCTACCTCCGCAAATCGTGGGAATCGCCCCTCCGATCCCTTGAATCTGGCCCCCATCCGCGCCACTTTACGCGCCCCGAACGCCCCCTCTGGGCTACCGGGTGCCATCGGCCGCGGCGCGCTCCGCCCGGCATTCCCACGACATGCTCTGTTGGATCGGGCGGAAATAGCAATGAAGGTCACCGTCGAACGCGCGCAACTCCTGAAGTCGCTGAGCCACGTCCATCGCGTGGTCGAGCGCCGCAACACCATCCCGATCCTCGGCAACGTCCTGCTGCGCGCCGAGAATGCGCAGATGTCGCTGAAGGCGACCGACCTCGATCTTGAGGTCACCGAGACGCTCGCCGCCGAGACCGCGACCGGCGGCTCGACCACGGTGCCGGCGCATATGTTCTACGACATCGTGCGCAAGCTGCCGGACGGCTCCCAGATCGTGCTGGAGAGCGACGGCGACCGCGGCGTGATGGCGATCCGCGCCGGCCGCTCGCGCTTCACCCTGCAGACGCTACCCGAAAGCGACTTCCCCGATCTCGCCGCCGGCGAGATGACGCATTCCTTCTCGCTTGCCGCGAGCGACGTGAAGCGCCTGATCGACCGCACCCAGTTTGCGATATCGACCGAAGAGACGCGCTACTATCTCAACGGCATCTATCTGCATTCCGCCGGCAGCGCCAAGGCCGCGACCTTGCGCGGCGTTGCCACCGACGGCCATCGCCTGGCGCAGATCGATCTGGTGCTGCCCAAGGGCGCAACCGGCATGCCCGGCGTGATCGTGCCGCGCAAGACGGTCGGCGAGGTGCAGCGCCTGATCGAGGACAATGAGGCGGAAATCTCGATCGAGCTGTCGGCCGGCAAGATCCGCTTCACCCTTGGCAATGTGGTGCTGACCTCCAAACTGATCGACGGCACCTTCCCCGATTATGGCCGCGTCATCCCGCAAGGTAACGACAAGGAGCTGATGGTCGACAAGGCTGATTTCGCCGCCGCCGTCGACCGCGTCTCCACCATTTCGAGCGAGCGCGGCCGCGCGGTAAAGCTCGCGCTGTCCCCGGGCAAGCTGGTGCTGTCCGTCACCAACCCGGATTCCGGCAGCGCCACCGAGGAGCTCGAGGTCGAATATGCTTCCGACGCGCTCGATATCGGCTTCAACTCCCGCTACCTCCTCGACATCGCCGCCCAGATCGAAGGCGAGGTCGCCGTCCTCAAACTCGCCGACCCGGGCTCGCCCACGCTGGTGCAGGACAAGGAAAACAAGACCGCGCTCTACGTCCTGATGCCGATGCGGGTGTGATAGGAAGTACCCTCTCCCCTTGTGGGAGAGGGTGGCGCCGAAAACAAAGCTCGACATGGCGGGGCTTGACCCGGCCATCCATCCAATCAAGACGCACAGGGTTTGGCGCAAGCAATCCTGGTTGGCGTGACCTATATAATGAAGTTGTCCGCTGGCGCGGACGATGGATCGCCGCGTCAAGCCCGGCGATGACGATTTTGGTACGCCACGCCACTTCGACATGACCCCTTCCCGCATTCATCGCCTGTCGCTGACGCATTTCCGCAATTATCGCGGAGCGAGCCTCCATGCGGGGCGCGATATGGTGGCGCTGGTCGGGCCGAACGGCGCCGGCAAAACCAATTGCCTGGAGGCGATCTCGTTTCTGTCGCCGGGGCGGGGCCTGCGCCGCGCCACGCTGGAGGATGTCGCCGATAATCAGGGCGACGGCTCCTGGGCGGTCTCCGCCGAGGTCGAGGGCGCGCTGGGGCTGGCGACACTTGGCACCGGAATCGAGGCGCCGCAGGGCGATGCTTCCGTGAGCCGCCGCTGTCGCATCGATCGCGAGAACGTGGGCTCGGCGGCGGCGTTCGGCTATCATTTGCGCATGGTGTGGCTGACGCCGGCGATGGACGGTCTCTTCATGGGCGCGGCCTCGGAGCGGCGGCGCTTCTTCGACCGCCTCGTGATGGCGATCGACTCGGAGCATTCCAGCCGTGTCTCGGCGCTGGAGCGGTCGCTGCGCTCACGCAATCGCCTGCTCGAAGTGCGCAATTTCGACGACCATTGGTGTGACGCGATCGAGCGCGAGACCGCGGAGCTTGCGGTCGCGGTCGCCGCCACGCGCGGCCAGACCGCAGTGAAACTGGCGGCGATGCTGCGCACGCGCGGGCAGGCATCCGCCTTTCCGTCCGCCCACATCGCGCTCGATGGCTGGATGGAGAATGCGCTTCTGACCGAGCCCGCGCTCGCCGTCGAAGATCGCTACCGCAAGATGCTGCGCGACAACCGCGTGCGCGACGCCGCCGCCGGGCGCACCCTCGACGGCCCGCATCTGACCGACCTGCAGGTGGTCTATGCACCGAAGAACATGCCGGCAAAGGACGCTTCCACCGGCGAGCAGAAGGCGCTGCTGATCGGGCTCGTGCTGGCGCATGCAACGCTCGTCGCCGAGACAACCGGCATCATTCCGCTGCTGCTGCTCGACGAGGTCGTCGCCCATCTCGATCCTACCCGGCGCAGCGCGCTGTTCTCCGAGCTCGCCAAGCTCGGCGCGCAGGTGTGGCTCACCGGCGCCGATCCTGCGGCCTTCGCCGAGCTCGCAACCTCAGGCGATATCTTTGATGTCGAGAACGGCCGCGTGACGCGGCGGAACTAGCCGTCATTGCGAGCGCAGCGAAGCAATCCATCTCCCCACTTGCGGCGCTGTGGATTGCTTCGTCGCTCGCAATGACGAGGTGTTGACGTCCACTCGAACTCATCGCAAAGCGCTTGCCGGCGACGTGCGCGCCGGCGTCAACACCCTGCCGATGATCGACTGCACCAGAAACGCCGAGGCCTCCTCGGTCAGATGCGCCTGATCGCTCGCCGTGAGGTCACTGGCCTTGTCGCCGAGCCGTGCGAGACAGCCGTCGGCATTGCAGAGCACGTCGCGCGCGGAAATGAATTCCGCGCCTTTCGGCACCATCAGCGCGCGCATCTGCTCGTCGATCGCGCGGTCGGCATCGACCTCGTCCGAACGCGCTGGAATGAGCTCATGATGCAGCATCCAGTAGCGCATCACCTCGTTAGGCAGCCCGTATTTCCAGAACGGCACCGGTCCCAGCACGACCACGCGCGCGCCGGTTTCTTTCAGCGCGGCGACGGTCTCGGCGGCATGATCGAGATATTTCTCCCAGGTACCGTGCAAGAGCACGATGTCGGGCTTGATCTGCCCGACCTGCGCCAGCACGCGATCATTGTTGGCCCGGCAATTCGGCGCGCCGGCGATGTCGGTGTTGATGATGGGTACGCAGGAGCTCGCAGTGAGCTGCGCGATGCCGAAATCATGGCTCTGCTGCGCCCTCCGCAGGCCCGGCATCAGCGCGCCCGCGGTGGAATCGCCCCAGACCAGCAGCAGCGGCCGGCGATGGCCTTCGACGCAGCTGTCAGCGAATTGGGTCTCGTGGACGAGGTCGAGCAGGCAATCATGGATCCGCCATTGCGCCGTCTGCTCGCCCATGTCGGCCATCGCCCGGATTTCCGGCGGCAGGCGGAAGGCAAAGCCGTTGCCCTGGACCACGACAATGCCCGCGATCGCGACCAGCGCCATCGCGCCCGCCAGCGAAGCCGCCTTCAGCGGCACCGGCTTGCCGAAGCGGAACGGCCGCTCGATAAACCAATAGGTACTCCAGGCGAGCAGCGTGCTCAGAAGCAGGATCATTTCGCTTTCGAAATGCGAGAGCGCGCCGAATTTGATGGCCGCAAACAGCACCAAGAGCGGCCAGTGCCAGAGATAGAGCGGATAGCTGATCAGCCCGATCCAGACCGCCGGACGCCAGCCGAGGACGACGCGGTTGCCCCAGGCCCCAGGCGCCGACAGCAGCAGCGCCGAGCCCGCGACCGGTAATAGCGCCCACCAGCCGGGAAAGGCGCGGTGCACATTGAGAAGCGCGACCGCGGCACCGATCAAGACAGCGCCGGCGGCAGCGCGAATGTTACTCGCGGCAATCCCTTGATCGAGCCGGCTCCAGGTGCAGGCGAGCACGGCGCCGACAGCTAGTTCCCACGCCCGCGTGAACGGCAGATAGAAGGTCGCAATTGGATCGGAGCCGATCAGCGCGACATTGGCCACGAACGAGGCGACGCCGATCGCCACCGCGACCCATAGCAAGCTCAGCCGCAACCGCGCCGCCAGCATCAGGATCAGCGGCCAGGCCAGATAGAACTGCTCCTCGATGCCGAGCGACCACAGATGCAGCAGCGGCTTTTTCGCGGCTTCGACGTCGAAATAGCCGGATTGGAACATCAGCGCGATATTGGCGGCAAACGCGGCGCTGGCTGCCACGTCGCTGGACAGCGCCGCATAAGGCGCCGGCAACAGCCAGAGCCAGCCCAGCACCGGCACGGCGACAAGCACGACGATCAGCGCCGGAAAAATCCGCCGGATGCGTCTGACGTAGAAGGTGACGAGGCTGAAGTGTTTCGCGCCAAGTTCCCGCGCGATGATGGAGGTGATCAAAAAGCCCGAAATGACAAAGAAAATATCGACGCCGATGAAGCCGCCCGGCATCGCCTCCGGAAAGGCGTGGAAATTGATCACCAGCATCACGGCGATCGCGCGCAGCCCGTCAATATCGCTCCGGTAGCGGTCTGAAGGCGGAGACAACATCGGCTGGTCCGGGAGGAGCCTTGGGCTTCGTGGAACTGGCTTCGTAGGAATGGCTCGCTTCTTTAGCAGGTATGGCGCGGACCGCCATTTCCACGCGCGTTGAGCCGGTAAAATACGCCTCAAGAGGGTGCAAAAACGCTGACCGAATCGCGCTTTTCAGAGGCTGTCGAATCGGCCTGTTCGAGCCTTGAAAAACCGTTAAAAACACCTATTTCTTCAGTAGTTTATGGCTAGCGACTTTGCGCTAGGCGCGCCCCTGTTTTCATGGCACAACTAAGCCAGATGAGCGCCTGGTATTGCGCAGCTCAATCGAGACATCCTCAAAGGCCTCACATGACTGAACCAGCCCGGCAAACCGTCGCCGACACTGAGCATTCCATGGCAAGCGACTACGACGCCGACTCGATCCGGGTGTTGAAGGGGCTGGATGCCGTCCGCAAGCGGCCGGGGATGTATATCGGCGACACCGATGACGGTTCCGGCCTGCATCACATGGTCTATGAAGTCGTCGACAACGCGATCGACGAGGCGCTCGCCGGCCATGCGACGCGCGTCGAGGTCGTGCTCAACGCCGACAATTCCGTG
The DNA here is from genome assembly GCA_035487555.1 of Bradyrhizobium sp. GTDB lineage: Bacteria > Pseudomonadota > Alphaproteobacteria > Rhizobiales > Xanthobacteraceae > Bradyrhizobium. The sequence goes on along the minus strand of DATHMA010000069.1, from coordinate 2,764 downwards.
ACCGTGAACGATGACGGCCGCGGCATTCCAGTCGACATCCACAAGGAGGAAGGCGTTTCGGCGGCCGAGGTCATCATGACCCAGCTCCACGCCGGCGGCAAATTCGACCAGAACTCCTACAAGGTTTCCGGCGGTCTGCATGGCGTCGGCGTCTCCGTCGTCAACGCGCTCTCCTCCAAGCTCGGCTTGCGCATCTGGCGCGACGACAAGGAGCATTACATCGAATTCGCCCATGGCGATGCCGTGGCTCCCCTGAAGGTGGTCGGCGAGACGCCCGGCAAGCGCGGCACGGAAGTGACGTTCCTGGCCTCCCCCGACACCTTCAAGAACATCGAATATGATTTCGCGACCCTCGAGCACCGCCTTCGCGAGCTCGCCTTCCTCAATTCCGGCGTCAACATTCTGCTCTCGGACATGCGCCATGCGGTCGAGAAGCGCGAGGAGATGCACTATTCCGGAGGCGTCGAGGAATTCGTCAAATATCTCGACCGCAACAAGAAGGCGATCGTGCCCGCGCCGATCATGGTGCGTTCGGAAGCGAACGGCATCGGCGTCGAGGCCGCGCTGTGGTGGAACGACAGCTATCACGAGAACGTGCTGTGCTTCACCAACAACATCCCGCAGCGTGACGGCGGCACTCATCTTGCCGGCTTCCGCGGCGCGCTGACGCGCCAGGTCAACGGCTATGCCGACGCCAATGCGAAAAAGGAAAAGATCGCGCTGACCGGCGACGACTGCCGCGAGGGCCTCACCGCCGTGCTGTCGGTGAAAGTGCCCGATCCGAAATTCTCCTCGCAGACCAAGGACAAGCTGGTCTCCTCCGAAGTCCGCCCCGTGGTCGAGAACGTCATCAACGAGGCGCTGGCGGCCTGGTTCGAGGAACATCCGTCCGAGGCCAAGGTGATCGTCGGCAAGGTGATCCAGGCCGCAGCCGCCCGCGAGGCCGCGCGCAAGGCGCGCGAGCTGACGCGGAAGAACCCGCTCAGCGTCTCCTCGCTGCCCGGCAAGCTCGCCGACTGCCAGGAAAAGGACCCCGCCAAATCCGAGCTCTTCATCGTCGAGGGCGACTCGGCCGGCGGCAGCGCCAAGCAGGGCCGCAACCGCGAGTTCCAGGCCGTGCTGCCGCTACGCGGCAAGATCCTCAATGTCGAGCGCGTCCGCCCCGACAAGATGCTCTCGTCTGAGCAGATCGGCACGCTGATCACCGCGCTCGGCACCGGCATCAGCGACGATTTCTCGATCGACAAGCTGCGCTATCACAAGATCATCGTGATGACCGACGCCGACGTCGACGGCGCCCATATCCGTACGCTGCTGCTGACCTTCTTCTACCGGCAGATGCGCGACATCATCGACCGCGGCCATCTCTATATCGCACAACCGCCGCTTTATAAGGTCTCGCGCGGCAAGTCCGAGCAGTACCTCAAGGACGAGCGCGCGCTCGACGACTATCTGATCGAGACCGGTCTCGACGAATGCGTGTTCAAGCCGGCTTCCGGCGCCGACCGCGCCGGCCGCGACCTGCTCTCGTTGGTCGAGGATGCCCGCACGATCCGCTCTCTGCTGCGCAACCTGCACAGCCGCTATAACCGCACCGTGGTCGAGCAGGCCGCGATTGCCGGCGTGCTGAGCCCCGAGATCTTTGGCGATCCGCAGAAGGCCTCAGGCGCGGCGGAATACATCGCCAAGCGCCTCGATGCATTGGCCGATGAGGTCGAGCGCGGCTGGATCGGAAAGTTCATCGAAGGTGAGGGTTTCCAATTCGAGCGCACCGTGCGCGGCGTGAAAGATGCCGCGGTCCTCGATCACGCCCTGCTTGGCTCGGTCGACGCGCGCAAGCTCGACGAATATGCGCCCAAGCTGCAGGAGGCCTACGCCCGGCCCGGCATGCTCCGCCGCAAGGATGCGGAGACGCCGATCCACGGCCCCGTCGACCTGTTCGAGGCCGTGACCGAGACCGGCCGCAAGGGTCTGAACCTGCAGCGCTACAAAGGTCTCGGCGAGATGAACCCGGGCCAGCTCTGGGAGACCACGCTCGACACCGAAGCGCGCTCGCTGCTCCAGGTGAAGATCAAGGAGGTCGACGAGGCCGACGACATCTTCACCAAGCTGATGGGCGATGTGGTCGAGCCGCGCCGCGAATTCATCCAGGACAATTCGCTGTCCGCCACCGTCGACGTGTAAGCGGCCTGTAAGCCGCATCGCCGATTCTCATTCGCGCGAAAAGCCGTTCTCTGCTATTGCTTCGCCAAGCGGAGCGAGCCGATGAGCGGCCTTTCCACCAGCGAATTATCTGTCGAGGGCGAGCTGCGCCCTCCTCCCGCGACGGCCGGCGTGTCCGGTCCGGGCGTCGCAGAGTCCACGACGGCAAGCCCCAAGCCCGGCATGAAGGCCCGCAACGGCGGCATCGATGCGCTGCGCGCCGCCGTCACGCTGCTGGTCGTGTTTCACCACACCGCCATCACCTATGGCGCCATCGGCGGCTGGTACTACCGGGAGATCGAGCCTTCCACCAAATCCCTCGGCGGGATCGTGCTCATCCTGTTCTGCACCATCAACCAGGCCTGGTTCATGGGTCTGTTCTTTCTGCTCGCGGGCTATTTCACCCCTCCGGCCTACGACCGTCACGGCACCGGCGGCTTTATCCGCGAGCGCGTGATCCGGCTCGGGATTCCGCTTCTCGTCTATTTCCTGCTGCTACACCCTCTCACGGACGCGCTGGCGCAGATCGCGAAGGGACGTTCCTTCGTCACCGCGTTTGCCT
>DATHMA010000068.1:0-11287 GCA_035487555.1 Bradyrhizobium sp. | reverse complement strand
ACGCGCAAGCGCATGCCCAATCCTTCGATCGAGCTTGCCGCGGACGCGCCGGCCGCGACCATCGAAGTGCGTTACATCGATGCGTCAGGCGACATGCAGGGGCCGTTCCCGATCAAGTTCGATCCCGAGGCCGCGCTGCTCGGAGAAAAGCGCAAGATTTTGGATATGACCGCGACGAGCTGGCTGTCGTTCCGCGAGTTCAACGGGCTGCTCGTCTACTACACGCATCTGATGTCGTATCGCTGCGCCATCCGCGAGGTGCGGATTGGCATCGACAGCGCGGTACCGGACAAGGTGTTGAAGATGCCGCCCTGCGATCCCAGGGACCCCAGCGCCATTCCGGCCAACGCCACGCCGTATCTGAAACTCGCGCCGACGACTCAGTTCATATCGGTGGAGCTGACGTACCGCGACGGCAGCCTCTCTGAGATCAAGACGTTCAAGAGCGCCAATCGCAGCAACAATTAGTGGCGCGATATCCCTGCCGGAAAAAAGCCCCTGATGATGCCGGGGCTTTCCCGGCGGGAGCTGCCAAGTCCCCGTGCTCGCTGCCTTACCCCATAATCGAGTATCCGCCGTCGACCGGAATGGCGGTGCCGGTGACGAAATCGGAGGCGGGCGAGGCGAGGAACACAGCAATACCCGCGAAATCGTCGATGGCGCCCCAGCGCGCCGCCGGCGTGCGAGCCAGCACCCGCTCGTGCAGCCCGCCAATCTCGACACGGGCACGCTTGGTCAGATCGGTGTCGATCCAGCCTGGTAGAATCGCGTTGATTTGAATGTTGTCGGCAGCCCAGGCACAGGCGCAGGCGCGCGTGAACTGCACGATGCCGCCTTTGCTGGCGGCATAGGCCGGCGCGAAGCTCGCGCCGAAGATCGACATCATCGAGCCGATATTGATGATCTTGCCGCCGCCGGCCGCCTTCATCGCCGGATGCACCGCCTTTGAGCAGACAAACGCGCTGGTGAGGTTGGTGTCGATGACGCTGTACCACTCCTCGAGCTCAAGCGCGTGCGGCGGCTTGCGGATGTTGATGCCCGCATTGTTGACCAGGATATCGATGCGGCCGAGCTCGCGTCCGACGCGCTCGACCATGCGGCCGACGGCTTCCTTGTCGGTGACGTCGGCGGCAACGGAGATTGCGCGAACACCCCGCGCCGCGAGGTCTGCAACCGCTGCCTTTGACTTGTCCTCGTTGCGGCCGACCACGGCGATCTCGGCTCCGGCATCGGCAAGCCCCTGCGCCATGCCGAGCCCGATGCCGCCATTGCCGCCGGTGACGACGGCGACCTTGCCCTTCAGATCGAACGATTTCATCGCTGCACTTTCTATTCTTGTTGGCTGTCTTTTTTAGCGTTGGCTTTGCCAGATCAGGATGAGGCCGACGGCCGAAAGCGTCGCGCCATATCCCGCCCACTGGATTTGATTGATCATGAAGCTGGATCTCGGCCAGGTGACCACACCTGTGCCCTGGCCGATCCAGAGCAGCCCGATCGCGAGCGCGATCAGCCCGACTGTCAGAAGCAGTTTTCGCATCAGCTTTCCTCCCGCCGGCGCCTGGTTGGTGCCCGCGCTTTTCTACGCAGAGCCGGTCGCTTCAAGCCAACCGTAGCTTTGGACCCGCGGCAAGGCCAGTGAGGGCGCCTCTCAATTGTGGGCGTTCACGCGATGGAGGAGGAAATTGTGATTGGGCGGGGGTCCGCCAGCGCAGCAGGCCTGCGTCGTGCCCATACAAAAAAGCCCCGGCATCCGCCGGGGCTTTTAGGTTCCTTACGCAGGAAGGAGATCGGTACGTCGCTCAGTACTTGGCGACAACCGGACCGGTCCAGTTGAAGCGGTAGACCAGCGAGGTGGAGATCGTCTGCGTCCAGGCGTTCTCGCGGACGCCGAAGCCGGTCGGCAGGTTGGTGGCATTGAAAAATTCGCCAATGTCCTTCTGATTGTAGAAGGAGGAACGATATTCCGTCTTCATGAACCAGCCCGGTGCGGTGATGCCGAAGATGTTCAGGTTGTTTTCGACGCCGCCGCCGACGAACCAGCCGTTGCGGTTGAAGGAGTTGGTGTGCACGATGGACGGCGCACCGGTGAACGTGCTGATCATGTTGGTGCCGGAGAAATGAGCGCCGGAATAACCGCCGTTGACGTAGGAGAGGACGTTCGGGGCAACGAGGTAGCCGACGCGCACGCCAGCGGCCCACTGATCCTGGATCTTCTCGAAGCCGGTCAAGCCGTTCGTGGTGTCGAGGATCGTGCTGCGCAAGCTGCCAAACTGACCGTCGGCGAAGATACCGGCAACCCAACCCGTATTCACCTGCCAGTCGTAGCCAGCGCCTACCGTGCCGAACCAGCCGGATCCGCCGTTGCGCGTATCGATCGCCAGCGGAACGCCACCCGGAAAGGTCTCGGTGTGCTGGTCGCCAGCCCACAGGCCGCCGCCGCCACCGCCAAAGATGTAGAAGCCGGTCCAGCTCGGAGTGACAATCGGGGGCGGAGCCTTGGTGTAGGTGCGGGCGGGCAGGTCAGCGGCAAACGCCGAACCCGTGAAAGCCGCTACGGCGGTCATTGCGAGCAAGAGCTTCTTCATTGTCAATTCCTCAGTATTAGCGTTCAAACGTTGACCGCGTGACAGTCCCCAGGGCCACCGATTCCGTGAACCCATTATCCGTAATATACGCGGTCCCTCTCAAAATGCTGTTGCGGCGCAGGCACACTCGCCGGAAAACGATCGCTGAACCAATCGATGACGATTTTATAACTCGTTGAAAATACAGCAGAAACGAAAAACGCAGTGGTCACGCTTGTGGCCACTGCGTTGCGACAAGATGGCGGAGCGAGCCTAGACGTCCAGCAGATCGTCGCTGGCGTAGGGGGCCTTGTCGGAAATGAAGGCAAAACGGGCTTCCGCCTTGGTGCCCATCAGCCGCTCCACCGAATCGGCCGTGCCCTCGCGATCGTCGGCCAGCAGAACCACGCGCAGCAGGGTCCGCTTGGACGGATCCATGGTGGTTTCCTTCAGCTGTGCCGGCATCATCTCGCCAAGGCCTTTGAAACGGCTGATGTCGACCTTGGCGTTGGCATTGAACTGGCTCTTGAGCAGTTCATCCCGGTGCGCGTCGTTGCGCGCGTAATAGCTCTTGGCGCCATGTGTGAGTTTGTAGAGCGGCGGCACCGCCAGATAGAGGTGGCCCTCGTCGATCAGCCGCGGCATCTGCCGGTAGAAGAAAGTGATCAGGAGCGAAGCGATATGCGCGCCGTCGACATCGGCGTCGGTCATGATGATGATGCGCTGATAGCGCAGGTCTTCCTCGCGGTAATGGGCGAGCGTGCCGCAGCCGATCGCCTGCATCAGGTCGGCGAGCTGCGCGTTCGCGGTCAGCTTCTCCTTGCCGGCGGAGGCGACGTTGAGGATCTTGCCGCGGAGCGGCAGCACCGCCTGGTTCTTGCGGTCGCGCGCTTGCTTGGCGCTGCCGCCGGCCGAATCGCCCTCGACGATGAAGAGCTCTGATCCAGCAAGGCCGGCTTCGCTACAATCGGCGAGCTTGCCCGGCAGACGCGCCTTCTTGCCGGCTGCCTTGCGCGAGACTTCCTTCTCCGCTCGGCGGCGCAGGCGCTCTTCGGCGCGCTCGACCACGAAATCGAGCAGCTTGTTGGCCTGTACGGGATTGGCTGACAGCCAGTGATCGAAGGGGTCCTTGACCGCCTGTTCGACAATGCGCTGGGCCTCGGCGGTGGCCAGGCGATCCTTGGTCTGGCCCTGGAATTCCGGTTCACGGACGAACACCGACATCATCACAGCGGCGCCCACCATGACGTCCTCGGAGGTGATGCTCGAGGCGCGCTTGCCCTGGTTGACGCGCTCGGCGTGATCCTTCAGGCCGCGAAGCAATGCGCTGCGGATGCCGGATTCATGTGTGCCGCCGTCCGGCGTCGGCACCGTGTTGCAATAGGAGGAGAGGAAGCCGTCGGCATCCGCGGTCCACGCCACCGCCCATTCGCAGGCGCCGTGCGCGCCGTTGCGGCCGGATTTGCCGGAGAAGATGTCCGGGTGCACCAGCGTATCCGCATGGATCGCGGCCGCGAGATAATCCTTCAGGCCGCCGGGGAAGTGGAAAGTGTCTTCGGCCGGAACGTCCTCGACGCCCTTGAGCAGCTCCGGCGCGCAGTGCCAGCGGATTTCGACGCCGCCGAACAGATAGGCCTTCGAGCGCGCCATCTTGAACAGGCGCTGCGGCTTGAAGGTCGCCTTTGCGCCGAAAATATCGGTGTCAGGCTTGAAGCGGATTCGCGTGCCGCGGCGGTTGTTGACCTTGCCGGCGTCCTCGAGCTTGCCCTTGGGGTGGCCGCGCTCGAAATTCATCCGGTAGAGTTTCTGGCCCCGCGCGACCTCGACTTCGAGCCGCGACGACAGCGCGTTCACAACGGACACGCCGACGCCGTGCAGACCGCCCGAGGTCTCGTAGACCTTGGAGTCGAATTTGCCGCCGGAGTGCAGCGTGCACATGATGACTTCGAGCGCCGACTTCTTCGGGAATTTTGGATGCGGGTCGACGGGGATGCCGCGGCCGTTGTCGGTCACGGTGAGAAACCCCTCGGCGTCCAGCTCGACCTCGATGAAGGTGGCGTGGCCCGCCAGCGCTTCGTCCATCGAGTTGTCGATCACCTCGGCGAAGAGATGGTGCAGCGCCTTCTCGTCGGTGCCGCCGATATACATGCCTGGCCGGCGCCGCACCGGCTCCAGGCCCTCCAGCACTTCGATGTCGGCCGCAGTGTAGCCGGCCTCGGCGCCGGAGGCGACTTTCAGCGCCGCACGGCCCTTTGCTTCTCCTTTGGCCGCCCCCTTGGCTTCGGGGCCGGAAAACAGGTCGTTGGGTTTGGCTTTTGCAGTAGATTTCAAAGATTTAGCCATGTCTTTTCATGTGTTGCGCGCGAAACAAGCGCCGCGAATCGGTTCCCGTGACTATGCCACGGATGGGCCTGAAAATGTGACGGGCGGCCGCTTTAAGCCCGTGCGGTGCGAAACACAATCACAGCAAAAAGCGCCATAGCGGCCAGCATGACCAGCGAGCCCAGCACCGGGATTGCGATAAATCCGGTCCCATGGGTGATCACGACGGCGACGCCGAGCGGCATCAGGATGCCGCCGATGATATGGAGCCAGCCCGGTTCTTTTGCCAGCCTTGGACGTTTGCCAGTGTGCTGGCGCCGGCGGCCGGGACGAGCCGGTAGTACAGTCCGAACAGAAACAGCAGGACGCCGCCGAGCAGGTTGAGATGGGCGTGCACGGCTTGCAGCGCAAAATCCTCGCTGATGCCCATGGCAATGCCGAGCACCATGCCGCAGAAAAGCACGACAACGCTCACGCACATCATCAACGAACCAATCATAAGAGCTTCCTTGCGGTTGGAGTCGGGAATGCAAGCCGGCGGGGCAGGAGACTGGATAGGGGATCGGTCACGATCACGTGGCGCTTTGTGACTTGAAGTCACGCGAGCGGCCGGCTTACCTGCTGTTAGGCAGGGATGCTGCAAAAAGGTCAAGACGCTTGAGTCGGGGCGGGAAGGTCGTTCAAGAATGGAAGATTATGCGCACGCACTCGCCAATTTCGTGCGTGACCATCAGGTTTGGGCTGCTCCGATCGTCCTTCTGCTCGCCTTCGGTGAATCGCTTGCCTTCATCTCGCTGCTGATTCCGGCCTGGGGCGCGCTGGTTGCGATCGGCGCGCTGATCGGGGCGAGCGGCATGAGCTTCTGGCCGCTTTGCATCGCTGGTGGCATTGGCGCGGCACTCGGTGACTGGCTCTCCTACTGGTTCGGCTACAAATACAAGGAACATGTCGCGCAGATGTGGCCGCTGTCGCGCTATCCCGACATCCTGCCGCGCGGCGAGGCCTTTGTACGGCGCTGGGGCGTGCCCAGCATCTTCATCGGCCGTTTCTTTGGACCGCTGCGCGCCTCCGTGCCGCTCGCGGCCGGCATTTTCGAGATGCCGTACTGGAGCTTCCAGATCGCGAATTTCGTCTCGGCCTTCATCTGGGCGGCGGCGCTGCTCATGTTCGGCGACGTCATCGCACAGATCATGGAATGGCTGTGGCGCGTGTTCTGACCTAAGCTCACGATCGCAAGCACGCGGAAACGCTGCTACACATGCGGTTAACAGAAGCGGGCGAACTGCTCGAAACTTCTAACGCGGGAGGAAGTTGATGGACATCTCGAGACGCAACGCCATGCTGGGAACTGCCGCGATCGCGGCCGCACCGCTGATGACATCATCAAACGCGAATGCGGCGATGCCCGTCGCCGACAAGCAGGCGCCGAGCTTCTATCGCTACAAGGTCGGTGACATCATGGTCACCGTCGTCTCCGACGGCAAGAACGTGTTTCCGCTATCGGACGCGTTCATCCCGAACGCCAAGAGGGACGACATCAACGCCGCGCTGGAGAAGGCGTTCATGCCGCGCGACATGGTGACGATCTGGTTCGCGCCGCTGGTGATCCAGAGCGGCGGCAAGCTCATCGTGCTCGACACCGGTACCGGTCCCGCAGCGAAAGTCGCCAGCAAGGGCGCCAACGGTCTCTTCCTGGAGAACATGCAGGCCGCCGGCTTCGATCCCAAAAAGGTCGACATGGTCGTGATCTCGCATTTCCATACCGATCACGTGAATGGCCTGCTCACGGCGGACGGCAAACCGGCATTCCCGAATGCTGAAGTGCTGGTGCCGGCGACCGAATGGAAGTTCTGGACGGATGACGGCGAGATGAGCCGCGCCAAGGGCGAGCGGATGGTCGGCCTGTTCAAGAACAACCGCAACATTTTCGAGACCGGCCTGAAGAAGAAGGTCACGCCGTATGAATGGAATAAGGAGATCGCACCGGGCCTGACCTCGGTCGAGACCGTCGGCCATACGCCGGGCCACACCTCTTATGTGCTGTCGTCAGGCTCGGGCAAGGTATTCATCCAGTCGGACGTGACCAATAATCCGCATCTGTTCGCGGCGAATCCTTCCTGGCACGCTAACTTCGACCAGGACGGCGATATGGCGGAAAAGACCCGCCGGCGCATCTACGATATGGTCGTCGCCGAGAAGCTGCAGGTGCAGGGCTTCCACTATCCGTTCCCCGGACTCGGCAATGTGGTGAAGGATGGCGACGGCTACCGGGTCGTCCCGGCGCCGTGGAATCCGGTGATCTGACTGCTCGCCGTCGAAATTGTTGACGCTAAGCGGGCGCGGCCTTATACGCCGAGCCCATGATCCACCTCGCGACCAGCACGATCGTCCGCCGTCGCCGCAGCCTAGCTGCGGTATGGGCGATCGCTCGTGTCTAGAGATCACCCCTGCCGCCGGATTAGTCCGCGGCAGACCTTTTCCCCTCGCAGCGACAACTGATCCGGCGGCTCCACCTCAAGCAGGAGCCTTGCCCATGTCTGTGAATACAAAGTCTGCGAATGCCCAAAAGAGGATCGGCGTGCTCGGCGCCTCCGGCTACACCGGCGCCGATGCGGTGCGGCTGCTCGCGCGCCATCCCGGCGTGGAGATTTCAGCGCTGACCGCCAACACCCATGCCGGCAAGGCAATGGGCGAGGTGTTTCCGCACTTCTTCATGCTCGATCTGCCGGTGCTCGCGGAATGGGAGAAGGTCGACTGGAGCACGCTCGACGCCGTGTTTTGCGGATTGCCGCACGGCACCACGCAGGAGATCATCGCGGCCGTGCTGAAAGCCAACCCCGCGATCAAGGTCCTCGATATGTCCGCCGATTTCCGCCTGCGCGACCAGGCTGATTACGCGCAATGGTACGGCCACGCGCATCGCGCGTTGGAGCTGCAAGGCGAGGCGGTCTACGGACTGACGGAGCTGTACCGGAAGGAGATCGCCGCCGCGCGGCTGGTGGCGTGCCCCGGCTGCTATCCGACGGCGGTGTTGCTGGCGCTGGTGCCGCTGGTGAAAGCCGGCCTCATCGACGCGCATGATCTCGTCATCGATGCCAAATCGGGCGTCACCGGCGCCGGGCGCGGGCTGAAGCAGAACACGCTGTTCGCGGAGGCGGGCGAGGGGCTGTCGCCCTATTCCATCGCCATGCATCGTCATACCGCGGAGATCGACCAGGAAATCGGTGTCGCCGCTGGCAGGGCTGTCACGGCGAATTTCACCCCGCATCTGATCCCGATGGCGCGGGGTGAGCTCTGCACCTGCTATGTCCGTCTGAACGGCGCCAGCGCCGACGATCTACGCGCGGCGCTCGAAAACGCCTATTGCGACGAGCCCTTCGTGCATGTCCTGAAAACGGGCGGCATGCCGCAGACGCAGAATGTGCGGGGTTCGAACTTTGTCCAGATCGGTGTGTTTGCCGACCGCATCAAGGGCCGCGCGATCGTGATTTCCACGCTCGATAATCTCGTGAAAGGCTCGGCAGGGCAGGCGATCCAGAATATGAATTTGATGTTCGGCTGGCCTGAGACGATGGGCCTCGAACAGATCGCGCTGTTTCCGTGAGGACGACACCAGTGGACGACGATACGCTGCAATTCTATCGCCGCAACGCCGAAGCCTATGCCGGCTGGGCCAAAGCGCCGTCGACGCGGCTGGTCGGCTTTCTCGCCATGCTGCCGCAGGCGGGCTCGATCCTCGAGCTCGGCTGCGGCGCCGGCAACCATTCGAAAGAGATGCTGTCGCGCGGCTTTCGTGTACGCGCGACCGACGGTTCGCCGGAAATGGCCGAGATAGCGGCCAAACGGCTCAACCATCCGGTCGAGGCCATGCTGTTCGATGAACTGGATGAAGAGGCGGTCTATGACGGCGTCTGGGCCAGCGCTTGCCTGCTGCACGTGCCTCGCGATGAACTCGCCAGCATCCTGACGCGCATCCATCGCGCGTTGAAGCCCGAGGGCCTGTTCTATGCGAGTTACAAAGTGGGCCATGGCGATGGCCGCGACTCGCTCGGCCGCTACTACAACTATCCGCCGCCGGAATGGCTGGATGCGACCTACGCCGCCGCGGGCGGGTGGACGCCGGTCAAATCCGACACGAGCGAGATCAAGAGCTTCGACGAGGCGCCGGCAACGATGCTGCACCTCGTCATGCGCAAAGGTGCCTAATCCTCATCCTGAGGAGCGGCGTAAGCCGCGTCTCGAAGGATGAGGCCACGTAGCGAGCTCATGGTTCGAGACGGCGCTTCACGCCTCCTCACCATGAGGGAGAGAGCTGAATTACACCAGCTTGAAGATCGCCAGCGCCAGCACGGCTTGAGCGAGGAAGCCCACGGTGAAGGCGAGCGTGCGGAACACCGGCAGGCCCAGCGTGTAGACCACAAGATGTGCGACGCGGGCCCAGAAATAGACGGCGCAGGCCCAGACCGTCCATTTGGTTGAGTAGTCGATCTCGGCCAGGATCAGCACCAGCGGCGCAAAGATCACGAGATTTTCAACCGCATTGTCATGCGCGAACATCAGCCGCGTCGCCCAGGGCGCGTGCGGCTTGGCGCCTGGCGTGGGGTTGGCCATGGCGGCGCCAAGCCCGCGAATCATGGAGCGGTTGATGATGTAGGGGACCCACAGCAATCCCGTCAGAATGACGGTCAAAGTCAGCCAGAATAATTCGGGCGTCAGCAAACCGGGCGTCATGATCTCCCCCTTACTCGATTTCGCGTGTCCCTGCGGGACGACGCCTTATAGCCGAGCGCGAGGGATTGCGCTACGCGCGGACGCGGACATAGCTGCCGGGTGCGTCCTCGATCGGCGGCAATGCGTCGGAGCCCGGCTTGCGCGCCGGCACTTCCTCCGTATCGATCGCGCCGAGCCATTCGCGCCAGTTCGGCCACCACGAGCCCTTGTGCTCCTCGGCGCCCTTGATCCAGTCGGCCAGCGACACGTCGTTGATGTTGTCGTTGAGCCAATACTGGTATTTGCCGCCGGCCGGCGGATTGACCACGCCCGCAATATGGCCGGAGCCGGACAGCACATATTTCACCGGCCCGCCGAAGAATTGCGATCCGTACAAGACCGAATCCGCGGGCGCGATGTGGTCCTCGCGGGTGGCGAGGTTATAGACCGGCACTTTCACCTTGGAGAGGTCGAGCAGGGTGTTGTCGAGCACCATGCTGCCCGATGACAGCCGATTCTCCAGGTAGCAGTTGCGCAAATAATAGGAATGGTTGGCGGCCGGCATCCGCGTCGCATCCGAATTCCAGTGCAGGAGGTCGAAGGCGGACGGCGGCTTGCCCTTCAGGTAGTTGCTGACGACATAGGACCAGATCAGGTCGTTCGAACGCAACATGTTGAAGGCCATCGCCATCTTCGAGCCTTCGAGCACGCCGGATTCCTGCATGTCGCGCTCCAGCGTGGAAATCTGCCCTTCGTCGACAAAGACCAGCAGGTCGCCGGCATGGGTGAAATCCACTTGTGCGGCGAGGAAGGTCGCCGAGGTCACGCGCTGGCGCCGTTTTTCGGCGAGCCAGGCCAGCGTCGTGGCGAGCAGGGTGCCGCCCACGCAATAGCCCATGGTGTGAACCTTCATCTCGCCGGTCGCCTTCTCGATGACGTCCATCGCCGCGAGCGGGCCTTCCTTCATGTAATCTTCCCAGGTCTTCGCACCCAAGCTCTTGTCGGGATTGACCCAGGAAATCACGAACACGGTGATGCCCTGATCGACGCACCATTTGATGAAGGATTTTTCCGGACGCAGGTCGAGAATGTAAAACTTATTGATCCAGGGCGGCACGATCAGGAGCGGCGTGCGCAGCACGTTCTCCGTCGTCGGCTCGTACTGGATGAGCTGGATCAAATCGTTTTGATAAATGACCTTGCCCGGCGTGGTGGCCATGTTGACGCCCACGACGAGATTCGCCGGGTCGGACTGGCGGATGCGCAGCGAGCCGTGACCGGCCTCGATGTCCTCCGCCAGCATGTTCATGCCGCGGACGAGGTTGTCGCCGTTCTGCGCCAGGGTCTCGCGCAACACTTCCGGATTGGTGAACACGAAGTTCGACGGCGCCAGCGCGTTGGTGATCTGGTGAACGTAGAACTCTGCCTTCTTGCGGGTGTGCGGATCGAGGCCCTCGGCGTTGTGCACGAGATCCTGCGCCCATTGCGTCGTGAGCAAATAGGCCTGCATCACGAAATCGTAGAACTGGTTCGATTTCCATTCCGGATCCGCAAAGCGCTTGTCGCGCGGCGAGGGCGAAATCGCCGGCATCGCCTCTTCCCCGGCGAGGCGCCGCATCGCCGAGCCCCAGAGATCGAGATAGCCCTTGGCCATCTTGGTCTGCACGTCGGAGGCGCGCTCATTGTCGGAC
>DATHMA010000067.1:0-7049 GCA_035487555.1 Bradyrhizobium sp. | reverse complement strand
GGCTTGCGCGAGGATTTGCGGCTGCTGGTGATGTCGGCTACGCTCGACGGCGCGCGGGTCGCTGAGCTGCTCGGTGATGCGCCGGTGGTCGAAAGCGAGGGCCGCGCCTTTCCGGTCGAGACGCGCTATCTCTCGCGCAAGATCGATGTGCCGCTGGAGCGGCAGATGGCGGATTCGATCGCGACTGCGCTGCGCGCCGATCCCGGCTCGGTGCTGGCGTTCCTGCCCGGTGCGGCCGAAATCCGGCGCACCCAGAACTTCCTTGGGGAACGTGTGCAGGATGCTTCGACCGAGATCGTGCCCTTGTTCGGCGCGCTCGATGCTGATGTACAGGACCGCGCGATTGCGCCAGCGCCAAAGGGGAGCCGCAAGGTGGTGCTGGCGACGTCGATCGCCGAGACCTCGCTCACCATCGAGGGCGTGCGCATCGTGGTCGATTCGGGCCTCGCACGCGTGCCGCGCTATGAGCCCGACATCGGACTGACGCGGCTGGAGACCGTGCGCGCCTCGCGCGCAGCGGTCGATCAGCGCCGCGGTCGCGCCGGCCGCACTGAGCCCGGCATCTGCTATCGCCTGTGGGACGAGCCACAGACGGCGTCGCTCGCCGCCTATACCCAGCCGGAAATCCTCTCGGCCGATCTTTCCTCGCTGGTGCTCGATCTCGCGCAATGGGGCGTCAGCGATCCCGCGACGCTCGCCTTCCTAGACCCGCCGCCGGCGCCGGCGCTGAAGGAGGCCAGGAGCCTGCTGGAAGAACTGGGCGCGCTCGATGCCGATGGCCGCATCACGGCTGAAGGCAAGCGCCTGCGCGCGCTGGCGCTGCCGCCGCGGCTGGCGCGCATGATCGTGGACTCCGATGCTTTTGGCCTGGGCGAGAGCGCCGCGGAGATCGCGGCAATTCTCACCGAGCGCGGGCTTGGCGGCGACAGTGTCGATCTCGACCATCGCCTCGATCAATTCCGCCGCGACCGCTCGCAGCGTGCGTCCAGCGCGCGCGATCTCGCCCGCCGCTGGGCCTCGCAGGTGGCGTCCTCGTCGTCGCGGGAGGAGGCGGAGCTATCGACCGGCGTGATGCTCGCCTTCGCTTTCCCCGATCGCGTCGCGAAGAATCGCGGCAATGGCAGCTTTGTGCTCGCCAATGGCCGCGGCGCTGCGGTCGAGCGGACATCGTCGCTGGCACGCGCGCCCTATATCGCGGTCGGCGAGCTCACCGGCACGGCGGCGGCCGGCCGCATCCTGCTCGCGGCGCCGATCACACAGGAGGAGATCGAGGCGAAATTTGCCGACCACATCGAAGCCACCGACGAAATCAGCTTCGATCGCGGTGCGCTTGCCTTGCGTGCGCGACGCAAGAAAACGCTGCATGCGATCACGCTGTCGGAAGCGCCGCTGGCGCTGTCGCCTTCGGCGGAGACCGCGCGCATCTTTGCCGATGGCTTGATCGGCGCCGGGCTTGACAAATTGCCGTGGTCAAAATCAGCCAAGCAATGGCGCGACCGCGTGATATTCCTGCGCAAGGCGGAGGGCGAGAGCTGGCCCGATCTGTCCGACGATGGGCTGATTGCGAGCGCCGCGGATTGGCTGGTGCCGGCGCTCTATGACAAGACCTCCCTGAAGGACTTTTCCGTCGGCGACCTGTCGGAGGCATTGCTGACGCTGCTGCCCTGGGAATTGCGTGCACGGCTCGAACGCGAGGCGCCGACCCATTTCGAGGCGCCGACCGGCACCATGCTCGCAATCGATTATGAGGCCGAGCAGGGGCCCACGATCGCAGTGCGGCTGCAGGAGCTGTTCGGGCTCAATACCCATCCCTCGATCGCCAAGGGCAAGGTGCCGCTGGTGCTCGAGCTGTTGTCGCCGGCGCAGCGGCCGGTGCAGGTCACGCGCGACCTGCCCGGTTTCTGGCGCGGCAGCTATGCCGCCGTCCGCTCCGACCTGCGCGGCCGCTATCCCCGCCATCCCTGGCCCGAGGACCCCGCCAGCGCCATGCCGACGCGGCGGGTGAAGCCGCGCGGGACGTGAGCCGTTAACCCTTCACTCATCCTTTTCGCGAAAATGGCTGCCTCGGCCGTGGCCCCGTAGTCGCCCGGTCGTGGGCGGCGTGGTGAAATCGGCAGCTAGTTCCCCAGTGAGTGTGGCGTCATGCGTAACATTGTGATCACCGCTGCTATCATGGCCGGTCTTGGCGTCTTCATGTCGCAGATGGCCGACAAATTGACGCCAGCCTCGGCCTCCACCAGCAGCGTCAGGCAGACCGCGATGGTCGCCACGCCATCGCAGGCCGGCCTTCGCAGCCTCAACATTCCCCGCGATCCGCGCGGTCATTTCCAGACCGACGGCCGCATCGACGGTCAGCGTATTACCTTCATGGTCGATACCGGCGCCTCCGTCGTCGCGTTGAACGAATCTTCCGCCGCACGCTTCGGCCTGCGTCCGACGCCCGGCCAATATACGGCGAATGTCTCCACCGCCAACGGCACCGTGAAGGCGGCGCCGGCCCGTATCGAAATTCTCGATGTCGGCGGCCTGATCGTGCGCGATGTCGCTGCCATGGTGCTGCCCGACGAGGCGCTGTCGGAAAACCTGCTCGGCCTGTCCTTCCTTTCCAAGCTCAAGCGCTTCGAATACGCCAACGGCCAGATGGTGCTGGAGCAGTAATTCGCTCAAGCTTGGTAGCTGAAATCGTAAGCTTGGCAAATCCTTGGCGTAGCCGCGGCTAAACGCGCCAGCATTCGTCTTCCCCTTTTTGCCCGCAACGGCTAATGCCTCGTGACACCTTCTCCGCGTCACGAGGTCCTGATGTTCCCCAAGCCGAAATCCGTGCTGCAGCCCAACAGCTATGCCTTCGAATCCGAGCCGATGGTGAAGGCGACGGGTTTCCGCGAATATGACGCGCGCTGGCTGTTCAACAAGGAAATCAACCTGATGGGCGTGCAGGCGCTCGGCATGGGGCTGGGCGCGCTGATCATGGAACTTGGCGTCCGCCAAGAAATCGTGACCGCCCACGATTTCCGCGGCTATTCGGCCTCGATCAAATATGCGCTGATTTCAGGCCTGATGGCGGCCGGCTGCAAGGTGCATGACATCGGGCTTGCGGTGACGCCGATGGCCTATTTCGCGCAGTTCGATCTCGACGTGCCCTGCGTTGCCATGGTCACCGCCTCGCACAACGACAATGGCTGGACCGGCGTGAAAATGGGCGCCAACCGGCCGCTTACCTTCGGCCCCGACGAGATGACGCGGCTGAAGCAGATCGTGCTCAATGCCGAGTTCAAGAACAAGGCCGGCGGTTCCTACGTCTTCCATGAGAATTTTCCGGCGCGCTACATCGCCGATCTCACCAACCGGCCGAAGCTGAAGCGCAAGCTCAAGGTGGTAGTCGCCTGCGGCAACGGCACCGCGGGCGCGTTCGCGCCGCAGGTGATGGAGAAGATCGGCTGCGAGGTGATTCCGCTCGACACCGAACTCGATCACACCTTCCCGAAATACAATCCAAATCCCGAAGACATGGAAATGCTGCACGCGATCCGCGACGCGGTGCTCGCGCACAAGGCCGATGTCGGCCTCGGCTTCGATGGTGACGGCGATCGCTGCGGCGTGGTCGACAATACCGGCGAGGAGATCTTCGCCGACAAGGTCGGCGTGATGCTGGCGCGCGACATGTCGGCGATCCACAAGAATGCGCAATTCGTGGTCGACGTGAAATCGACCGGGCTGTTTCTCACCGATCCCGTGCTGCAAAAGCAGGGCGCCCACACCACCTACTGGAAGACCGGCCATTCCTACATGAAGCGCCGCACCAACGAGCTCGGTGCGCTTGCCGGCTTCGAGAAGTCCGGCCACTTCTTTTTCAACAAGCCGCTCGGCCGCGGCTATGACGACGGTTTGGTCTCGGCGATCGCGGTCTGCGACATGCTCGACCGCGCGGGAGCCAAATCAATGGCCGATCTGAAAGACGCGCTGCCCAAGACCTGGTCGTCGCCGACCATGTCGCCGCATTGCGCCGACGAGGTGAAGTACGGCGTCGTCGACGCGGTGGTGAAGCATTTCGAGGCAGCGCAGAAGAAGGGCGAGAAGCTTGCCGGCCAGCCGATCCGCGATCTCGTCACCGTCAACGGCGTGCGCGTCACGGTCGAGGACGGAAGCTGGGGCCTGGTGCGCGCGTCCTCCAACAAGCCGGAGCTTGTCGTCGTGGTGGAAAGCCCGGTCTCGGAGAGGCGCATGCGCGACATGTTCGAGCTGATCGACGGCGTGCTGCGCACCCATCCCGAGGTCGGTGAATACAATCAGAAGATTTGAGGGGGAGGGGCACGGGCCCTTTCCCAGCTTCCGCTGTCATGCCCCGCGAAAGCCGGGCATCCAGTACGCCGCGGCCTATCGGCTCAAACACTGCTGTCTCTCGAATAATGGATCACCCGCTCCAGTGCGCAAATTGCGCACAAGGCGGGTGATGACAGTGACCGTCAATCGAGCGGCTTGCTTGCAGGGCTTACGCCGCCACCAGCGTTTTGATGAAGCCGCCGACCTCCGCCTTCAGCCGGTCGGATTGCGACGACAATCCATTCGCAGCGTCGAGCAGGCGCGAAGCGGCGGCGCCGGCTTCGTCCGACGCGCGGGTGACGTTCTGGATGTTGCTGCTGACTTCGCGCGTGCCGCTGGCGGCCTGCTGCACATTGCCGGCGATCTCGCGCGTCGCCAGGCCCTGCTGATCCACGGCGCCGGCGATCTCGCTGGAGATCCGGTCGATCTCGGCAATGGTGCTGCCGATCGCCTGGATCGCATGGACGGCGTCGCCGGTCGCGGCCTGGATGTCCTGTACCTGTGCCGAAATCTCTTCGGTCGCCTTCGCGGTCTGGTTCGCCAGCGCTTTCACTTCGCTCGCCACCACGGCAAAACCCTTGCCGTGCTCGCCGGCCCGTGCCGCCTCGATGGTCGCGTTGAGCGCCAGCAGATTGGTCTGGTTTGCGATGCTCTGGATCAGCGTGACCACTTCACCGATCTTCTGCGTGCCGGCGGCAAGCCCTTCGACCACCGTATTGGTGCGGCGCGCCTCTTCGGCGGCCTTGCCGGCGATCTCGGCTGAACGCGTCACCTGCTGGGCGATGTTGTTGATCGAGGCGGTCAGCTCTTCGGTTGCGGCTGCGACCGTCTCGACATTGCTCGAAGCCTGCATCGAGGCTGCCGCTACCGCCGTGGTCTGACGGGCCGTCTCGGCGTTGCTAGTCGACATCGAGGACGACATACCCTGCATCTCGGAGGCTGCCACCGCGACCGCCTCGACAATGCCGCCGATCTTGCGCTCGAAGCCGGCCGCGAGCTCGCGTCTTGCGGCATCGCGGTCGTGCTTGGCTTGCCGCTCGGCTTCGCTGCGCTCGTTGTTGGCGCGCGCTTCGGCGGCCTGTGCCGTTTCGGCTTCCGCGGTCTTGCGGGCGGCGGTGTCAAACAGCTGCCCAAGTTTGAGGGCGAGCGCGATTAGCACGCCGGCTTCGATCAGGAGGATCACGGCGTGCAGCACGACGCGGCCAAAGTCACCGCCGCCGGGATAGATCGCGGCGGGCAGGATGAAGTTCAGCGTGAGATGATGAAGCGCGACGGCCACCGTGCCGGCCAGGATCGGCCGATAGTCGCAATAGGCGACAAGGCAGGCGAGCGCGGCGAAGAAGTACATGTGCATGTCGAGCTGCCAGGGATGCCCCGACATCTGGTACACCAGCAACGACACGTCGGCCATGATGGCGACCGCGAAAATCAATCGGGTCGAAAGTCCGTTGCCGGAAAGCGTCCACGAGGCGGTCGCTGCGATCGCCATCGCGACGATGAGCAGGCAGGGCAGCAGCCAATCAGTGCCGCGCATCATGCCGATCACCGCCGAGAGCGGCACATGGAGCCAGAGCATCGCGAGCAGGACTTTGCTGGTGGTGTCGCGCAAAATTGACAGGTCATCGCTCTCGATGTTCATTCCCGGTTCCTCAATCAATTACTTCGAAAGACAGGCGGCGATTGCCTGCGGATCCATGGCGAGCCAGGCGCCGGCGTTGCGAAGCCGGTTCAGTCCGTCATGTTGGTCTGGCCGTACCACCAGAAGCGACGGCACTGCCGTCATTCTGATGATCGCGGCATCGGCGGAAGCGGCAGCGTTAAACGTTTGCTCGGTGCTCCACCATGGCGGAAAAGCCACGGCCACAATTTCGGTCCCTGGACGGACCTGCAATGACAACGCGGCGATCGCGACAAAACTTGCGATCAACAGCGCTGTGGCGTTTAGCCAAGCGGGCCATTTCGATGTTGAGATGGTTCTGTCCCGCTCCATCGCGCGCTAGGATACGCGCGCCGAACTAATGCGCGGTAAATGTCAGGTTACTTTTAAAAGTGTGGGCGTAAAATTTTACCGCTGCGAGCGCGTTGCCCGCAGCGGACCATCAACAGCGATGAACGAAAGCGGCGTTAGGCTACCGCCGGCACAGGCAGCGCGGTGATTGACTTGATCTTCTCCATCGCAAAGCGCGATGTGACGTTCTTCAGCGGCACGCTCGCGATCAGCTTCTTGTAGAAGACGTCATAGGCCTGCATGTCCGCGACCACGACGCGCAGCATGTAATCGACGTCGCCGGCCATCCGGTAAAACTCCATAACTTCCGGCATCGCACTGACGGCGTCGGCGAATTTCTTCAGCCAGGCCTCCGAATGATCGGAGCTCTCGACAGAAACAAAGACGGTGATGCCGAGGCCGATCTTGTTCTGGTCGACGAGCGCGACGCGGCGCAGGATCACGCCGTCGGCTTCGAGCCGCTGGATGCGCTTCCAGCATGGCGTCGATGACAGACCCACTCGGTCGCCGATCTCGGCAACCGAGAGGGAAGCGTCTTCCTGAAGCACGGTGAGGATCTTGCGGTCGATGGCATCAAGGCGGCGATTGGGCTCGTGAAGCTGAACGGCTAGGTCGGTCATGAGAAGAAAGTTCCATATCTGAGGTTTATCTACCTCATATAGAGAAGATTCTTCTATTACAAGCCCGTTATGTCGGCAACCGTCCTTGGGGCGCGGCCTCG
>DATHMA010000066.1:0-13721 GCA_035487555.1 Bradyrhizobium sp. | reverse complement strand
GGACCGGTGGTCACCGCGACGCGGTCGAGCGCGGCAAAGGGCAGGGCAGATTGCTTCATGACGCGCGCGATCAGCGGCATCAGCGCTTCGGCATGCCCGCGCTTCATCGGCAGCGATTCCTGCGCGATCAATGTACCGGTTCCCGTGTCGAGCACGGCGGCGGCGCAGGCGTCGAGGGCGGTATCGATGGCGAGGATCAGCATCGCTGAAAGCCTAGCATTATCAGGCGTTCCCGTAGAATTCCGGGGGTCAATTGAGCCGCTCCATGGATGGAACTTTCCCGCCCGGGGTGTGACATGTAGCGTGCATAGTGCAACCTGAGATGTTCTTAAGTTATTGAAATCACTAATGATTAATTGAAAATTAAGCAAGTCATGAAAGCATGGAGCCCAAGAGAGCGAGCCTGTCTGAGCTCGGAAGCGGCATTTTTGGCAAGCCCAGCCCTATTCCTTTTCATCACCTAGGAAGGTCCCCATGACTTTGTGGCGCAACAATGCGAAGGCGCGCGACGCGCTCGCCCAGGCCGACGCGATCAGCAAATCGCAAGCCGTCATCGAGTTCAACATGGACGGCACCATTATCACCGCCAATCCGAACTTCCTGGATGCGATGGGCTACAAGCTGCCGGAGATCGCGGGCCGGCATCATCAGATTTTCATGCCGGACGAGGCGCGCAACAGCGTCGAATACCGCGCCTTCTGGGCCGATCTCAATCTCGGCAAGTACAAGGCCGGCGAGTTCAAGCGCGTCGGCAAGGGCGGGCGCGAGGTCTGGATCCAGGCCTCCTACAATCCGATCCTGGATGCGAGCGGCAAGGCGGTGAAGGTCGTCAAGTTCGCGAGCGACATCACTTCGCAAAAGATCCGCAACATGGAGGACGCCGGCAAGATCGCGGCGATCGGCCGCGCACAGGCGGTGATCGAGTTCAATCTCGACGGCACCATCATCACGGCCAATGAGAATTTCCTCGGTGCGCTGGGCTATTCGCTGGCGGAGATTGCGGGCAAGCATCACAGCATGTTCGTCGCGCCCTCCGAGCGCGAGAGCCGCGACTATCGCGAGTTCTGGGCCGCCCTCAATCGCGGCGAATTCCGCTCAGGCGAATACAAGCGGTTCGGCAAAGGCGGCAAGGAGGCGTGGATCCTCGCCTCCTACAATCCGATCCTCGACGACACCGGCAAGCCGTTCAAGGTGGTGAAGTTTGCCTCCGACATCACCGCGGAGAAATTGAAGGCCGCGGATTTTGCCGGACAGATCGAGGCGATCGGCAAATCGCAGGCGGTGATCGAGTTCAACATGGATGGCGTCGTGCTCAACGCCAACCAGAATTTCCTCGCCACGCTCGGCTACACGCTGTCGGAAATCCAGGGCAAGCATCACCAGATGTTCATGCCGGCCGACGCGCGCGACAGTGCTGAATATCGCGAGTTCTGGAAAGGCCTGAACCGCGGCGAATTCCAGTCGGGCGAATATCAGCGGCTCGGCAAGGGCGGGCGCGAAGTCTGGATTCAAGCCTCGTACAATCCGATCAACGACCTCAACGGCAAGCCCTACAAGGTGGTGAAATACGCCTCCGACGTGACGGCGCAGGTGATTGCGCGGAAGAAGTCCGAAAAGGTGCGCGGCATGATGGAATCGGTCGCCGCGGGCGCCGAGGAATTGAACGCGTCGGTGCGCGAGATTTCCGCGGCGATGAGCAAATCCAGGGAAACGGCCAGCACCGCGGTGGATCGCGTCGAGGATGCCGACAGGCAGGCGCACCGGCTGAGTGCCGCGGCCGAATCGATGCAGAGCATCGTCCAGTTGATCGGTGACATCACCGGCCAGATCAACCTGCTGGCCCTCAATGCAACCATCGAGTCCGCGCGTGCCGGCGAAGCCGGCCGCGGCTTTGCGGTGGTTGCAGCGGAGGTCAAGAATCTCGCCAATCAGGCCAAGCAGGCGACCGACAAGATCGAGCATGAGATCAGCAATCTGAACGGCATTTCCGGCGACGTGGTTGCGGCGCTGGAAACCATCAAGAAGGCGATCCAGGGCGTGAACGAATATGTGACGTCGACGGCCGCGGCCATCGAGGAGCAGAGCACGGTTACCAGCGAGATGTCGTCGGGAATGCAGCGCGCCGCGGAAGAAGCCGCGAGCATCGGGCAGGCGGCGTGAGGCTAGCTTCGTCGTTCCGGGATGGTGCGTAGCACCAGACCCGGAAGCTCGAGATTCCGGGTTCGATGCTGTCGCATCGCCCCGGAATGACGGTCACGCGATTGTCTCGTCGCTGAAGCTCCTCGCCAAGCGCGAGGACCGTCACATCGGCCGAACTTCCACCACGTCGGGGACGAAGTGGCGCAGCAGGTTCTGGATGCCGTGCTGCAAGGTCGCGGTCGATGACGGGCAGCCGGAGCAGGCGCCCTTCATGTTGAGATACACGATGCCGTCCTTGAAGCCGCGGAAGGTGATGTCGCCGCCGTCATTGGCGACCGCGGGTCGCACGCGCGTCTCGATCAGGTCCTTGATCTGCTCGACCGTCTCCGCGTCGGCCTCGTCGAAGAACTCGTCTTCCTCATCCGAAAGCTCGTCGCTTGCCGCCGTGCCGTCGGCCAGCAGCGGCACGCCGGACATGTAGTGCTCCATGATGGCGCCGAGGATCGCGGGCTTCAAATGCTGCCAGTCGCCTTCATCCTTGGTCACGGTGATGAAGTCCGAGCCGTAGAACACGCCGGTGACGCCGGGCACGCCGAACAGCTTTTCGGCGAGCGGCGAGCGCGTAGCGGATTCAGGGGTCGCGAACTCCATCGTGCCGCCGTCGAGCACGAGGCGGCCGGGGATGAATTTCAGCGTGGCGGGATTGGGGGTGGCTTCGGTCTGAATGAACATGGGTTTCTCCGGCGTCGCCGGTTCAAGGCCGGCGCGTTGGGTTCCTTGTATCAGATGGCGACGCCAAACGCACCGATCAAGGCGCACATCAGCGGTTCCGGGGCCGCATGGGCCCCAAAAGTGGCCATCAGCCCTTCCGGATGAAGCCGACGATGTCCTTGGCGAGCTTCATGGTCTCGTCGGCGATCACGCGGGCGCGGTCGGCGCCATCGGCCAGGATCGCGTCGATATGCCCGGGATCGGCGGTGAGCTTGCGCATCTCGGCCGCGATCGGGGACAGTTTCGCAACGCACAGCTCGACCAGCGCGTTCTTGAAGCTGGAGAATTGCCCGCCGCCGAAATCGCGCAGCACCTCGGCCTTGCTCTTGCCGGCCAGCGCCGCGTAGATGCCGACGAGATTGTCGGCCTCGGGCCGCGCCTCCAGCCCCTTCTCCTCGGTCGGCAGCGGCTCCGGGTCGGTCTTCGCCTTGCGGACCTTCTGCGCAATGGTGTCGGCGTCGTCGGTGAGGTTGATGCGCGAATTGTCCGACGCATCCGACTTCGACATCTTCTTGGTGCCGTCGCGCAGGCTCATCACCCGCGTTGCAGGGCCCGTGATCAGCGGCTCCGGCTGCGGGAAGAACAGCCCATCGTTTGAGCCGTGATTACGGATGGAATCGCCGAAGTCATTGTTGAATTTCTGCGCGATGTCGCGCGACAGCTCCAGATGCTGCTTCTGGTCCTCGCCAACCGGCACATGGGTAGCGCGGTACAGCAGGATGTCGGCCGCCATCAGCACCGGATAATCATAGAGGCCAATCGACGCGTTCTCGCGATCCTTGCCGGCCTTCTCCTTGAACTGGGTCATGCGGTTGAGCCAGCCGAGGCGCGCCACGCAATTGAAGATCCAGGTAAGCTCGGCATGGCCGGCGACCTGGCTCTGGTTGAACACGATGTGTTTCTTCGGATCGATGCCGCTCGCGATAAAGGCCGCGGTCACTTCGCGGGTGTTGCGCGTGAGCTCGGCCGGGCCGCCCCAGACGTCGACCGGCACGGTGATGGCGTGCATGTCGACCACGCAATAGATGCAGTTATGCGTCTCCTGCATCTTCACGAAGTTGACGATCGCGCCGAGGTAATTGCCGAGATGCAGATTGCCGGTCGGCTGGACGCCCGAAAAGACCCGTTCAACGAATGCCATCGTCCGTTCCCGTAAAATCCCAATTTGGCGCTAGCGTTTGCCACGCAAGGCCTATGGGCGCAAGTCGCCGGTTTTGCCGCGGCCAATGGCGTTAACCACCTCTCGCCAGCTGGCCACGCCAAGCAGTGCCAGCAGGCCGCCATACGCCCCGACCGCGGCAACGATCAAGCCAAGCAGGACCGCCGCCTGAGCGAGGCCATGCGTGAATGCGCTCATGGTGAGGTCGGCGGCGAGCCACAAGGGTGCGCCCATCAATAGCGCCGCCGCCGCAATTAACGGCAGCCGTCGTCTTGCCGCCGCATCCAGCGAAAAGCCAAAGGTCGCGCTGCCACGCCGGATCAACGACAGCGCATTGCTCCAGGCGCCGCAGGCGATGGCGGCGGCAATGCCGCTGGTACCAAAGAAATGTCCGAGCAGCACAGCGAGCACGATCGCGACCACAAAACCCTTTAGCGCGGCGATCAGCGGCACATAGGTATCCTCGCGCGCAAAGAAAGCCGGTGAGAACGCCTTCACCAGCACATGCGCGGGCAATCCAAGTGCGAGCCAGATCAGTGCGTCCGAAGTCGATTGCGTGTCCGCAGCAGTGAAGGCGCCACGCTCGAACAGCAGCCGGACGATCGGCTCGCTCAGCGCGATCAATCCGAGCGTGGCGGGCAGCGCCAGCCCGACCGCCAGTTCCAGTGCGCGGGATTCCGCATGAGTGATGGCGCCTTTGTCGTCGCCATGCAGGGCGCGGGTCAGCTCCGGGATCAGCACGGTACCCATGGCGACGCCGACAATGCCGAGCGGCAGCTCGATCAGCCGATTGGCGAAATAGAGCCATGACACCGACGACGGCGTTGATGAAGCGATGATCGCGCCTGCGACGATCAATAGCTGCGGCGCTGAGCTAGCGACCATGCCGGGGATGGCGCGGGTGAGAAAGCCCCGCATTTGGGGATCGAAGCTCACGCGGAGCGGCGTTGCAATTGGCTCGCCCCAGCTCAGCGCCAGGATCGATACTTGCAGCAGGCCGGCGATGCCGACGATCGCGGCCAACGCCATCGCGACAAAGCCCGCATCTCGATGCGCGAATATCAGAACGACCATGGCCGCTATCAGCGCGATATTGAACAACAGCGGCGAGAAGGCAGTGAGGAAGAAGCGGCCTTGCGCGCTCGCCAGCGCCAGCAGCACGGTCGATGGTCCCGCGAAGGCGAGGTAAGGCAGCATCAAGCGCGCATTGTCGACCGCGAGCTGCAGCGTCTGCGTCCCGGCAAATCCCGGCGCCAGAACGGTGATCACGAACGGCATCAGCACGCCGATCACTACCGTGATCGTGATCAGCGCCGCGCTGATGGTGCCGAGCACGCGCCCGGCGAAGGCAGACGCCGCGACGCGATTGGTCTCTCGCAACTTGAGCCACGCCGGCACCAGGGCGGCGTTGAGCGCGCCTTCGGACAACAGCCGCCGCGCAACATTGACGAGCTGGAACGCCACCAGGAACGCATCCGCGACCGGTCCGGCGCCGAGCAGGGCCGCGATCATGGAATCGCGCAAGAATCCCAGCAGGCGCGAGGCCAGGGTGCCCGAGGAGACGGTAAGGAACGAGCGGATCATTTGAGCTTCTATAGCAGCCTCGCCTGTGATAGGCCGCAAGCCCGGCGCTGGTGCCAACAGGGTTTTGATGCAAGGTTTTTAATGAATGGCTGACGCAAAATACGACGTTCTCGGCATCGGCAATGCGATTTTCGACGTGCTGGTTAAGACCGACGAAAAATTCCTCGTCGATCACGGCATGACCAAGGGCAGCATGGCGCTGATCGACGAGGCCCGTGCGGCTGCGATCTACCGCGACATGGGGCCGGCGACCACGATGTCCGGGGGCTCGGCCGCCAACACCATTGTCGGCATCGCGAGCTTTGGCGCCCGTGCGGCCTATGTCGGCAAGGTCAAGCAAGACGAGGTCGGCACGCTCTATACCCACGACATCCGCGCCGCGGGCGTTGCCTTCAATACCAAGGCCGACGCGGACGGTCCCGCCACCGGCTGCTCCTATATCCTGGTGACGGGCGACGGCGAGCGTACCATGAACACCTATCTCGGCGCGGCGCAGAACCTGCTTCCCGGCGATATCGACCCCGCGGAAATTGCGGCTGCACAGATCGTCTATCTCGAAGGCTATCTCTGGGACCCCAAGGACGCCAAGGATGCCTTTGTGAAGGCCTCGACGATTGCCCATGGCGCCGGTCGCCAGGTCGCGCTGACGCTGTCGGATGCGTTTTGCGTCGACCGTTATCGCGACGAGTTCATCGAGCTGATGCGCAAGGGCACGGTCGATCTCGTGTTCGCCAATGAGGGCGAACTGCACTCGCTCTACAAGACCTCGGATTTCGACTCGGCGCTGAAGGCGCTGCGCGAAGACGTCAAGCTCGGCGTGGTCACCCGCAGCGAGAAGGGCTGCGTGGTCGTCTCAAAGGATGGCGTCGTCGCAGTACCGGCTTCGCCGATCGACGAGCTGGTCGACACCACGGGCGCCGGCGATCTTTTCGCCGCCGGCTTCCTGTTCGGTCTCGTCCGCAACGCCGGTTATGAGAATGCCGGCAGGCTCGGCGCGCTCGCGGCGGCCGAAGTAATCCAGCATATCGGCGCGCGGCCGCAGGTGTCGCTGAAGGATCTGGCGAAGAAGGCGGGATTGCCGGTTTAAGTCTTCAACCTCTCCCGCTTGCGGGGGAGGTCGCATCGCATCGGTAGATGCGATGCGGGTGGGGGTTCTCTCCCCACGGGCAGTGCAATTCGCGGAGGCACCCCCACCCCAGCCCTCTCCGCAAGCGGGAGAGGCAGCGCACCTCGCTCGTGGCGCCACTGACGTTTTTGGGCTAAGCCGTCTTCGCGGCCTTCAACCCAAGCCGCTGCTCCACCGCCTCGCGCATCAAGAACTTCTGGATCTTTCCCGTCACGGTCATCGGAAACTCGTCGACGAATTCTACATAGCGCGGGATCTTGTTGTGCGCGATCTGGCCCTGGCAGAACGCGCGGACCTCGTCGGCGGTCAGCGTTTCGCCCGAGCGAATCCGGACCCACGCACAGAGCTCTTCGCCATAGCGGTCGTCGGCGACGCCGAAGATCTGCACGTCCTGGATCTTGGGATGGCGATACAAGAACTCCTCGATCTCGCGCGGATAGAGGTTCTCGCCGCCGCGGATCACCAGATCCTTGATGCGGCCGACGATGTTGCAATAGCCCTCGTCGTCGATCACGGCGATGTCGCCGGTGTGCATCCAGCCGGCCTGGTCGAGCACGTCGGCGGTCTTCTCGCGTTCGTCCCAATAGCCGAGCATGACGCTGTAGCCACGGGTGCAGAGCTCGCCGCGTTCGCCGCGCGGCACGATCCTGCCTTCGAGATCGACGACCTTGACCTCGACATGCGGATGGATGCGCCCGACCGTCGATACCCGCCGCTCCAGCGGATCGTCGGTCGCGCTCTGGAAGCTGACCGGGCTCGTCTCGGTCATGCCATAAGCGATCGTCA
This sequence comes from Bradyrhizobium sp., assembly GCA_035487555.1. Taxonomy (GTDB): domain Bacteria; phylum Pseudomonadota; class Alphaproteobacteria; order Rhizobiales; family Xanthobacteraceae; genus Bradyrhizobium. The sequence continues at coordinate 6,156 of DATHMA010000066.1, read as the reverse complement.
CCTCGCGCATGTTCATCTCGTTGTTGACGCGCTTCATCACCTCGATCGGGCAGGGTGCGCCGGCCATGATGCCGGTGCGCAGCGATTTCAGGTCGAAGCGCGCAAATTCGGGATGATCGAGCTCGGCGATGAACATGGTCGGCACGCCGTAGACCGTCGTGCATCTCTCCTGTTCGATGGTTTTCAGCGTCGCCAGCGGATCAAAGCCCTCGCCGGGATAGACCATGGCAGAGCCGAGCGTGACCGAAGCGAGATTGCCCATCACCATGCCGAAGCAGTGATAGAGCGGCACCGGGATGCAGATGCGGTCCTGCTCGGTGAGCCGCATGGCGCGGCCGGTGAAATAGCCGTTGTTGAGGATGTTGTGGTGCGTCAGCGTCACGCCTTTCGGCGAGCCCGTCGTGCCGCTGGTGAATTGAATGTTGACCGCGTCGTCGAATTGCAGGCTCTCGCCGAGCGCCTTGATCTGCTCGCGATGCCGCTCGCCGCCCATGCGCGGGACTTCATCGAAGGGAATGGTGCCGGGACAGAGCGGCCCGCCGATCTGGATCACGGCGCGGAGTTGCGGCAGCTTTGACGCGCGCAACCGGCCGGGCTCGGCGCTCGCGAGCTCCGGCATCAGCGTGTTCAGCATCTCCATGTAATTGGAGGTCTTGAACGCGGTCGCGCTGACGATGGCGGCGCAGCCCACTTTACCAAGCGCAAATTCCAATTCGCTCAGGCGATAAGCCGGATTGATGGTAACGAGGATCAGCCCGGCCTTCGCGGCGGCGAACTGGGTCAGCGTCCACTCGGGTCGGTTCAGCGACCAGATGCCGATCCGCTCGCCGCGTTGCAAACCGAGGGCAAGAAAGCCCGCCGCCAGCGCATCGACGCGTTCGGCAAATTTCGTCCAGGTCCAGCGCACATCGTGGCTGGGTGACACCAGTGCCTCGCGATCGCCCCAGCGTTCGACCGCCCTGTCGAGGGCGCGGCCGATGGTTTCGCCGAGCAACGGCGCGTCGGAAATGCCGGAAACGTAGCTGTCTGCCTTGTCGGCCATGGCGATCCCTCCTCTGTGGCTGCGGTTGGTTCCGCGTTTTGCGCCATCTTAGTTCGCTGGCCAGCGGAGGACACGCTCGACTTAGGAAGGGGAACCAAAAAAATTCCCTCCCCGATGGGGGAGGGAATGTGGTGTCGGAGAATCTTTGGCGAAGCGCCTACGCCGCCTTCTGTCCGCTGCCAGCACCGAGCCCGTCGTAGACGCCGCGCTCGAAGCCCGCGAAGGTTTCCAGGCACTTGCCGTCCGCAAACGGCAGCAGCTGCATCAGGATCACGCCGCAGACGTCGCGCGTGGGATCGATCCAGTAGTAGGTGTTGGCGAGCCCGGCCCAGGCGAGGCTGCCGGCGCTGCGGCCTTCAGCCGTCTTCGCGGTGTTGATCAGGAAGCTCAGCCCCCACTTCTTCACCTGCTCCGGATAGAGATCGACGGTGTTGGTGTACATCGGCGCCGCGGTCGGCATCTTGTTCACGGTGAGGTCGCCGATGTGGTTCTGGCCCATGGTCGCGACGGTCTCGGCCTTGAGCACCTGGTTGCCGTTGCCTTTGCCTTTGTTCAGGATCATCTGGCAGAACTTGATGTAGTCGCTCGCGGTCGAATAGAGCCCGCCGCCACCCATGTGGAATTCGGGGTTTTGCTCCAGCTCGAACGGGATCGGCGCAAGCTGTCCATCCTCGCCGCGCATATGCATCCCGACAAGACGTTTGCGCATGTCGTCTGAAATCTTGAAACTCGTCTCGCTCATGCCGAGCGGCGCGAATATGTGATCGCGCAAGTATGCGTCCAGCTTCTTGCCGCTCGCGGCCTCGACGGCCTTGCCCACGAAATCGATATTGGTGCCGTATTCCCAGCGTGTGCCGGGGTCGCTTGCGATCGGCGTCTTCAGCGCGGCATGTTGACAGGTGATGATGCCGGGCGTTCCCGTCTTCTCCAGATACTTGCCCATGTCGCCGTTCCACATATCGTAGCAGAAGCCGGCGGTGTGGGTCATGAGCTGACGCAGCGTGATCGGCTTCTTGGCGGCGCGCAGCTTTGGCTCGCCCTTCGCGTCAAAGCCTTCGAGCACCTGCGGCGAAGCGAGATCGGGCAGCAGTTTTCCGATTGGCTCGTCCAGCGAGAGCTTGCCCTGCTCGACCAGTTGCATGGCGCCTGCCGATGTCACCGCCTTGGTCATCGAGGCGATCCAGAACACGCTGTCCGCCGTCATGGGATCGTCTTTGCCGAGGTCGCGCTTGCCGAACGCGCCCTGGTAGATCACGTCTTTACCGTTTGCGGCGATGGCAACCACGCCGGGGATTTCCTTCGCGTCGCTTTTTTGACGCAGGATCTGGTCGATCTGGGCCTTGCTCTGCATGGGGTCTCCTCCCGTTTGTATGTTTGGAAGTGAGCGCGATCTTCCTCCTGCTCGTTCGGTCCGGCAAGCGCGCAAGCGGTCACGTGGCGTCGCGACCGCGTGATGCGGGAAAGAGATTGGTTACAGATGTCGCGAAACCGACGCAGAATTGCAACACTTCGCCACAATTAGCGGTGAATAGGTGGCACTGGCGGTGACCCTCCAAGCGCACGGCGATATGCTTATTGCGACTACGGTCCCCAGAACTATATTTGCAGTAAGGCGTTGAGAACACGGTAAAATCGTCATTTGTTGACCGAGTATTTGATTCAAAATGTTGGCGGCCAACGGCGCCGCGAGGGGAAGGCAATGATCACCACCTGGAGTGAATGGAAGCGATATCCCCGGGCCGCGCGCGGCGAATGTATCGAGGCGCCGATCTCACCGGGTATCTATGAAGTCCGGTTTGCGGGAACTGGTGCGCTGCACTCGTTCGATGCCGTCGACAACGTCGCCCAGGCGTTGGCGATGCTGCCGATCGGCGTGAAGACGTGGTTCGGCCGCCGCGACGCGACAGGCAGCCCTGATCTCGAATACCGCACCTGCGCGACCTCGACCAAGGCCGACGCCAAGGCTGCGGCCGAGCGCATGATCGGCCGGCGCGAGACCTATATGAGCGGCGCGGCCTAAGCGGCCGCCTCGCACACTCTCTGGATCGATTGAAGCTGCTGCGCGTTTAGCGCCCGGTGCATTGCGGGTGGTTTGAGCCTATATCTGGCCTCAACACCCTACAAGAACCGAGGAGCAACGCCATGACCCCGACTGCTGCTGCACGGGCTTCGCAGCCCTCCACCCCCTCGCTTCGTGATCGCCTGAAAGACGCTTCGCTGTTGCGTGAGCATTGCTACATCGACGGCGCCTGGGTCGGCACGCCGTCGCGGCCCGTCACCAATCCCGTCAATGGCGTGGAGCTGGCGAAAGTGCCGGTCATGAGCACCGCCGAGACGACGCAAGCGGTCGAAGCCGCCCAGCGCGCGTTCCCGGCCTGGGCCAAGCTCACCGCCAAGCAGCGGTCCAATATTTTGCGCAAATGGTTCGACCTGATCATCGCCAACCGCGAGGATATCGCGCTGATCCTCACCTCCGAGCAGGGCAAGCCGCTTTCGGAGGCGCTCGGTGAAGTCGATATCGGCGGCGCCTATGTCGAGTTCTTTGCCGAGGAGGCGCGGCGCGTCTATGGCGAGACCATTCCGACGCAGCGGGCGGATGCACGACTGCTCGCCATCAAGCAACCCATTGGCGTCTGTGGCGCGATCACGCCGTGGAACTTCCCGGCCTCGATGATCACCCGAAAAGTTTCGCCGGCGCTCGCGGCGGGCTGCACTGTGGTGCTGAAACCGGCCAACGAGACGCCGCTGACGGCGCTGGCGCTGGTCGCGCTTGCCGAGAAGGCCGGTGTCCCGAAGGGCGTGCTCAACATCCTGACCGGCAATTCGTCGGCCATCGGCAAGGTGCTGTGCGAGCATCCGGCGGTGCGCTTTGTCGGCTTCACCGGGTCGACCGAGGTCGGCAAGATCCTCTATCAGCAGGCCTCCGTCGGCGTGAAGAAGCTCGGGCTCGAGCTCGGCGGCAACGCGCCCTTCGTGGTGTTCGACGACGCCGATATCGACGCCGCCGTCGACGGCGCGATCGTCTCGAAATACCGCAACATGGGCCAGACCTGCGTCTGCGCCAACCGCATCTATGCGCAGGACAAGATCTACGACGAGTTCGTGGACAAGCTGTCGAAGAAGGTCGCGGCGATGAAGATCGGCGACGGCACGGAGCAGGGCGTGGTGCAGGGGCCGCTGATCAACATGGATGCGGTCGACAAGGTCGAGAAGCACATCGCGGATGCGGTGAAGGGCGGCGCCAGGATCGTCACCGGCGGCAAGCGCCATGCGCTCGGCGGCTCCTTCTTCGAGCCGACTGTGCTCGCCAACGTCCGCCCCGATGCGCTGGTCGCGCATGAGGAGACGTTCGGTCCGCTGGCGCCGGTGTTCCGCTTCAAGGACGAAGCCGAGGTGATCGCCATGTGCAACAATTCGCCATTCGGTTTGGCGTCGTATTTCTATTCACGCGACCTCGGCCGCGTCTGGCGCGTCGCGGAAGCGCTGGAATCGGGCATGGTCGGCGTCAACACCGGCCTCATCACCACCGAAGTCGCGCCCTTCGGCGGCGTCAAGGAAAGCGGCCTCGGCCGCGAAGGCTCGCATCACGGCATGGAAGAATATGTCGAGATCAAATATGTGATGATGGCGGGGATCTGATCCGTCATTGCGAGCAGCGTAAGCGACGAAGCAATCCAGCTTTCGCGGATCGATGGATTGCTTCGCTTCGCTCGCAATGACAGGTTTCCTTCAGCGGCCAGAATTAACCGAGACTCTCCATGAACTGCCTGAGTCGCGGCGCCCATTTGTGGGCGTCGAGGCCCGACGCGGAATGGCCAAACTCGCTGTCGAGCAGAAAATAGTCGGCGTCGACGGCAGCGTCTTTCAACCCCTTCATCACGCCGGGCGCAATGTCTGGCGGAAACAGCTGGTCAGTGCGCGACAGCACAAACAGCACCTCCGCCTTGATCTCGGAAAATCGCGGCGTGACGTCAAAGCCGCGCAGCGCGTTCGCCAGGATGATCAGCGAATTGGCGTCGAAGCCTCTGGCCCATTGCGTGGCCTCCTTGCGGATCGCGGCCTCGATCTCTGCCGGATCGGACATGCTTTGCCTCAGCCGCGCTTCAATGCCGTAGAGTTTCAGCGTTGCCACGCGAATCCCGATCATGGTGTCGAGAACGCCGCCGGTGCTGTAGTAATCGCCGCCGTTCCAGTTCGGGTTTTGCGACAGCGTTGCGCGAAAATTCGCGGCGCGCGTCTCCGAGCGCTCGCGCGACACGCTGGGCGCGGTCACGACAGGCGCGATCCCCCTCATCGCCGTCGGATAATCGACGGCCCATTGGAACGCCTGGTATCCGCCATAGGACGGGCCGACCACGGCGACGAATTTGTCGACGCCGAAATCATTGAGCAGCAATCGTTGGGTGGCGACGATGTCGCTCACGGTGATGTCAGGAAATCGCGGTCCGTATGGCTTGCCCGTGGCGGGATCGATGCTCGCCGCATTGGTCGATCCATAGGACGAGCCGAGCATGTTCGGGCAGATCGCAAAGTACCGGTTGGTATCGACCGGCTTGCCGGGGCCGACCAGCTGGCTCCAGGCGCCCTCGCCCGTCACGCCGCCCGGGCTGATCATCTGCGGCCCGCTGGTAAAGCCGTGCGTGATCAGCACGACATTGTCTCGCTCAGGCGAAAGCGTGCCCAGCGTCCAATAGGCGATGGTTGCCTCGGGCAACACGGCACCGCTTTGCAGGCGAAAGTCGCGGGTGGTAAAATATTTCGAGCCGGAATCTGTCGCCGTCATGTTCGCTTCCCTGGAACGCGGAAAATTCGTCTGCGCCCCATTTTGCAGGCGCAGGCGATCGGCGCAACACCCCAGCTTCGGCTTGTCGCGCTTGAGCGCTTCGAATTGATCCGCGCTCAGCACGTAAGGGATGCTCTCAAGTGGCAGCAGCCGGCTTCGCTGCGGCGCCGACAGGACCGGATGCTTCGGCGGGCCGAAGCGCCAGTTGCGCGCCTGCGGTGAACACGCGCGAGCGCATGAGCACGGTGGCGACGAGAGCGGTAATACCTGATGCAGCGAGGATCATCGCAACGACCACGAACTGATAGATGGCCGCATAGACCGGACTTGC
>DATHMA010000065.1:0-19665 GCA_035487555.1 Bradyrhizobium sp. | reverse complement strand
AGCCGCGACCAACGCATCGCGCTGGTCTTTGTACTGCAGGCGCATCCGGCGCAGATGCGCCGCGAAATGTCCCTCCTCGATGAAATCTGCGACCACGGCCTGGGCCAGGCTCGACGGCTGCCGGTCGGTCAAATAGCGGGCGGTGATGAATGGTTTGAGCAGCGCTGATGGCACCACGGCGTAACCAAGCCGCAGGCCGGGAAACAACGCCTTGTTAAGCGTGCCGACATAGATGACGCGCTCGCCCTCATCGAGGCCCTGCAGCGAGGCCAGCGCCCGACCGCCATAGCGAAATTCGCTGGCATAGTCGTCTTCGACAATCCACGCCTTGGCCTCACGCGCCCAATTAAGGAGCTCGAGCCGCCGCGCCATCGAAAGTACGACACCGGTCGGAAATTGATGCGAGGGCGTCACGAACACCGCGCGCGCCTTTGGCGCTGATTTGATCCCGGCCGCAACGTCGATGCCGCTGGCATCGACGGGTATGGCGCGCGCCTTCACCCCGGCTGCGATCAAAGCGTGACGGGTCAGGGCGTAGCCGGGGTCTTCGATCCAGGCCTGCAGGTCGCCCTGATGCAGGACGCGGATGACGAGATCGATCGCATGCTGGGTGCCGGCGGTGACGACGATCTGCTCCGGCTCGCAGCGGACGGCGCGCGCGGCGCGCAAGTATTCGCAGATCACCTTGCGGAGAGAAGGCAAGCCGCGCGGATCGGAATAGCCAAAGTGATCCTGGCCGAGGAGGCGAAACACCCGCGCGCTCGACTTCCGCCACAGCGCCGTCGTCCTGGCATCCACCAGGGTTCGCCCGAGGTTGAATGGACGCTCCTCGTCCTGGGCGGTGACATCGAGGAAATCCTTCGACAGCGGCGCATCAAGTCTCGCCGCCGCAGCAGACCGCTTGCCGCGCTTCGGACTGTTTCCTTCGACCGGTTCGGGAAGATCCGACGACACGTAGCTGCCGGAGCCGACCTTGCCGCTGGCATAGCCCTCGGCCAGCAATTGCTCATAGGCCGAGACCACGGCAGAGCGTGAGACCTTGAGCTGCGCGGCGAGCTGCCGTGTCGATGGCAGCTTGGTGCCGGGCCGCAAATCCTGCGACAGGATCGCCGAGCGGAGCTGTTGGTAGATTTGACGGAACAACGGCGCGTCGCCGCTGCGGCTGAGCTGCCACGCGTAAAGATTTGCCCAGCTCCGCCGACGCTCTTTCACGCTACCTCTCCCCGCGCCTGCAATCGGGCGATCCGAATGGTATGCCGTATTTGTCTCAAGTGGATCTTTCGATAGAACCACTTTGCACGTTATGCGTGACGCATGATGCGATTGCAAGGTGCGCGACCGGCCGATGCAGTCGATCCAAGGAGGACGGCCATGAGTGCCCCGAACCTGCGCCGCGCCGACCTGGCGATGACGAGTGAAGAGATGCTACGCGCGCTGGATCGCGGCTTCGCCGGGCGGCTCGCGACCGTGAGCGAGGACGGTTATCCCTATTGCGTGCCGATGCTCTATGTGTGGGCCGACAACCAGGTCTTCCTGCACGGCACCAGCGCGCGCGGCCATCTGCAAACCAACCTCCGGCGCGAGCCGCGGGTCTGCTTCGAGCTCGACGAGCCCGACGAGGTTTTCGATTACGGCCGCTTCGAGTGCGACTCGGGCCTCGCCTATCGCAGCGTCATCCTGTTCGGCACCATCCGCATCGCCGAGGATGCCGCGACCAAGCAGTGGTTCTGCGAGCACTTAATGGAAAAATACGGCAAACCGAACTCGATCCGGCCGAAGAACTTCTTCCCGCGGCTCGATATCATCACCGTCTACGCGATGACGGTGGAGCGGATGACCGGCAAGGAGCGGTTATTGCCCGAGCTTTCCGAGCAGTGGCCGGCGAAAGACCACACCCGGACTCCGCACGCGCGGCCGTAGTTTATGTCTCGTCATACGCGGGCTTGACCCGCGTATCCATCAACTGAAGGCGTCTTTCCAAGTGGATGGATGGCCGGGTCAAGCCCGGCCATGACGAGGATTGGCGGGCTTGCACGAACGCAAAAAATGGGGGCCGGTTGCCCGGCCCCCATCTGTCAGTCGACGATCTCCGTCACGATGCCCGCACCGACGGTGCGGTTACCTTCACGGATCGCAAAGCGGGAGCGCTCCTCGAGCGCGATCGCCTTGTTGAGCTCGATCGTGAGCTCGGCACTGTCGCCCGGCATCACCATCTCGGCGCCATTGCCGAGTTGGACCGTACCGGTGACATCAGCGGTGCGGAAGTAGAACTGCGGACGATAATTGCCGAAGAAGGGCGTGTGGCGCCCGCCCTCGTCCTTTGTCAGCACATACACTTCCGCGCGGAACGACTTGTGCGGCTTGGCCGCACCCGGCCGCGCCAGCACCTGGCCCCGCTGCACCGCGCTCCTTTCGATCCCGCGCAGGAGGCAGCCGACATTGTCACCGGCCATCCCCTGATCGAGCAGCTTCCTGTAGCTCTCGATCCCTGTCACGACAGACTTGCGGGTCTCGCCGAGGCCGACGATCTCAACCTCGTCGCCGAGCTTGACCGTGCCGCGCTCGATCAGCCCGGTCACGACGGTGCCGCGGCCGGAGATGGTCTGCACGCCCTCGATCGGCATCAGGAAGGGCCGGTCATTGGGCCGCTCGGGGAGCACGATATAGCTGTCGAGCGCCTCGAACAGTTTGACGATCGCCTCTCCTGCCAGCTCCCCCGTTTCGCCCTGCAGCGCCTTGATCGCAGAGCCGCGCACGACCGGCGCGTTGTCGCCGTCATACTGGTACTTCGACAGCAGATCACGCACCTCGATCTCGACGAGATCGACGAGCTCCGGATCATCGGCGACGTCGCACTTGTTCAGGAACACCACGATGCGCGGCACGCCGACCTGGCGCGCCAGCAGGATGTGCTCGCGCGTCTGCGGCATCGGCCCGTCGACGGCGGACACGACCAGGATCGCGCCGTCCATCTGCGCCGCGCCGGTGATCATGTTCTTCACATAATCGGCGTGGCCCGGACAGTCGACGTGCGAATAGTGGCGCGCCGCCGTCGAATATTCGACGTGGCTGGTCGCGATGGTCAGAATCTTCGAGTCGTCGCGCGTACCTTGCGCAGCCGATGCCTTGGCGACGTCCTGGTAGGAGACGAACGCGCCCCAGCCGTGATCGGCCGAGACCTTCGTCAGCGCCGCCGTCAGCGTCGTCTTGCCATGGTCCACGTGGCCGATCGTGCCCACATTGCAGTTGGGCTTGAGGCGGGTGAACTTCTCTTTGGACATAGGGACACCTGTGGTGCTTGAGCTCCCGTGCTGTGGTTGCACGACTCAAGGCACCGCGAGAGCTCGTTCGGCGCCAGGAGCCGCTTCCGCTCCGGCCGCCGCTTCTCGATGTCAAATGAGAGGTTCGGTTACGCCCAAAGCAGAATAGCGGCGGACAAGGGCATTAGCCCTTCCGTCATCAGCATCTGTTCTTGCTGTGATTGCCGCATGTTGGTTGCCTGGGTCGCTCTTTTTGCGAGGTGAGCCGTGTACATAAGTTGCGGCTACGTCTTTTGCAAGTGCGAGGCGTGCCGGCGAGCGCACGTTGCCCAGTTTCCGCCCAAGGCGGATGAGCGGACGGTCCCTTTTCTGCCCTAACACGAACAAATGGCTGAACGATCATTAAGGGACAGCGCGACGACAAGAGGAAGAGCAACGTAAATGTTGTCCGAAGGCGCTGTCTATTATCCGGAAGACCTCTCACTTCTCGGACAAGTCCTGGATCAGGTGATGCAGTCGTTGCCGCCGAATCTTCGGACGCCCTACAATCGGGCCGAGATCGCCAAGAACATCCTGGCCTGTGCCCTCGCCGGTGAGCGGGATCCGGACGTCCTCGCCCGGGCGGCGCTGATGGACCCGTCAGTCAATATGGCGGCGTGACATGATGCACCCACAGGGACCGCAGGGTGAAACGGAACGGCGAACGGCCGGGCAAGCTCCGTCCGGCAGGCCTCCAAACGTTCCAGAAGCCAGATTCGATCAACGCAGCGGCATGCGGACGGCGTCGGCGTCGGTCCATACCCTGCATGCCTTCGGCCGCAGGGGCGATCAGCCAGAGAGCCACCCGCCGTCGCTCATCCGACGGATATTCCGCACCGTGATCCGGTTTGCCGCGACCCTCCTCATCGGCATCGGCGGCACGCTCGCCTGGCAGTCCTATGGTGACGGGGTCAAGGGAATGGTGGCCGTGCAGGCGCCAACGCTGGCCCGGTTGCTGCCGCCGACCGGGTGGCCTGCATCGTCGAACCCGGTGCAGCAGCCGGCGTACAATCTCGAGACATTGCGCCTCAATATCGAACAACTCGCCGCCAGACAGGATCTGATGGCCCAGAGCTTTGCTACATTGCTGGCGGTCGAGATGGACATCAGACAGAAGATGGCGTTCACGCCGGCATCCGCAGTTCCGATCGCGGCCTCGGGCCAGCCGACGGCTCCGAGGCCCGCGCAGCCCAGGACTCAAAGCTCGGCTCGGCCGTTAGTTGCGCAGTGAGGTGTTGATCAGCGCTAGAGCGGAATGGGATGAGGTTGAATCGTCATTGCGAGCGGAGCGAAGCAATCATCGCGCCGCGCGGACAGAATGGATTGCTTCGTCGCGGAGCCTGTCATCGGGCCGCGCTTCGCGCGGACCCGTTGGCTCCTCGCAATGACGATTCAATCCGGTCTCACCGCCCTAGACTAATGAAAATCCCGCGATTTCGGCAGCAGCCGCACATTGCGCGGGTGACGGATTTTCTGTGCGGGGTTTTCCGGGTGGTCGCGGCGGTCGTCGTTGAGCTCTTCGATCAGCGCGGGGCCTGTCGGCGCCGTTTGCTTGCGAAGCGCGTCATCGGCGAGACCGATCAGGTCATGCGAGCGGTCGATCAGGCGCTGCGCCACCAGATGCGTCACCTCCTCGGGGCTCGACTGGATATAGCCCTCGACCAGGATCAGCCGCGCGCCCATCACCTCCTTCCGATACTTCTCCATCACCTTCGGCCACACCACGATGTTGGCGATGCCACTTTCGTCCTCCAGGGTCATGAACACCACGCCCTTGGCGCTGCCCGGTCGCTGCCGCACCAGCACCACGCCGGCGCAGCGGACGGAAAGCCGTTCGTTGCGATGGCAGATGTCGCGGCAGGGAACCACGCGCTCGCGTGCAAACATCGCGCGCAGGAATTGCATCGGATGGCCCTTCAGCGACAGACGGATGGTCTGGTAGTCGGCAACGACCTGCTCGGGCAGCGGCATCAGCGGCAACGGCTTTGCGTGTTCGTCCGGCTGTTCGCGCGCGACGGCGGCCTCGAACAGCGGCAGCGGCACGTCGTCCGGCAGCCGCCGCACCGCCCACAGCGCCTCGCGCCGGTCGAGCCCGAGCGAGCGGAACGCATCGGCATCCGCGAGCAGGATCAGCGCACGCTTGGGTAAGGCCGTGTCGCGGGCGAAGTCTTCGAGCGAGGTGAAGGGCCGGCGGTTACGGGCGGCGATGATGCGCTCGGCCCAGTCGTCGAGTTGGACGTCGTTGTCGTTGCGGGGCACGAGAACTTCTTCAGCGTCGTCATTCCGGGATGCGCCGTAAGGCGCAGGCCCGGAATCCATAACCACAGCCGGTGGATATGGATTCCGGGCTCGGCCCTCCGGGCCGCCCCGGAATGACGAGGTGGAGGGAGCGTTCCGGAATGACGACTGGATGGTTTTCAGTCGCTCCTCATCTTGATCCTTCCACGAAAACCCGTCGATCTGGCGAAAGCCGAGTCGCACGGCGCAATATTTTCCATCCCCCTGCTCCAGCGTGTTCTGCGCGAAGCTAAAGGACACATCGACTTCGCGCACCTCGACGCCGTTCTTGCGGGCATCGCCGACGATCTGGGCGGGGGCGTAAAAGCCCATCGGCTGCGAGTTGAGGAGGCCGCAGCAGAACGCGTCGGGGTGATAGTGCTTCAGCCATGAGGAGATATAGACGAGCTGGGCAAAGCTCGCGGCATGGCTCTCCGGGAAGCCGTAGGAGCCGAACCCCTTGATCTGGTCGAAGCAGCTCTTGGCGAAGGCCGGATCGTAGCCGCGCGCGATCATGTTGCCGATCATCTTGTCCTCGAACTTGCCGATGGTACCGAGGTTGCGGAAGGTCGCCATCGAGCGGCGCAGCCCGTTGGCCTCCTCGGCCGAGAACTTCGCTGCCTCGATCGCAATCCGCATCGCCTGTTCCTGGAACAAGGGCACGCCCAGCGTCTTGTGCAGCACCTTGTGAAGCTCATCCGGCGGGCCGTGCTGCGGCGATGGCGAGGGATATTTCTCCTTCTCGACGCCGTTCCGCCGGCGCAAATAGGGATGCACCATGTCGCCCTGGATCGGCCCGGGGCGCACGATCGCAACCTCGATGACGAGATCGTAGAAGGTGCGCGGCTTCAACCGCGGCAGCATGTTCATCTGCGCACGGCTCTCGACCTGGAACACGCCGAGAGATTCCCCGCGGCAGAGCATGTCGTAGACCTGCGCATCGTCCTGCGGGACGGTTTCCAGCTTCCAGCGCTCACCCTTATGCTGGTCGATCAGGTCAAAGCATTTGCGGATGCAGGTCAGCATGCCCAGCGCCAGCACGTCGACCTTCATCATGTGCAGCGCGTCGACGTCGTCCTTGTCCCACTCGATGAAGGTGCGATCCTCCATCGCGGCATTGCCGATCGGCACATAGGTGTCGAGCCGGTCCTGGGTCAGCACATAGCCCCCGACATGCTGCGACAGATGCCGCGGAAAGGTGATCAGCTCGGTGGCGAGGTCGACGGCGCGCACCACCATCGCATTTTGGGGATCGAAGCCGGCCTGCTTGACCTGCATCTCGGAAAGGCCGTCGCCCCAGCTCCCCCACACCGTATCGGCAAGCGCCGCGGTGACGTCCTCGGTCAGTCCCAGCGCCTTGCCGACGTCGCGGATGGCGCTGCGCGGACGATAATGGATGACGGTGGCGATGATCGCCGCGCGGTGGCGGCCATAGCGGCGGTAGACATATTGCATCACCTCTTCGCGCCGCGAGTGCTCGAAATCGACGTCGATGTCGGGCGGCTCCAGCCGCTCCTTGGAGATGAAGCGCTCGAACAACAGATCAACCTTGGTCGGATCGACCGAGGTGACACCGAGCACGTAGCACACGGCGGAATTTGCCGCCGATCCGCGGCCCTGGCACAGGATGTCCTGCGAGCGCGCATAGTGAACGATGTCGTTCACGGTCAGGAAATAATGCGCGTATTTCAGCTCGGCGATGAGATCGAGCTCCTTGCGCAAGGTGGCGCGGAGCGTGTCGCTGATGCCTTGCGGGAAGCACTCGTCGACGCCGGCCCAGGTCAGGTCTTCCAGATGCTGCTGCGCGGTCTTGCCCGGCGGCACCGGCTCATCCGGATATTGGTATTTCAACTGATCCATCGAGAAATTGATGCGGTTTGCAAAGCGCATGGTCTCGGCAATCGCGTCCGAAAAATCGCGGAACAGCCGCGCCATTTCGGCAGCAGGCTTCAGATGCCGCTCGGCATTGGCCTGAAGCCTGGTGCCAACCGCCTCGATCGTGGTCTTCTCGCGGATGCAGGTGAGCACGTCCTGTAGTGGCCGGCGTTCGGGGTGATGGTAGAGCACCTCGTTGGTGGCGATGAGCGGCACCTTGGCCGCTAGCGCCAGACGATGAAGCTGCGAAAGCCGCCGGCGGTCATCGCCGCGATAGAGCAGGCTTGCCGCGAGCCACACGCCATCGGCGCCGCTTTGTTTCAGCCGCTCCAGGATATCGGCTGCGGCGGCTGCATCAAACCGGTGGGGCAAGGCCAGGACCAGGAGCTGTCCTTCTGCAAATTCCAGGAGATCGGAGAATTTGAGGAGACACTCGCCCTTCTCGGTGTCGTCGCCGATCTTGCCGCGGGTGAGCAATTGGCAGAGCCGGCCGTACGCTGCGCGGTCGCGCGGATAGACGAGGATATCGGGCGTGCCGTCGATGAAGACGATGCGGGCGCCGATCAGGAGTTTTGCCCGGTGCCGCACTTCCGGATTTTCCAGCTCACTATAGGCGCGTACGATGCCGGCGAGCGTGTTGTGGTCGGCGATGCCGATGGCGGAGAGATGCAGCTCGCTCGCCTGATGCACATAGTCCTGTGGATGCGAGCCGCCGCGCAGGAAGGAGAAGTTCGTGGTGATGCCGATTTCCGCGTACTCGATCATGCGAACAGCCCGTGCACGAACCAGTTGGCGGGAACCGGCCTGCCCTCCTCGTCCTTCAATTCGCTCTCATAGAGCCCGTCGCGGAAGATCCAGAAGCGCAGGCCTTCGGCATCCTCGATGCGGAAATAATCGCGGGTCAGCGTCTTGCCGTCCTGCCGCCACCATTCCTTGGCGATGCGCTCGGGTCCCTCGACCCGCACCACCGCATGTAACGCGCGGCGCCAGGTGAATTGATGCGGCGGGCCGTCCGGCACCATCGCGAGCGGCACTTTTATGGGCTCGGGTTTCTCGAACAGCCGCAACGGCCGCAGCGGCGGCTCACCTTGCGCCCGCTCCGGCCACTCGGCCACCGTGGCTGCCGCAAGATGATGCTGCGCGGGAGCAGCGAGTGCGGCGCGTTCCGGGATATGCGTATCTTGCGGTAGATGCACGATCACGCGTTTTCCGCCGATCCGCGCGGCGATGCGGTCGATCAGGGCGGCGAGGTCGTCATTGTCATGGACGTGGCTGTCGAGACCGCGCTGCTGCTGCACCACGATCTCGGTGCGGCTGGCGGACAGACGGATGAGATCGAAGCCGAAACCGGGATCGAGGGGATCGCTCAGACTGTCCAGCCGCTCGCGGAACAGGCGGTCGATCACGCTGCCCCGCGTCACCGCCTGGCCGGTGTCGACGACAAGCGTGCGCACCACGCCGTCGGTGCGGAAGAAACTCGCCTCCAGTCGCCGCGCGCCCTTGCCCTGCTTCTCCATCGAGGCGACCAGCGTCACCGCAAGCCGCGACAGCGTCGCCGCGATCACGCCTTCGGTCGAGACCGGCTCGGCAAAGCGCTGCTCGACAATGTAATCCGGCAGCGGTTTGCGCGGGCTGATTGGCGCATCGCCCTCACCCAGCGCCTGCTCCAGCCGTGCGGTGAAGGCAGCACCAAACCGCGCGGTGATCTCATGGCGCGCGCGCGAGGCGACATCGCCGATGGTTTTGAGCCCGGCGCGGCGAAGCCCACCGCTGATCGCCTCATCCGCGCCGAGTGTGAACACCGGCAGCGGGCTGACAGCGTCCGCCTCCTCGCCGTCGGCAACGATCATCCCATGCACATGGCGGTTCATGGTCCGCGCGCAGATCGGCGTCGAGGCGATCGCCGCGCTGACGCCAAACCCCTGCGCGGTCAGCGCGTCGCATAAGTGCCGCAGGATCGCGGCCTCGCCGCCGAACAGATGGGCGCAGCCGGTGATGTCGAGATAGAGCCCATGCGGGCAATCGAGCGCGACCAGCGGCGTGAAGCGGTCGCACCAGTCGGCGATGTCATTGAGCGTTTTGGCATCCGCCGCCGGATCGGCATCGAGCACTTCCAGATGCGGACAGATGGCACGGGCATTGGCAAGCGGCTGGCCGACCGTGAGCCCATAACGCGCGGCTGCGTCGTCGAGGGAGTAGATCAGCAGCGCGTTGTGCTCCTTGGCGACGACGACGCTGGGGGTGCCGTTGTTGTCCTCGTCACGATCTTGCTTCACCTCTCCCGCTTGCGGGGGAGGTCGGATCGCATCCTTGGATGCGATCCGGGTGGGGGCTTTCTCCTCAGTATGACTCGTGGAGAGACCCCCACCCCAGCCCTCCCCCGCAAGCGGGAGAGGGAGCCGACCGTCCGTGTTGCGAGTATTTTCAACTCGCGCGACGCTGTTGATGGATAGCTGCCGCCTGATGCGGTCGATGGGCAGGCGTGGCAGCCAAAGACTGAGGATCCGTCGCTTCGCTGAAAAGGCACTCATCACATTTCCATTCCATGATCCATCGCCCGGTCGGGCCATGACGGTTGCGGATGAGCTCGGCGTCGAAACAGGGCGAGCCCCAAGCTGCCGCAGGCAATGGAGCGCCCGATGGCGCCCCGGGCGGCGAGTGCGCGGCACGCACGATCCATCGTGTTTCCGCGGTCGAGGGCAAAGGCTCGGCCGCAATCCGCAGCAACAATCCGGTGACCCCTGAGGCTTGCGCGGCCAGGGTCAGCTTGCGGCTTGCGACCAGATCGAGCTGCTTCGCCTGCCCCCAGACTTCCAGCACCACCGCGCCCAGCGCATCGCAGGCGAGCGCGTCGGCCGCCGTGCGCAGCGCGCTCTCGACATCGCTTGCACGCACCGTGACGAGACAGCGTGGGTCGAGACCGAGCTCGACCAGCCCGTGCATCGACAGGCTACCGGCTTCGAGATCGCAAAAATCCTGCCGCACCCACACCAGCGGCCGCCGCGCCGAGACACGGCCGGCCAGCCCTGAGATGAAGCCGGTCGCGGCCGCGCTCTGACGTCCTTCCGAAAACACTTCGTGGATGGCGGCCACAGCAAGCCCGCCGCGCAGAAACGCATCCGCTTCCGCATGGCCGAGCGCAACGCGGTTCGACGCGCCGGCGTCATGACCAGCACCTTCGGGCGTCTCGATCCGCTCGATCCGCCCTCGCAAAGTCGCAAGCGTGCTCATGCGTGCGCTCGTCATGCGCCGCTTCCCTCAATCGATGGAGCCATCCCAGTTTTTTGCCAGTTTTTGAGAACCAGGGACTGGCCCAGTTGTTCATGATATGTTCTAATATAAAGCTAACATCGCCGAGAGAGTCAATCGGGATCGCATTTCTGTTTTTCGTCTATTTTTCGCCAGCAATCCCAATGGCTTCGGAGGCCCCCTCAGCACCTGGAGGAAAATGCCATGACCGTACGCCCCGATCTCGACCGCCTGCGCGAACAGGCGAGCCAATGCCACGCCTGCCCGCTCTGGAAGGACGCGACCCAAACCGTGTTCGGCGAAGGTCCGCTCACCGCGCGCATCATGCTGGTCGGCGAGCAGCCCGGCGACAAGGAAGATCTCGCCGGCCGTCCCTTCGTGGGACCGGCCGGGCAAGTGCTCGATCGCGCGCTGGAACAAGCCGGTCTCGATCGTCGGCAGCTCTACGTCACCAACGCGGTCAAGCATTTCAAATTTTTTCCGCGCGGCAAATTCCGCCTGCATCAGAAGCCCGTCTCGCCCGAAATCAGGGCATGTCGGCCATGGTACGAGCAGGAGCTGGCCGCGGTGAAACCCCACTTGGTCGTGGCGCTCGGCGCCACCGCCGTCCAATGCGTGTTCGGAAAGGTCATGCCGATCAACAAGAACCGCGGCCGCCTGATCGACCTCGATACGAACATGAAGGCGCTGGTGACGGTACATCCGTCCTACCTGCTGCGGCTGCCCGATGAAGCCGCCCAGCGCCACGAATTCGCTCGCTTCGTCGACGACCTGAAAATCGCGGAGAAACTCCTGGAAAAAGCCGCACGCGCGGCGTGATCTTGGCCCCTATTGCACCGCAAAGTCGCAGGCTTCCTCACGATGTGGGGACTGTGCATTTTCATACCGTCTCATTTCACCCGCCTGTCACATGCATCGATCAAAATCGGGGCATTGGGGACTAGGAGAAAATTCCATGAGCGACGTAGCGTTACCCGGTTCAATCGAACCTGCCCTTACGAAGGGGCCTGAGCTCGACAAGGGCTTCCATCCGCTGACCGGCATCATCTATTTGGGCGTCGTGGCGGCTGCGCTGCTGTTCGTCGCCTACAGCATCTATTCCGACGTCGATGCAACCGGCACGAAGGTCAATTCGTTGCTGCCATATCTGTTGCTGTTCGTCGCATTGTTGATTGCGCTCGGCTTCGAATTCGTCAACGGCTTCCATGACACCGCCAACGCGGTGGCCACCGTGATCTACACCCGCTCGCTGCCGGCCCACATTGCCGTGGTCTGGTCGGGCATGTTCAACCTGTTCGGCGTTCTGCTCTCGAGTGGCGCGGTGGCTTTCGGCATCGTCTCGCTGCTCCCGGTGGAACTGATCCTGCAGGTCGGCTCCAGCGCCGGTTTCGCCATGGTGTTCGCGCTTCTGATCGCGGCGATCATCTGGAACCTCGGCACCTGGTGGCTGGGCCTGCCGGCGTCGTCCTCCCACACGCTGATCGGCTCGATCATGGGCGTCGGCATCGTCAACGCGCTGATGCGCGGCCGTGACGGCACCTCAGGCGTGGACTGGTCGCAGGCCGGCAACATCGCCAAGGCGCTGTTGCTCTCGCCCCTGTTCGGCTTCGCGCTGGCGGCGATCCTGCTCCTGGTCCTGAAGACCATCCTCGTGAAGGTGACGCCCGCTCTGTTCGGCGAGCCGAAGAACAACGAAGCGCCGCCGTGGTGGATCCGGGGCATCCTGATCCTCACCTGCACGCTCGTCAGCTTCTTCCACGGCTCGAACGACGGCCAGAAGGGCATGGGCCTGATCATGCTGATCCTGATCGGCACGGTGCCCACCGCCTACGCGCTGAACCGCACGATGCCGGCCAGCCAGATCGAGGCGTTCATCAAGAACTCCGACGCTGCGAGCAAGGTCATCGCAGGCAAGGCCGCCGGCTATCAGGTTCTCGGTAATCCGCGTCCGGCCGTGACCAGCTATGTCGCGACGCGCACGATCAACGAAGGGACCTTCCCGTCGCTGGCCGTGCTGGTGAGCGACATTGCCAAGCAGGTCAGCGAAGCTGGTTCGCTGGCCAAGGTGCCGTCGGAGCTCGTGGGCAACACCCGCAACGACATGTACCTGGTGTCCGAAGCTCTTCGCTTCCTCGCCAAGGACAAGGAAGCCGAGCTGACGGCCGAAAACGTGGCCACACTGAATGCCTACAAGGGCTCGCTCGACGCCGCGACCAAGTTCATCCCGGGTTGGGTCAAGATCGCGGTCGCCATCGCGCTCGGCCTCGGCACGATGGTGGGCTGGAAGCGCATCGTCGTCACCGTCGGCGAAAAGATCGGCAAGACCCACCTGACCTACGCGCAAGGAGCCTGCGCCGAGATCACGGCGGCGGCGACGATCGCGGCAGCCGACGGCTACGGCCTGCCGGTCTCGACCACGCACGTGCTGTCATCGGGCATCGCCGGTACCATGGCGGCCAACGGCTCGGGCCTGCAATGGTCGACGATCCGCAACATCGCGATGGCCTGGGTGCTCACCCTCCCGATCGCTATGATGCTCTCGGGCTTCCTCTACTTCTGCTTCGCCAACATCTTCTAAGCGCAAGCATCACCTAAAACGACGAAGGGCCCGCGCTAACCACGCGGGCCTTTTTCTTTTGTTTTGCGAGGAAACTTCGCAAATCAGGGTCAGGCAAGATCGAACGGCCTGCGGCGCAGGCTTCCAGATTGGAGACGTGCCGGCGAGCTTCACCCCCGACGGTGCGGAAGGCCATCGAAGGGGCGGCGGTTGAAGCCCTTCTGCACCTCGTGAACTGGTGCCGCCAGGCTGGAGCGCTCGTGACGATGGACCTGACGCGCAAGCAGCTCACCGACCGAGGGCGTGGGTTATCAGCCCGTCGAGCTCTGCACTGTCATGACCGATGGCTCGGTGGAAGCGCACGACGTGCTGCGCATCGCCGGTAACGCCGTCACTCAAACGACCTTCAACATCTTCGATCACGCCATCGATGAGGTGAGGCACGAGCCGCGCTGGCAGGCCGCCCGCGACGCCTCCATCCATCTCTGCGAACAGTGCCGGAACTGCAAGTTCATGAACGCCTGCGGCGGCGGCTATCTCCCGCACCGCTTTTCCAGGAAAAACGGTTACGACAACCCTTCGGTCTATTGCGACGATCTTTACGCCATGTTCGAGAATATGCAGGCGGTGCTGGAACAGCAGCTTTATGTCAGCAAGCCGGGTGGAGAACGCCTCAGTTTACAAGAGGCCTTGCCACGCGCGTAGGCGGCGGCAACGCCAGCCCGCGGAGGCCGGTTCGCATCGCTTCAAGCCGGCTTTTGACCCGAAAAGCGGCCGCCGCCGAGGACGGCCTCGTTCACCAGATCGACGAGACGGACGTAGCTTTCATAGAAGGCGTCATGACCGGCGGGTGTGCCTGCGGCCTGCGTCTCCTCCCGGAGCTTGCGGTACATCGCCAGCCGATGGACCAGGATCTCGCTCCATTCGGCCGTCAAATCCTCGACCGCATCGACGACAAAACCGGCTCCGCGCACCAGTTGCGCATAGGTCGGCAGATCATAGAGATCGGCGACCGCCATGCCCTGCCACATCAGATCCCGATCGGAGTCGGACAGGGGACGGTGGGCCACCCAATCGGTAAAAGCGATGCGCCCTCCCGGCTTCAGGACGCGATAGGCTTCCGCCAGTGCGCGTGGCTTGTCCGGCACGTGAAGCAGCGCTTCCTGGCTGACGACGACATCGACGCTGTCAGCGGCCAGCGGAAGGTGCATCACATTGCCTTCAATGACACGCACCCGGTGCGCAAGGCCGACGCGCCGGGTCAGTTCTTCCGCACCTTTCACCCTGGCCAGTGTCAGCTCGATGCCCGTGACGTCGGCCCCATAGCGGTGCGCGAGGTAACGCGATGGTCCGCCGAGACCGGCGCAAAAATCGGCGACGCGCGTGTCCTTGCGAATGCCGGCCCGTGCTGCCAGCACATCATTGGCGGCGAGGCCACCATAGTGATCCTGGTCGTGCGGAAACAATTCGTCCGGGGTCAGCCCATCCAGATGACCACGACTCGCCTTCAGCTTTGCCAGAATGATTTCGCACGAAATCGGATGGCGCTCATAGAAGTCGACCGCTGTGCGAATTTCCACGCTCATACTACTGCTTCTTGGATAGCTCACGCCGCGAGCGTGTTCTCCACCAGCTTGATCCAGTAGGAGGTGCCGTGGACGATCGCCTCGTCGTTGAAATTATAGGCGGGGTGATGCAGGCCGGCGCTGTCGCCATTGCCGCAGAAGATGAAGGCGCCGGGCCGCGCCTCGAGCATAAAGGAGAAATCCTCCGCGCCCATCATCGGGGCCATCTCATGCACATTTGCCTCGCCCGCGACTTCCCTTGCGATCCGGGTCGCAAAGTCGGTTTGGGCGGCATGATTGACGGTGACAGGGTAGCCGTGCTCGTAGGTGAGATCGATCTTGGCACCGGTCATCTGCGCCACGCCCGCGCACACCTCGTGCACGCGCTTCTCGATCAGGTCTTTCACTTCCCGCGTCAGCGTCCGCACGGTGCCGCGCAGCTCGGCGGTCTGCGGGATTACGTTGCGGGCATTGCCGGCGTGGAATTCGCAGATCGAAATCACCGCCGCCTCGAGCGGATCGACATTGCGCGACACGATCTGCTGCAGCGCGTTGATGAGCTGCACGCCCACCAGCACGGAGTCGATGCATTTGTGCGGCCGCGCCGCATGCCCGCCATGCCCTTCGATCCTGATATCCACGTTAGCGGTCGCCGCCATGATCGGCCCCTGCCGGATCGCGAACGAGCCGATGGGAATGCCCGGACCGTTGTGCATGCCAAAGACCTGCTCGATGCCGAAACGGTCCATCAGCCCGTCCTTGATCATGGCCTTGGCGCCCGCGCCGCCCTCTTCCGCCGGCTGGAAGATCACCACCACATTGCCGGCGAAATTGCGCGTCTCGGCGAGATAGCGCGCCGCGCCGAGCAGCATCGCGGTGTGGCCGTCATGGCCGCAGGCGTGCATCTTGCCCGATATCTTGGAGGCATAGGGCAGATTGGTCGCCTCCTCGATTGGCAGCGCGTCCATGTCGGCGCGAAGACCGATCACCTTGACGTCGTCGCCGCCGCCCGGCTTCCTGCCCTTGATGACGCCGACCACACCGGTCTTGCCGAGCCCGGTCGCCACCTCGTCGCAGCCAAATTCCCGCAAGCGGTCGGCGACGAATGCTGCAGTGCGGTGCACATCATAAAGCAGTTCCGGATGCTCATGGATGTCCCTGCGCCAGGCCTGAATTTCGGGTTGCAGATCGGCGACACGGTTCACGATGGGCATGGGTAATCTCGGTTGTTCATTTTTTGGGCTTCGTCTTGTCTAGCACGCAAGATGCGTTCCACCCAACAGCTCCAATGACCATCAAGGCCGGGCTTGTAGTGGCCGTCGGCGTCTGACTAAAACAGTTGCAAAAGCACGACGAAGGCAAGGAAGCGCTTAAGAAAATGCCGCAGAAACTCGAAGGTGATTTCGACTATATCGTCGTCGGCGCCGGCACGGCCGGCTGCATCCTGGCCAACCGCCTGTCGGCCGATCCGAACAAGCGCGTGCTGATCCTGGAGGCCGGCGGCAATGATAATTGGATCTGGTTCCACATCCCCGTCGGCTATCTCTTTGCGATCGGTAATCCTCGCTCGGACTGGATGTTCAAGACCGAGGCCGAGCCCGGCCTCAACGGCCGCGCGCTTGCCTATCCCAGAGGCAAGGTGATCGGCGGCTGCTCGGCGATCAACGCCATGATCTCGATGCGCGGCCAGGCCGCCGATTACGATCACTGGCGTCAACTTGGACTCACGGGCTGGGGCTATGGCGACGTGCTGCCGGCGTTCCGAAAGCTCGAAGATCACTTCCTCGGCGACAGCGAGCATCATGGCACAGGCGGCGGCTGGCGCATCGAGGCGCCGCGGCTGTCCTGGACCATTCTGGATGCCGTCGGCGAAGCCGCGCAAGAGATGGGGATCAGGAAGATCCCGGACTTCAACACCGGCGACAACGAAGGCGTGAGTTACTTCCATGTCAACCAGAGGCGTGGCCGACGCTGGTCGTCTGCGCGCGGCTTCTTGAAGCCCGTGCTGAACCGGCCCAACCTGCGGCTGGAAACCCATGTGCTGGTCGATCGCCTCGTCATCGAGAATGGCCGCGCAGTGGGCGTTCGCTTCATTCAGAATAGCGAGACCATCGAAGCGCGCGCCAAGGGCGAGGTGATCCTGAGCGCCGGCGCGATCGGCTCGGTGCAGGTGCTGCATCGCTCCGGCATCGGGCCCGGCGAATGGCTCTCGCCGCTTGGCATTGACGTCGTGCTCGACCGGCCGGGTGTCGGGCGCAATCTGCAGGACCATCTGCAGCAGCGCGCGATCTACAAGGTCAACGGCGTGCGCACGCTGAACGAGACCTATTACTCGCTGCCGCGCCGCGCGCTGATGGGGCTCGACTATGCCTTCCGCCGCCGCGGGCCGCTCACCATGGCACCTTCCCAGCTCGGTATCTTCACCCGCTCCGATCCGCGCCGCGCCCGCGCCAACATCCAATTCCATGTGCAGCCGCTCTCGCTCGACAAGTTCGGCGATCCCCTGCATCGTTTTCCGGCCATCACCGTCTCGGCCTGCAACCTGCAGCCGACCTCGCGCGGCAGCGTGCGGCTGCGATCGGCCAAGGTCGACGAGAAGCCTGTCATCGCGCCGAATTATCTCGCAACCGATGATGACCGCGAGGTCGCGGCCGATGCGATCCGCACCACGCGCCGCCTGATGAAGCAGCAGGCGCTGGCGAAATATCACCCGGTCGAGTTCCTGCCCGGCCCATCGGTCGGCGACGATGATGCTTCGCTCGCGAAAGCCGCCGGCGACATCGGCACCACCATCTTCCATCCCGTCGGCACCGCAAAAATGGGCACCGCCAGCGACGCCAATGCCGTGGTCAACGAGCGGCTCCGCTTCTATGGCATCTGCGGCCTTCGCGTCGTCGATGCTTCTGTCATGCCGACCATCACTTCGGGCAATACGAATACCCCGACCGCCATGATTGCGGAAAAAGGGGCCGGGATGATCCTCGAAGATGCACGCTAGCCCCCTGCCAAACCCACTGGTTGCCCCGCCCCCGGCAGGCTAGACTTTTTGCCCCTGAAAGCCCCGGGTTAGACTTTTGCCATGACCGTCACCGATATTGCGAGCAGGACCTACAATCACAGCTGGCGGCTCGATCCCATCGTGCGCAGCCTGCTCGATACCGATTTCTACAAGCTATTGATGGTGCAGATGATTCGGGAATTCTATCCCGATCAGCACGTCACCTTTTCGGTCATCAATCGCTCGCGCCATGTCCGCCTGGCCGAGATCATCGACGAGGGCGAATTGCGTGCCCAGCTCGACCATGCCCGCACCATCCGCTTCACCAAGAAGGAGCTGATCTGGCTCGCCGGCAACACCTTCTACGGCAAGACCCACATGTTCTCGCCGGAGTTCATCAATTGGCTCGCTGCGTTCCGTTTACCCGAATACGAGCTGCACAAGGTCGACGGCCAATACGAGCTGCATTTCCACGGGCCCTGGACCCACACCACGATGTGGGAGATTCCGGCGCTCGCGATCCTCAACGAGTTGCGCTCGCGCGCGGCGATGAAGGGACAGGGACGCTTTGCGCTCGACGTGCTCTATGCGCGCGCCAAAGCAAAACTCTGGAGCAAGGTCGAGCGGCTGCGCAAGCTCGATGGCCTGCGCCTCTCCGATTTCGGCACCCGGCGGCGCCACGGTTTTCTGTGGCAGCGCTGGTGCGTCGAAGCGGTCAAGGAAGGCCTGGGGCCGGCCTTTACCGGAACATCCAACGTGCTGCTCGCGATGGACAGCGACCTCGAAGCGATCGGCACCAACGCGCATGAACTGCCGATGGTCGCCGCAGCGCTGGCCAATGACGACGACGAACTTCGCTGGGCGCCGTACCGCATACTAGATCAATGGCGCCACACCTATGGCGGCAACCTTCTGATCGCCCTTCCCGACGCCTTCGGCACCAAGGTATTCCTGCGCGACGCGCCGGAATGGGTGGCGGATTGGACCGGCTTTCGGCCCGACAGCGCGCCGCCGATTCCGGCCGGCGAAGAGATCATCAAATGGTGGAAGCAAATGGGCTGCGACCCCCGGAAAAAGCTGCTGGTGTTTTCGGACGCCATGGATGTCGGATCGATCGAGGAAACCTACCGCCATTTTGCCGGCCGCGTGCGGATAAGCTTCGGCTGGGGCACCAACCTGACCAATGACTTCGTTGGCTGCGCGCCGGATGGTTCGGTCGACCTCGATCCGATCTCGATCGTCTGCAAGGTGACGTCGGTCGACGGCAGGCCCGCCGTCAAGCTCTCCGACAATCCGGAAAAAGCCACGGGCATCGAGTCTGAAGTCGAGCGTTATTTGCGCGTCTTCGGCAATGCGGGCCGGGTTCGCGCCGCGGTGCATGTCTGAAGACGCGTCCTGATCGGTCGAGCGTCGCGCGTGAAATGAAGTGCCCCTTTTCAGCGGACCTGAGGAGAAGGCCCTCAAACAAAAGGCCCCCTTGCGGGGGCCTTTTTCTTTTAGACGGCGTCCTTGGCGGCTTTGACGGGCCGGGCCCGTACGATCTTCCGGGCTGGCTTGGCCTTGAACATCATCTCTTCGCCGGTGAACGGATTGGTGCCCTTCCTGGCCTTGGTCGCCGGCTTCTTGACGACGACGAACTTGGCAAAGCCCGGTACCAGAAACAGTCCGTTCTTCTTCAGTTCCTTGTGGCCGACATCGGTCAGCGTATCCATGACGTTCTTGACGTCACGCTTGGAAAGCTCGGTGGTGGTCGCAATCTTTTCAATCAACTGCGACTTGGACATTTGGGTAGCCATTGTGTCTCCTCTGATTCGTGGCGAGGCGATATTAGACCAACAAGCAGAC
>DATHMA010000064.1:0-22336 GCA_035487555.1 Bradyrhizobium sp. | reverse complement strand
ACCGAAGCCGAATTCCGCGTCGCGCTGAAGAACGCGTAAGGCTGAGCGTGGGCGGTCGCGGTCATGATGCCGGAGATACGCCCCGAGATACGTAAAGGGCGCCCTGACGACGCGGATTTCATCGCCCGCACCATCCTGCTGGCGCAGCGCGGCCCGCGGCCGCGCGGCTGGTTCGACATCGCGCTCGATCAAGGCGAGCCGCAGGTGCTCGATTTCCTGAGGAAGCTCGCGGTCGCCAAGCCGCGCTCCTGGTATCATATCTCGCAATTCTGGATTGCCGAGGCCGACGGCGAGCCCGCGGCGGCGCTCTGCGCCATGCCCTCCCGCGAAACGCGTGCAACCATGCGCGCGGCGATCGAAGAGGTGGCGCGCGACGAGGGGATGAGCGCTGCCGACCTGGCCGCGATGTTTTCCCGCGGCGCCTATGCGCGAGATTGCTGGATCCAGGGCAGCGAACAAGATTGGCTGATCGAGCACGTGGCGTCGGTGCCCGCCCATCGCGGCCGCGGCTTGATGCAGGCCCTGATCGCGCGCGCCCTGTCAGCCGGCCGGGAAGCCGGCTTCTCCAGCGCCTCGATCACCTTCGTGATCGGCAATGACGCCGCCGAACGCTGCTACGCCAAAGCCGGCTTCACCTTTGCCGAGGAGAAGCGCGATGCTGCGCTCGAGGCACTGACCGGCACGCCGGGTTTTCGGCGCTTCTCTCGCGCAATCTAGGTTCGTAGCCCGGATGAGCGTAGCGACACCCGGGAAACGAGCTCCCGCATGTCGCTTCGCTCATGCGGGCTACATTTGCCCGGCCCTAAAGCTGCTTCAAATACTCCAGCAGCGCCTTGCGCTGATCGTCACTCAGGTCGCCGGAATAATCATGTCCGGCGTTGCTGTTGCCTGCTTGCGCGCCGCTGCCGACCACCAGCGTGCCGTCCTTGTAGGGTGACTCCGTCGTCACGTAGCCGACCTTTTCGGAATCGTATTTCCGGCTGCCGACCATGAAGGACGGCGAGCGCTTGTCCGGCGATAGCAGGAGCTCGTAAAGGTTCGGCACCGAGCCGTTGTGCAGATAGGGCGCGGTCGCCCAGATGCCGTGCAGTACGCGCGACTCATAGGCGTTCGGCTCGCCCGGAATCTTGTACATGTTGGCGACCCTTGCTTCGATATGGGTGCGTACGTTGTCGCGCACCGAGGGCTCGAGCAGCGAGATCAGGCTCGGCAGCTTCTCGTTGTCCGCAAACAATGAGGCGATGTCCTTGTTGATCGCGAGCCACACGCCGGCCCTGGGATTGGGCAGCCGCGGCAGCGGCGGGATCGCGTCACCGAACAACGCGCCGACGACCGTGGTCGCCAGAATGTCGCCAGTCGCAGCGGTGGCGCCGAGCTTCGATCCCGGCGGGTTCGGCGACAGTGCGCCGTTGAGAATCCCGGTGTCTGAGGTGCGGAGCGAGTTCTGGTACATCTTCGGATCGGTCTTGGCGTCCACGACCTTGGTCAGCCACAGGCCCTCGGGCGGGATGCGCCGCTCCTCGTGGCAGCTGCCGCAACGTTCCGCGAACAGCACGCGGCCCTTGTCGACGAGGTCCTGATCGATGTCGAACGGCCAGGGCGGCGGGCGCAACGAAGTGATCTTCTCTTCCTGCGCCTGGAGATTGGTAAAGTTCAGCGAATTGTTGCGGTAGTTATGATAAGGCGGCAACAGCTGTTTCCTCGGGGCAAAATCCGCGAACACGCCGAACACCTCGCCGGCGTTGCGCCCGATGGCGTTGATGTAGAGGCCGTTCGGCACGCCGCCGTTCCATTGCGTCCGGTCCTGCCGCGATGCATTCCACAGGAAGGGATAGCTGACCGGCGCGTCCGCGACCTTGAAATTGCCGTCGATGCCGAGGTCCTTAGCCGCGACGCGGTTGAAGATCATGCCGAAGGCATCGAGCCGGCCGGGCCCCCATGGCGAAGCGGGCAGGCTCTTGTCCATGAAGGTGCCCCACTGCTTGACCCAGTCGCCAAAATCCGACTTCAGCGTATCGAGGCGCGACGACGAATAGCGCGAGCCGAGCGCGGCATGGGCGAATTTGTCGAAGCGGGCGGGATCGCTCAGCGTCGCGCGCGTCGCCGCGGTCAGGTCGGCGAGGAAAAGCTGGAAGTTCGCAGCTGCCGGCGCGCCGTCGATACGAAGCTGCTGGGTGACGCCGTTCTTGACGTATTCGATCTGGCCGGTGTGGCAGGCGGCGCAGGTCATGCCGAGCTCGCCGGTCGTAGCGGTGCCATCGATGACAAAGCCGACCGGCAATCCCTCCGGGTTGAGCTTCGACTTTTCGTTCGGCAGGTAGCCGTAGCGCTGCAACTGATCGCCGGCGAACGGCTCGTCGACGTCGAGCCGCTGCAGCGCCTTGAACCAGGCGTAGGGGATCATGTGCGAGCCCTGGCTCGTGGTGTAGAAGGCCTGCCGCTCGTCCTCGGTCCAGCCCTGCTTGGCATATTGCAGCGGCGGCGTGGTCTCGGCCCAAGCCCGGAAGGAAGAAGCCGGGACTGAAAATGTGATGACGGCCGACGACAGCAGCAGAATCGATAGTGACGCTCTCATGAAATCCCCTCGCGTGCCACTGGTGCGACCACTTGGAATATTCTTCGTAACGCGGTGCGCCGGAGACCCTTAAATCAAACACCGTTTGAAACAATCAAAAGCTGCGCGATGAAAAAGTGATTCCGCTCGGCCGATTGTGGCAGGCTCGCGTGCCATCCGGGCTCGGCTGTACGGGAACAGCGGTCCACTGTCCGAGACATGCTCATTAATTCCGCTTGGCGGGAGCCCGACAAGCTGCTTTCCGCGCGAAATGGGTTTGACGAAGCCTGACGGCCGCTCCTACACTCCAAAAAAATAATACTTGGAGGAAGCGATGCCTTCGCCTTTGCCGGCGCCTGGCTTTGAGCAGCATGCCAGTGAGCTACCGGCGGCTTCATCGCTTCCGCGTTTCCGCATCGGCAAACCCAATCAGGAGCAGATCGTGCTTGCGATCACGATCCTGCTGTTGATCGTGTTCGGCTTCACGCTGAACGGCTTTGCCACGGTCTCGAATCTGCTCAATCTCTTGCGCAGCATTTCCATTCTCGGCGTGCTCGGCCTCGGCATGGGGCTGATCGTGATCAGCCGCGGCATCGATCTCAGCGAGATCGCGATCATGGCGGGGTCCTGGTCGATCGCGTTGATCGAGATGCAGAATGGCATGCCGGTCGCGCTTGCCGTGCTGCTGGCGCTCGTGCTCGCGGTTTTCATCGGAGCCATCAACGGCGTCATGGTCGCCTTTGTCGAGGCGCCTGCGCTGTTCGTGACATTGGCCGCAGGCTTTGTGATTTACGGTCTCGCCTTCTGGTTCGCGCCGGCCTGGGTGGTCTATGCGCCAAAGAATGCGCCCGGGCTGATGTTCCTCGGCGCCGGGCGGCTGTTCGGCATTCCCGTGCCGATCCTGGTGTTCGCGGTGGCCGCGATCGCCATGCAGCTGTTTCTGTCGCGCACCTCGATCGGGCGCTTTGTCTATGCCCAGGGTGACAATCCGGAAGCCGCGCGGCTCTCCGGCGTCGCGCTGCGGCCGCTGATCGTGCTCGAATATGTGCTCGTCGCCTGCCTCGCCTGGATCGCGGGCTTCGTCTGGGTCGGCACGACCGGCAGCATGCAGATGGCGATCACGCAAGGCACCATGATCTTCGACGTGGTGCTGGTGGTGGTGATCGGCGGCATCAGCCTGGTCGGCGGCCGCGGCAGCGTGTTCAGCGTCGTGGTCGGCTGCGTCCTGATCGGCACGCTGCTCAACGCCTTCACCATCATGGACGTCAACAGCGAGGTCCAGAACATCATCAAGGGCGTGGTGCTGCTCGCAGCCATCGTGCTCGACAACTTCCTGCACCCCCGCGACGAGGAGACCGCGCGGCAAGGGGACTGACCGTTCAAGACGACCAGCCATCAACGACAACAAAAAAACTGAACCAAATAAAACAACGAGGAGGAATGCAAAATGAAGACGAGGAAGATCTGGAAGATATTGCTGGCCGGCGCCGTGATCGCGGCGCTGCCGATGTGGGCGGGTGCGCAGGAGGAAAGCGGCACCAAGACCGCGCGCGAGCTCCGTGCATCCTATGACAAGGCACTGCAGGGCAAGACCATCGCCTATCTGCCGATCGCGCTCGGCGTTCCGCTGTCGGACGAGTGGGGTCGCGTGGTGAAGGAAGAGGCCGAGTGGCGCGGCATGAAGTTCGAGGTGCGAGATCCCAACAACAATCCCTCTGCCATGCAGCAGGCGCTGACCGCGCTGGTCGATCAGAAGCCGGACGTGCTGATCGTGCAGAATCCGAGCGTTACGCTGTTGATGAAGGATCTGAAGCGCGCCGAGCAACAGGGCACCCACGTCATCCAGATCAACATGTCCTCGAACTACAAGTCCAGCGCCTTTGTCGGTGCCGATTGGCGTGAGATCGGCAAAATACTGGCGACCGACGTCGTCAAGCAATGCGGCACCGGCTCGGGCAAGTCCGGCAAGGTGCAGATCGTGCAGGGCGAACTGACTGCGGCGGCCAGCGTCGACCAGGTCGGCGGCATCATGGAGGTCCTCAACAAGGACTCGAACATCAAGGTGGTCTCGAACCAGGCGGCGAACTGGGACGCCAACACCGCGCTCAACGTCACCGCGACCGTGATCCAGCAACATCCAGATCTCTGCGCCAGCATCGGCTTCTGGGGCATCATGGAGTCGGGCGCGGCGCAGGCGATCCGCAACGCCGGCAAGATCGACGACGTCAAGGTCTACGCCTCGGGCGAGGGCTCGCAGCTCGATTGCGACCAGGTCAACTCGGGCAATTTCTACAAATTCCTGAGCTACACGGCGACCTCGCAGGGCCACGACCTGATGATGGCGGCGATGACACTGCTTCAATCCGGCGAGAAGCCCGGCAGCAAGAACCTCGAATATTATACGCAGCCGATCTGGCTCGATAAGACCAACGCCTCCGGCGCAAACTGCTTCGCGCTGCCGAAGAAGAGTTAACGCGATATAGCGCAATCAGCCGGCGCGCATAGCCTGCGCGCCGGCGTTCCCCTTGCGACGGGACTTTCCTGGCATGTCGACGATGGATACGTTTGCAATGTCGGTGCGGCGGTTCTCGCCGCGCCTGCTGTTGTCCGAACTGCTGCTGAAGCAGTGGTTCGAGCCGGTCATTCCATTCACAGTGATGATCGGCCTCTGGCTCTATTTCGCGCTGACGATCCCCGACTACGCTACGGTGCAGAACTCTGTCTCGTTGCTGCGGCTGTTTGCCGAGTTCGGCTTTGTCGCGCTGGCGATGGGATTTTGTCTGATCAGTGGCGGCATCGACCTCTCGGTCGGCGCGATCTTCGCGCTGTGTAATTTCTCGGCGCTTTATTTCCTGCTGGTGCGGGAATGGCCGGTCGGCGGCGTCGTGCTGGCGACGCTCGGTGTCGGCGCCCTGCTCGGCAGCATCAATGGCCTGTTGATCGGCTTCCTCAAGACGCGACCGTTCCTCACCACGCTGGTGACGCTGATCATCCTGCGCGCCTCGGTCAACCTGCTCAACACCAGCTATGCCCAGGTGTTCGCCACCAACTCGGTCGACAGCGACGCCTGGGACTTCATCGGCGGCGGCAGCGTGCTCGGCATTCCCATCAATGCGGCGACGCTGTTCGTGGTGCTGCTGGTCTGCCACATCTTCCTGTCGCGCTCGCGCTATGGCTGGCACCTGACCGCGATCGGCGCGAGCCGCAAGGCGGCGCGCCATGCCGGCATCCGCGTGCGCTTCATGCTGTTCCTCACCTATGTGCTATCGGGCACGCTGTGCGCGGCGAGCGGCATCTTCTATGCCGCGCGCCAGTCGAGCACGGATTCCACCACGGGCGTCGGCTGGGAATTCCAGGCCCTGACCGCGGTGGTCCTGGGCGGCGTCTCTCTCGCCGGCGGCAAGGGCACGGTGTGGCGGGCGATGATCGGCGCGTTGATCATCTTTCTCCTGATCAACGGTCTCGTCCGCATGGGTATCCCCGGCTATGTCACCTCGGCGGTGACGGGCCTCATCCTGCTCGCGGCCGTCGGCATCGACGTGAAATGGTCGAAGAACCGCGGCAAGGCGATCCAGAAGATTTACGTCAACCCCGCCTTTGTCGCGCTGGCGAACGCGCCGTCGGTGCAGCCGGGCTCCAATTCGCCTTATGCGCAGAACGACCGCCTGATCAATTCGCAGGCGATCGGGCTCGATCAGGTCGAGGGACCTGAGGACGTGATCCTCGATCGGCAGGACCGCGTTTACGGCTCGACCCGTGACGGCAATATCATCCGCTTCTCCGGGCCCAATTTCGAGACGCGCGAGGTGTTCGCCCATATCGGCGGCCGACCGCTCGGCATGCAGTTCGACCGTGACGAGAACCTGATCGTGGCGGTCGCCGGCATGGGCGTCTATGGCGTGGCGCCTGATGGCCGTGTGTTCAAGGTCACCGACGAGACCAACCGCACCTGGTACAAGCTCAATGACGATTCACGCCTGCGCATGGCCGACGATCTCGACATCGCACCTGACGGCAAGATCTATTTCAGCGACTGCACGACGCGCTACGAGATGACGACCAATACCCTCGACATTCTCGAGGCGCGGCCGAACGGGCGCCTGGTCTGCTACGATCCCAAGACCAAAACCACGAAGACGGTGATCAACCATTTCTATTTTCCGAACGGCATCTGCGTCTCGCATGACGGCAAGTCGGTGCTGATCGCGAGTACCTCGTTTTGCAAGATCTTCCGCTACTGGCTCGAGGGTCCGAAGAAGGGCCAGACCGAAGTCCTGATCGACGAGTTGCCGGGCAACCCCGACAACATCAACCGCGCTTCGGACGGCACCTACTGGCTGGCGCTGGTCGGCATCCGCACCCCGACCTTCGATCTCGCCGCACGAAAACCGGGCTTCCGGCTGCGCATGGTCAAGCAGGTGCCGGCCGACGAATGGCTGGCACCGGCGCTCAACCATGGCTGCGTGCTGAAGTTCAACGAGGCCGGCGAGGCGCTGGAATCCTGGTGGGATCCGACCGGCATCTCGCATTCGACCCTGACCTCGATGCGCGAGCACAAGGGCTATCTCTATCTCGGCGGCCTCGAGAACAACCGGATCGGGCGCATCAAGCTCGACGGTGTCGACGAGACATGGTGCGGCTATGACGCCTATTGGGGCGCCAAGAGCCGGGTGGATAGCCGGGTGAAGGGGTAGCTGGCCGTGGGAATGTTCGACCATCTGCTCCGCGACATCCGCAGCGTCGTCAACCGCGACGGCGTGCAGAACGCGATCCCGCCGCTCGACGGCGCGCTGAGCCCGAACGACCGGCTCGATGCCTGCACGCCGATCGGCGAGGGCTTGCCCGGTCTCGATGATGTCGTCGCGGCGAAGGACGGCAGCGTCTATGTTTCGGCCGGCAAGAAGGTGCTGAAACTTTCCGGCGAGGGACTCGCCAACCGCAGCCTTGTCGTCGAGCTCGAAGGCGAGGCGGGCGGGCTTGCCATCCATCCCGATGGGCGACTGCTGGTCTGCGTCGCCGGCCGTGGTCTCGCTGCCCTCGATCCGGCCAATCCCAATCCGCGCTGGCTCGAATCCGCTGATGGCCGAAGCTTTGCCGGGCTCACCTCCGTTGCGGCTGCACCCGACGGCCGCATCTTCGCGGTCGAAGGCAGCACGGGCCGGGCGCCGAGCGATTGGCGGCACGATCTGATGGAGAAGCGCAGCAATGGTCGGCTGATCGCCTGCAGCGCCGCGCTCGATAATGCGCAGGTGCTGCTGACCGGGCTGCCTTATCCCTACGGCGTTGCGGTCTCCGCCGATGGCAAACAGCTCTGGCTCACCGAGAGCTGGGTGCATCGGCTCAGCTGTTTTGCGCTGACAAGCAATGGCATCGGCCCGCGCGAGATCGTCGCCGGCAATCTGCCGGGTTATCCGGCGCGGCTGCATGGCGATGCGCATGGCGGCTTCTTCCTCGGCGTGTTCGCGCGGCGCACGCATCTGATCGAGTTCGTGCTCAAGGAAGATGATTTCCGCGAGGAGATGCTGGAAACCGTGTCGCCGGATTATTGGATCGCACCTAGCTTCGCGGGCGGCAGCGATTGTCTCGAGCCGATGCAGATCGGCGGCGTGAAGGCGCTCGGCATCCAGAAGCCCTGGGCGCCGCCGCGCTCCTATGGCCTTCTTGTGCACCTCGATGGCGAAGGCGAGGCCACCGACAGCCTGCACAGCCGGGCCGGCGGCCGCTATCACGGCGTCACCGGCGCCAGCGACACGCAATATGGCGTCGTGATCGCCGCACGCGGCGCCGCCCGCCTGCTGTTGCACACGGGAGAGCTCCGATGAATGACGGTGTGATGCCGGACATGTCCACCAGCGCGGCGCCTTCCCGTGAACCGGTGCTGCGCATCACCGGCGGCAGCAAGATCTATGGTGGCGTGCATGCGATCGAAGGCGTCGATTTCGATCTTTATCCGGGCGAGGTGCATGCCCTGGTCGGCGAGAACGGCGCCGGCAAGTCGACGCTGTGCAAGGCGATTGCCGGCGCGATCGGGCTCACCTCCGGCGATTTTGTCCTCGACGGCAAGCCGGCCAAGTTCGAGCAGCCGCGCGATGCGCTGCAGGCCGGCATCTGCATGGTCTATCAGGAGACGAGCCTGGTGCCGACCATGACCGCGGCGCAGAACATCGAGCTCGGCAACGAGAAACTGCTGACGCGCTTCCGCACGCTCAACATCCAGGCGCAGCAGCTGCTGCAATCGCTGAACTTCCACGTCGATCCGGCGACGCCCGTGGCGCTGCTCGGCACCGCCAAGAAGCAGATGGTCGAGATCGCGCGCGCCATCTACAACAAGGCGCGCATCATCATCTTCGACGAGCCGACGGCGAGTCTCACGCCGGAAGAGATCGTGCATTTCTTCCACTTAGTGCGCGACCTTCGCGCGCGCGGTGTCTCGATCATCTACATCTCGCATGCGCTGGAAGAATCGCTGCAGATCGCCGACCGCATCACCGTGTTGCGCGACGGCAAGCGCGTGATCACCGCGCCGGCCAAGCAGCTCACGCGCGATGCGCTGGTGCAGCACATGGTCGGCCGCGAGGTCGCGCAGGCGGTCTATGGCCGCAAGGAGAAGACCAGCCATCGCCGCGAGAAGGTGCTGACGGTCGAGAACGTCACCATGGGCATGGCGGTGAAGAACATGTCGTTCTCGGTCTATGCCGGCGAGGTCGTCGGCATCGCCGGCCTGATCGGCTCGGGCCGCACCGAGATCGCCAAGGTCATCTATGGCGCGCTCAAGCGCAACCTCGTCAATGGCGGCACCATTCGTCTCCGCGGCAAGCCGATCCGCTACCGCGTGCCGCGGCAGGCGATCAATGACGGCATCGCCTATATCACCGAGGACCGCAAGGCCAACGGCTTCTTCGAAACCATGGTGGTCGACGACAACGTCTATATCGGCAGCCTCGCGACCCGGCGCGGCTGGAGCTTCCTGTTGAAGCGCGCCCGCCGCAGCAAGCTTGCCAATTACTGGGTGGACCGCCTGAAGATCAACGCGTTGCAGCGCAAGGCGCGCATCGTGGAGCTCTCCGGCGGCAATCAGCAGAAGGTGGTGCTGGCGAAGACGCTGGTGCAGGACCCCTCGATCATCATCTTCGACGAGCCGACCCGCGGCGTCGATGTCGGCACCATCCCGCACATCCACGCCGAAATTCGCCGCCTCGCGGATGAAGGCAAGGCGGTGGTGGTGATCTCATCCTATCTGCCGGAGATTTTGGCCGTCTCCGACCGGATTCTGGTGGCCCGCACAGGCCGCATCGTCGCCGAGTTCGATGCGGCAGACGCGACGCAGGACAAGATCCTCTACGCGGCAGTGCATTGAGGCTGCTGCAATTTAGATTAAGCCGCTCGCCGCGAGTTCCGTTCACCTCTCCCCGACGGGGAGAGGTCGAATTGCGAAGCAATTCGGGTGAGGGGGCGCAGGTCCCACGAAAGACCGAAATCCCTCACCCGGATTGCATCTGGCGATGCAATCCGACCTCTCCCTTCGGGAGAGGTGAAACCAGCGCCCATCAAGTCTTCGCGGCGACATCCTCCAGCCCGCGGTTGCGCGGCTCGACGCCCCAGGCCCAGACCACGAGAATCTGGATGACGACCAGGGCGATCATCAGCCAGATCACGCCGGGCAGGCCGGAGGAGGCGATCAGGCTGCCTACGATGAAGGGCGAGACCACGGTCGCGCCGCGGCCGAACATGTTGCAGATGCCGTTGGCGCGCAGGCGGATCTCGGTCGGGAACAGCTCCGGCGTATAGACACCGTAGAGAAGAGCGGTCTGCACATAGATCGCGACGATCAGGATGAAGCCGACCGTGAGCACGATGGCGGCATCGGCAGAGGCATCGAAACGAGCATAAATGTAACCCGCGACGATGGTGACGACAGAGGCGCCGATGATGCTGGCGCGCCGTCCGACGGCGTCCGACGACCATGCCCCGAGCGCGCAGCCGACCAGCGAGGCGACCGACAGCACCACGGTGTAGGCCAGCGAATTGGTGATGGTCAGCCCCTGGCGCAGGAAGAACTGCGGCAGGAACAGCACGAATCCGAAGATCAGCGTGTTGATCGAGATCAGCACCCAGCAGCCGACGATCAGGCGCTGCAGCAGCGGCGGCCTGACGAGATCGGTCGCCGAGACCTGCGCCACAGGCGCCGGCACCACGACCGGCGGCAGCGGCTTGCCGCTCGCGGCTTCCGTCTCGATCGCCTGCATCAGGCTTTCTGCTTCCTCGGTACGTCCCTGCGCTTCCAGCCAGCGCGGCGACTCCGGCAGGTTCTTGCGCAGATACCAGACGAACAGTGAGCCGAGACCTGCGATGACGAACATCGGACGCCAGCCGAAGTTCGGGATGATCAGATAGCCGAGCAGGGCGGTGGCCGGAAATCCGGCGACCACGATGAAGGCCATCATCGACAGCCAGCGCCCGCGCACCTTCGGCGGCACGAATTCGGTCATGGTCGAATAGCCGACCACGATTTCGGCGCCCAATCCCAGGCCCTGCACGAAGCGGCAGGCGATGAGCTGCGGCATGTCCTGCGCAAAGGCCGCCGCGAGCGAGGCGAGGCCGAAGATCAGCAAGTTGATCTGATAGGTGAAGCGCCGGCCGAACTTGTCGCCGACAAATCCGGTGATCAGCGCCCCCAGCGTCATGCCGACAAAGGTCAGCGAGATGAATTGCAGGTTCTGCGGCAGCGTCGAGAATTTGCTCTGGATCAGCGACGCCAGCACGCCGCCGGCGACATAAAGATCGTAGCCGTCGAAGAACATGCCGGCGCCGACCAGCCAGAAGATCCGGTAGTGAAAGCCTGAGATCGGCAGCCGGTCGAGACGCGCGCCGGCGTTTACTGTGTGACCCATGTGAAGTTTCCCCCTGTCTTCTCTTGATGACGCCAGCTTCGCTGGTCGTTGTGAGTGCTGGTGCTAATTCAACCGGCGCTGTCCTGCCGTGTCGCGGTACCAATCGAACGGTGCGTCGTTGGTGGCGACCATCACGCTCTTGGTGTGGAAATGGTCGTCAAAACTTTCGGTGCCGCATTCGCGGCCCACGCCGGAATCGCCGACGCCGCCCCAAGGCGAAGCCGGATCGAGCCGGTGATGGTCGTTGATCCAGACGATGCCGGCCTTCACCTGCGCGGCGACGCGATGGGCGCGCGCGACGTCCTTGGTGCGCACGGCAGCAGCCAGCCCGAACGGCGAGTCATTGGCGAGCCTGAGTGCATCAGCCTCGTCCTTGAACGGCGTCACCGAGGTGAAGGGGCCGAACACTTCCTCCTGGAAGATGCGCATGTCGCTCTTCACGTCCGCAAACACCGTCGGCTCGACGAAATAGCCGTTCTCGTGGCCGGGAATCGTTGGCGCATGCCCGCCCGTGATCAGCCGCGCGCCCTGCTCGTGGCCGAAGCCGCAATAGGACATCACGCGGTCGCGCTGCTTGGCCGAGATCACCGGCCCGAGCTGGGTGGTGGAATCGAAGGGATCGCCGATGCGGATGGTTTCCGCCTTGGCCTTCAGCTTTTCGACGAACGCGTCATAGATCGAGGCCTGCACCAGATGGCGCGAGGCGCAGATGCAGGTCTGGCCCGCGCCGATGAAAGCGCCGAACACGGCATAATTGACGGCGCGGTCGATGTCGTAATCGTCGAACACCATGACCGGCGTCTTGCCGCCGAGCTCCATGGTCTGGTGCGCGAACACTTTGGCGGCCGCAGCCCCCGCGATGCGGCCGGCCTCGGTGCCGCCGGTCAACACCAGCTTGTCGATATCAGGATGTTCGGCCAGCATCTTGCCGGCGCTGTGGCCGAGGCCGAGCACGATGTTGAAGACGCCGGGCGGCAGGCCTGCGTCGGTGAAGATCTTCGCGAGCTTCAGCGTCGTCAGCGGCGTGTATTCCGACGGCTTCACCACGGTGACGCAGCCGGACGCCAGCACGGCGGCGAGCGACTTGCACAGGATCATCAGAGGATGATTGAACGGCGTGCAATTGGCGACGACGCCGATCGGCGTGCGCAGGGTGTAGTTGAGATAGGAACCCTCCACCGGGATCACCGAGTCGCGACGCGACAGTGCGAGGCCGGCGAAATAGCGGAAGAAATCCGGCAGGCGCGAAAGCTGCGCGCGGGTCTCGTTCACCGGGCGGCCGTTGTTGAGCGTCTCCAGCCGGTAGAGGGAGTCCAGATTAGCCTCGAAGGCGTCCGCGAGCTTGTTGACGAGCCTCGCCCGCGCGCGGATGTCCATGCCGCCCCAGGCCTTACCCTCGAAGGCGGCGCGGGCGCTCTTCATGGCGCGATCGATGTCGGCGGCGGTCGAATTGGGGATGCGCGCGATCACATCGCCGGTCGCGGGATTGCGGACATCGAGCATCTCGCCGTTGCCGGCCTCGATCTCGGCCCCGTCGACGAAATTGCCGTGCACTTCGACATCGATGGCTTTGGCTGGAATATTCATGTGACTCATCCTTCGACAATCACGGCGTTGCGCTTCAACGCCGGCAACACGCGTTTTTCGGTGGCGCTGATATGCGCTCTTATCAGGCGCGCGGCGGTGCGGCGGTCGCGCTTCTGCATCGCCTCGATCAGCGCGACATGTTCGGCGACCAGTTTCTTCGGGTCGTGACCTCTGAGATTGGTGACGCTGACGCGCACGAGCCGATCGGCCTGCCCGATCAGGTCGCACAGCGAGGCCGCCATGCGGCGGTTGCCGGAGGCATGAGCGAGCGCCGAGTGGAAGCCGCGATTATAGGTGATGAAGTCCTCATGATTGCCGGAGAAGCGGCGGAACTTGTCAAGCGCCTTCAGGGTCGCGTCGGTAGCGTTCTCGATCGCTTCATCGACGCAGGCCGGCTCCAGCGCGAGGCGGAAGCGCAGCAGATCGCGCGCATCGGACAGCGAGATTGGATTGACGCGATAGCCCTGACGCGGCTGCACGGTGACGAGATGCTCACGCTCGAGCCGCAGCAGCGCCTCGCGCACCGGCTGGCGGCTCACCGCATAGCGCTCGGCGAGCTCCTGCTCGCGCATATCATCGCCCGGCGCGAGACGACAGGCCAGGATATCAGAGCGAAGCAGCTCGTAGATATTTTCCCGCAAAAGCATGGGTTTTCTCGCCAAATTCTATTCAGTCTTGGCATTCGTGAAATATCACGTCAAGCACGAAAGGCTTGAAAAGCCCGAGATTTGATCTATCAATTCGTGGCACGAAGCGGCTTTCCACGGAAATTTGAAGGGGGAACGGGCATGCAGAAGGTCTATGCCAATGGCAACGTCGGCGTGGCGGAGATCGGCTACGGCCCGCCGCTGTTCCTGTTTCACTCGCTGCTGTCGGACCGCGCCAGTTTTGATGCTGTCGCACCGGAGCTGTCGCGCTCGTTTCGCGTCATTGTTCCCGAGCTGCCCGGCTTTGGTCGCTCGCAGGCCGTTCATGGCGGGCTCGGTGCGGTGGCGGACCGTATGGCGGATGCGGTGAAGGAGGCCTCGGGTGGACAAACACCGATCGTGCTCGGCAACGGCTATGGCGGCTTTGTCGCGCTGCAGATGGCGATCCGGCATCCCGACATCGCGTCGCGATATATTTTCGCGGATTGCGGCGCCGCTTTCTCGGAGCCGGGCCGTGAGGCCTTTCGCAACATGGCGGCAGCCTCCAGAGCCAAGGGCCTCGCCGCGATCTCGGATGTCGCGATGCGGCGGCTCTTTGCGCCGGAATTTCAGGCGCAGCATCCGGATTTGATGGCCGACCGCCGAGCGGCGTTTTTGCGAACCAACGAAGACGTCTTTCGCGCGGCCTGCGGTCAGCTCGCGGAGCTCGACCTGCGTCCGGAGCTCGCCAAGGTAAAGGTGCCGGCGCTGGTCGTTGTCGGCGAGCAGGACGAAGCCACGCCGCCGCCGATGTCGCATGAGCTCGCGGCACTGTTGCCCGACGCCCGGCTGAAGATCATCCCGGGCTGCGCCCACGTCCCGCAATTGCAGGCGCCAAGAATTTTTCTGGAGACGATCGCCGATTTCCTCCCCGCCGCGCAGGCGGCGGGCTAGGCTCGCCCCTCTTCCCTTCTCCCACAAGGGAGAAGGGAAGAGTCGTTCGCTGCCATTGTCCTTAAGCCGCGCAGTAGCCGCCGTCGACGAGGTGCGAGGCGCCGGTCATGAAGGACGCCCTGTCGGAGCACATCCAGACGACGGCTTCCGCAATCTCTTCGGCGTTGCCGAGCCGCCGCACCGGCACCTTGGCCATGATCTCATCATAGCGCGTCTTCATCATGTCGTCGGTCATCGGCGTCTTGATGTAGCCGGGATTGACGCAGTTCACGCGGATGCCGTCCTGCGCGTATTCCATCGCCGCGGTCTTGGTGAGGCCGACGACGCCGTGCTTGGCGGCGACGTAATGCCCTGAGGTCGGCAGGCCGATCAGGCCTGCGATCGAGGATGTGTTGACGATCGCGCCGCCGCTGCCCTGCGCCAGCATTTGCGCGATCTCGTGCTTCAGGCACAGGAACACGCCCATCAAATTGACCGAGAACATCTTGGCCACGGATGATTGTGACAGTTCGTGCAGGCGTTGACCGGCCGGGCCGACGGAACGGCCGGAAACACCGGCATTGTTGAACGCGCAATCGATGCGGCCGAAGGCCGAGACGGTGCGCGCCACCATATTGGCGACGTCGGTCTCTTCGGTGACATCGCCGGCGATGGCGATCGATTGTCCGCCGGCGGAATTGATCAGGGCCACCGTCGCCTCGATACCTTCCTTCGAAAGATCGGACACCGCAACGCGCGCGCCCTCACGCGCCATCGCGACCGCGGTCGCCTGCCCGATGCCGGATCCGCCTCCGGTCACCAATGCAACTTTCCCGTCCAATATGCCGGTCATGCAAGCGCTCCCTCAAATCCGCGATCGATCGTCGCGTGTGAATGTGCCCGACATTTCGGCGGAAAAATCGATCGAGATCAAGCTCGTCGGGTCATGCCATCGCCGCAACGGACGCATGCGTTGGCGGGTGCGTAGGTCAGTCCGGCAACCAAGCAATTCTTAAGAATGCACGTCTATGCAGTGCGCGATTGGTTCAGGTGATTTCAGTCGTGAATAGTTCGATAGCCGATCGCCGGAGAGCGCAGCGCGTCCAATTTTCGCGCGGAGTTACAACCTATATGATGGCGATCGACGGCACCTGGCGTCGCTCGTGCAAGATGGAAGACGTGTCGAGCACCGGCGCGAAATTGACGGTGGAAGGCTCGATCGAAGGACTGAAGCTGACGGACTTCTTCCTCGTGCTGTCGTCGACCGGTCTTGCTTACCGCCGCTGCGGGCTCGCCTGGATCAATGGCGGCCAGCTTGGCGTCTCCTTCATGAGACAGACCAGCAAGAAGAACGCCGCCAATTTGTGACAGCCCGCTAGAGGAGGGCTAGATCAGCCGGAGCGCCAGCCAGACGGTCGCCCACAGCGCAGCCGCGATGACCCCGATCGCAGCCCCGGCAGCCGCGAACACGCCGAGCACGGCGGCGGGAGAAACGGCGATGGCGGCAACGGACCGCACCGTATGATCCGGAATATGACCGCGGAAGACCGAGAACATCATTTGGAGGAGAGAGAGGCCCATCGCACCGGCTCCGATTCGTCGTTCGTCTCCGGACATCATGGCCTGAAAACGTGAACGACACTTTGCGCGAGCGCAATTGTCCCCCGACATCTTGATTCTCGCAACTCCGGTAAACTTCGGGGAGCGCACGCAAGACGAATTCTAATTCTAATTCGCCTTGATGTTGGCGGCGCGGATCACCTTGGCCCATTTCTCGGTTTCATCGGCAATGAAACGGGTGAGTTCCGCGGCC
This sequence comes from Bradyrhizobium sp., assembly GCA_035487555.1. Lineage (GTDB taxonomy): Bacteria > Pseudomonadota > Alphaproteobacteria > Rhizobiales > Xanthobacteraceae > Bradyrhizobium. The sequence continues at coordinate 5,932 of DATHMA010000064.1, read as the reverse complement.
GCGATCGGAAACGTCGCGTAGCCGAGGTTCTCGATGCGCGACTTCAAGGTCGCATCGGCAATGGCGGCGCTGGCTTCTCCGGAAAGCCTCTCGATGATCTCGACCGGGGTTCCCTTCGGCGCGCCCAGCCCCTGCCAGCTGGTTGCCTCGTAACCCGATAGAAACTCGCCGATGGTCGGAACGTCCGGCAACTGTTCCGATCGGCTGGCCGATGTCACCGCCAACGCGCGCAATCTCCCCGCCTTGATGTGCTCGATCGAGGTCGCCAGCGTATCGAAGATGACCTGCGTCTCGCCACCGAACAATCCCGTCAGCGATTGTGGCGATCCGCGATAGGGCACGTGGGTCATCTCGATGCCGGCCATCATCTTGAACAGCTCGCCGTAGAGATGCTGCGGGGTTCCGACGCCGCTGGAGGCAAAGCTGATCCTGCCGGGATTGGCTTTCGCATACGCAATGAACTCGGGAACCGTCTTGGCGGGGAAGGACGGGATCACTTCCATGACGCCAAGCCCGCGCACCGTGCCTGCGATCGGTGCGATGTCGCGGATGAAATTGTAGCTGAGATTGTCGTAGATGGTTGCGTTCCAGACATTGGCCGAGGTGATGTCGAGCAGGGTGTAGCCGTCAGGCGCGGCGCGCACGACCGCTTCGGTCGCGATCTTGCCGCCGGCGCCGGGCCGGTTCTCGATCACCAGCGGCTGGCCTAACCGCTCCGACAGAAATTGGCCGATCAGCCGGGCAAAGATGTCGACGGAAGTGCCGGCGCCGAAGCCGACGATCCAGCGGATCGGCCGCGTCGGATAGTTGCCGGCTCGCGCCACCCGCGATGCGGTTGGCAGCACCGCGGCGCCCGCGGCGAGACGCAGAAATCGACGACGGGAAGGCTTCACGGCGGGGCCCCTCGGGAAAGCCAAGCTATCCCGGCCATCGCGCCAATGAAAGGCGGGGAATCTAGCTCCGCGCCATCGCCCGCGAAAACACCACTTCGACCAGGGTGCCGCTATTGGCCGCGCTCTTGAGGCTGAATTGCGCGCGGTTGGCTTCGACCAGCGCCTTGGTCAGCGACAGGTTGACGCCGGAGGCTTCCGAGCCCTGGTCGGATGGGAGCGGGGTGCGGAAAGGTTCGAGCGCCGCTGCGACTTCGTTGTCATTGAGCCCGGGACCGGTATCTCGCACCCGCAACACCACCTCGCCGAAATCCGACAGCGCAGTCGAGACGATGACTTGGCCGGCGGGATTGGCGAGATGGATCGAATTGCCGATCAGGTTCATGGTGATCTGGCGCAGCGCGCGGCCATCGGCGACCACCGGCGGCAGCGCCTGGGCAAGCGAGGTGCGGATGATGATGCGCTCGCGGTTGGCGTGCGGCTGCATCACCGCAACACAGCTCTCCACCATCTCGTTGAGGTTCTGGTTGGTGAAGGCGAGATCAAGCTTGCCGGTCTCGATCCGCGACAATTCGGTGAGGTCGTTGATGATGGCGATTACCCGCTCGCCGGAGGCGCGGATGTCTTTCATGTATTCGACATAGCGCTCATTGCCGAGCGCGCCGAATCGTTCCGCGGTCATCACCTCGGCAAAGCCGATGATGGCGTTGAGCGGCGTGCGCACCTCGTGGCTGATGCGCGCCAGCATGTCGGCTTTCGCATTGGCGGCACGTTCGCCAAGCCGCCTGGCCTGCTGCAATTCGCCCTCGCCCTTCTTGTTCTGCGAGAGGTCGCGGAACACCGCGAAGAAATTCGGCCCGTCGGGGCGCGTCCGCCCGATGGTCGCCGACAGCGGGATGATGCCGCCCTTGGCGACGCGGGCCAGCACATCGCGGCCATGGTCGAGAAGGCTCGCGACGCCGGCGCCCTTGACGCTTTCCAGATATTCGGCGACCGCGCGCTGGCTTTCCGGGGCGAACAGCTCGATCAGGTTCTGCCGCAGCAAATCCTCGCCGTCATAGCCGAACAGCGCTTCCGCGCTGCGGTTGCCGGCGTGGATCTGGCCGGCGGCATCGAACATCACGATGCCTTCGGCCGTGGTGTCGAGAATCGCGGCCAAGTCCTCGGCGTTGGCATGGCCGACCGCGGGCAGCGGCGGCGGCGTGACGACCGGCTCGGGCAAGGGAGACGGGGGTGGCGGCGGCGCGGGCGGCTCCGCAATCGCCTCGACTGGCGGCGCGCTTTGCGTCGGCGTGAACATCAAGGCGAGGGCCTGGTCGCCGTCCCATTCGATGGTGAAGAGCCTGCCTTGCGACGCTGGCAAATCCGGGCCGGCTGCGATGGTCACCGGCGTGCCGGCCTCCGAGGTGCTGCTGGTCTGCGAGACGCCGGCCTCGACATAGAGCGCATCGAGGCCGCCGGAGTGCTCCAGCGCATGCACGCTTTCATAGCCGATGCGCTGCAGGAACGCTGTATTGGCATAAAGCAGACGGTCGAGCCGGTAGATCAGGACGCCGGTCGGGAGCAGGTCGAGCAGGGTGCGGTCGCGCTTGGTCTCGCCGCGGGCCGGCGGCTCCGGCGGCGCCAGCCATTCGGGGCCGGCCGCCTGCTCGCGCGACGGCTCTTGCATGGCCGGTTCTTGCATTGCCGTTTCTTGGGTCATCGGTGCTTGGGCAGGCGGTTCGACCGGCGGCTCCGTCACTTCACCCGTCACGATGGCCTCGCCTGTCGTGGGCGTGTCGCGATCGAGCCGGGCTGATAATTGGCGGGCAAGCTCGTTGAAGGCGTGGTTCTCGCCCGGCGACAGGCCAAGCGACTTTCCCTCGCCGACCGGGCGGAACGGCACAACGTTTGGGGGCGTTTCCACGGGCTCATCCAAATCGGTTGGAGGTGAATTTTCATCGGCAATCGAGGCTGGTGGTCCGGGAGGCTCCGACGGCATCACATCGGCGCCAGCGGGCGGATGTGCGGCGACGGCGTGCCCCGATTCAGCCTGAACAATGTCAGCAGCAAGGGGGGACGGCTTGGGTTCTTGCTTGGGCTCTTGCTTGAGTTCTTGCGGCGCGAGGTTTTCGCCGAACGGCTCGATCCGCCGCAATTCGGCGAGATGATCGAGGCTGTCGAGATCGCGGCACACGCCAAAGCCGCGATAGCCGGCATAGACCCGATCCTGGTCGAACACCGGCAGCCCCGAGAGCTCGACCGGCAGCCTGCCGCCGCCGTCGACGGGCCAATACAGCGTGATCCCGCTCCAGGTCTCGCGGGTGGCGATCGCCTCCTCGACGCGGCCGGCCGGATCGAGGCCGAAGGCTTGCGCGATTTCCCGCCAGGGCCGACCGAAGCCGGCGGCGGTGCGTGTGCCGATCAGTTGCGTGAACTCGTCGGAGCCGAGCGAGAAGCGGCCTTCCTCATCCATCAGCCAGGTGAAGCGCAGCGGATGGCGCCGTTGCGCGGGTGAGGTGACGTCTTGCGGCGTGGTCTGTTGCATCTTCTTCGGTTCAGTAGGCGCGGCGCTCGCGACCGGCGCGGCATCGAGCGGCTCGGAAAACTCGTCGACCAGCGCAAACGCCGCGGGCGCTTCGTTGGACGGTGCCGGCTGCTCATATGGCGGCACCGGCGCCGCTTCGGTGGTTGCGGGTTCGGGCGCGGCCTCTACGACGGGCGGCGTGATCAGCGCAACAAGACCCGTATCTGCGCCGCTGCCGACGCGTTGCATCACCAATTGTCCGGCCGCGGTCGACAATTCGACATGGCCGCGCTCCAGCGCATGATGGAGCGCCGCATCAAGATCAGCTTCGGCGATCGCGCCGAGCAGCGCATGCGCGGTGCTGCTCGCGCCGACCAGCCGGCCATCCAGCGCAAAGGCTGCGACCGCTTGTTCCTGTGCTTCGGCCAGGCGTTGCAGCCGCTCGTCCAGCGGCATGGTGCGGGCGAATGTCTCGATCGCGCTGACCAGAACGGCGTGGCTGCCGTCGGAAAAATCGAGCCGCGCGCAGCGGCAGGTCATCAGCATGCCGGGCCGGGCGCCAAAGCCGCGCAGCCGTTCCATCCGCGCCGCACCCGACAGCGGCAGGCGGCCTGCGAGTTGCGCGACCTGCCGGCGATGCTGATCCGCCGGACCAAAGGTTTTGCGTGCAAGATTGGTGGCGTTGATAGCGCCGAACAGCGCGGTTCCCGGCGGATTGGCCCAGAGGATGTGCTTGCCGTCGCTCGACCACAGCCAGACCGGATGTGCGCTTGTCGCATGGGGGGCCAGCCGCGGATCAAACATCGCCAGCAACTGGAATTCCGTTTTGATCATAATCGCGCGTCGGCTGTTCGGTCTCGGGTTTGGGCCAATCGGGTCGGCAAAGGACTGGCTGCCCCTGCATGACAGCCTTAACGGACCCTTAGTATTGCCCGCCGGGAACGGCAGGTCCACGGCGGCAGCGGCCAAAGGGGGGATAACCTTAATTCGTCGCCCGCGGTGCCAAAGCGCTGAACCCTCGCGCACCCATCGCGTTAACGCCAAATACCACCGCAGGTCCAAGAGAAGGTCCATGGGCGAGGAACCGGCGCGCCGTCATCGCGGCGATGGCTTTGGCCGGTATCATTGCTCTGGTCCAGCCCGGTGGCGGGGTAGCGTCTCGCGGGTACGATGAGGAGTGGCACCATGAGCGATCAAGGGCATGAGCGTTTCGAGATTCCGAAGGAAGTGCGGTCAATGGCCGAAGCGAGCTTCGAGCAGGCGCGCAAGACGTTCGAGAAATTCCTGGAGAACGCGCAAGCAACAGCCGGCTCAATGGAGGAGCGCGGCGCCACGATGCGCGCCGGCGCCAAGGACATCAGCGCCAGGGCGATCGGCTATGCCGAGAAGAATGTGCAGGCTTCGCTCGACTATGCGCAGACATTGCTGCACGCCAAGGATCTTCCAGAGGTGATGCGGCTGCATAGCGAATATGTGACCACGCAGATGCGCTCGCTCGCCGAGCAGGCCAGCGAGATGGGTCAGATCATGGGCAAGGCGGCGATGGAAGCTGCCAAACCCAAACACTAGCAAACCCAAGGACGTAGCTCGCGGCTCAGCGCATCGCCTGAGCCGCTTGCCGCAAATCACACAGAACGGGCCCGACATCCAGTAGTTGTGCCCGCTATGTGGCATTGCACCAAAGTTTCGGTTGCAATGCACAAAAATGACATTATATGCGTGTATATACGGTTAGCCCGTAAAGGCATTCCCACTGCGTGATGGCCGTCGACGTCCCAGCCCCGTTTTCGGCTCGGCGCGCAAGGGGAGTCATTCACTTCCAGCCCCCCGATGAAGGACACCTGCAATGACCAATGCTACTGATCCCTTCTCTGCCTCAATCATTCCGTTTGAAGTTCCCGAGCAGATGCGCGCCTTCGCCGAGAAGGGCGTGTCGCAGGCTCGCGACAACTACGCCAAGTTCAAGGATGCCGCTGAGACCCACAACGGCACCATGGAAGCCGTGTTCACTTCAGCCAGCAAGGGCGCCAGCGCCTATCAGGCCAAGGTGATGGAATTCGTGAAGACCAACACCACCTCGGCGCTCGATTTCGCCCAGGAACTGCTCGCCGCCAAGTCGCCCTCCGAAGCCCTCGAGCTGTGGACCACGCATGCCCGCAAGCAGTTCGAGACCTTCACGGCCCAGGCCAAGGAGCTCGGCGAGCTCTCGCAGAAGGTCGCGGCCGAGACCGTCGAGCCGATCAAGACCAGCGCCTCGAAGTTCTACAAGCCCGCCGCCTGATTTGGGCGGGTTCGTGTTGAGTTAAGTCCCGGCCCGGGCCAGTTGCCCGGGCTTTTGCTTTGAAAATGGGTGCAAAATCGGTGCGATCTTGCGCACGGCCGGCCTTGCCAAAGCGGGTCGTTGCACCTAGTTTCCGCCCCGTTCGGCGCCCCCTTTTTTAGGGCCGTGCGCTACGGATGCAGTTGTAGCTCAGTTGGTTAGAGCGCCTGTCTGTGGAACAGGAGGTCGGTGGTTCGAGCCCACCCAACTGTACCA
>DATHMA010000063.1:0-23769 GCA_035487555.1 Bradyrhizobium sp. | reverse complement strand
AACCTGCTCGACGGCGAGAACCGGCGCGTCAGCGATCGGGTCCTTGGATACGCGCTCTTCATCGATCCGCCGCTCGGCCGCGTCGGCATGACCGAAACGCAGGTGCGTGCCCTCGGCAAGCCTTATCTCGTGTCCACCCGGCCCATGACGCGTGTCGGCCGCGCGGTCGAAAAGGACGAGACGCTCGGCTTCATGAAAGTGCTTGCCGATCCCGCGACCAAACAGATCCTTGGCGCGTCGATCCTCGGCACTGGCGGTGACGAGGCGATCCACGGCATCCTCGATGCCATCAATGCGAAGAACCCCTACGATCAGCTCCGCTGGGCGGTGCCGATCCATCCGACCGTGTCCGAGCTGATCCCGACGCTGTTGCTAGGCTTGCAGGCGGCCCCATCAGCTTAATGTCAGTGACCACGGATACGGCTGACGCGTGATGCCACGTCGGTCCACACCGGCTTGTCGGGCGCAAACTGACCGCGCAGGAAGGATACGAGCTCGGCGATCTGTGCATCGCTCATGCTGTCCTTGAAGGCAGGCATATAGCCGAGGTCGCTGAACGCTGGTTTGGCGATGCCGTGCAGGATCACCTGAATCAGATTGTCCGGCTGAGCGCTATGCAAATTGCTGTTCAGCGCCAGCGAGGGCCGGCTGCCAAACAGCGGCAATCCGCCGACCTCGTGGCAGACGGCGCAGGCGCCCTGATAGAGCCGTGCGCCGGGGCTCGGCGCGAATATCACTCTTGTTGATGTCTCCAGCTTGGTGGCCAGCGCTGCCAGCGCCGGCTGGTCCTTCGGCGTCTCATTGAAGGAGGCGAGATAGACCGCCATGGCACGGATGTCCGCGTCGGGCAATGCGGCCAATTCCTTCACGACCGGCGCCATGGGGCCTGCGGCGACGCCGTGATAACGCGACTCGCCGGTGTGCAGATAGGCGAAGAGTTCGTCCTCGTTCCATGGGATCGGCGCTTGCGACAGCGAGGTCAATGCCGGCGCTTCCCAGCCCTCCGCGAATCCGCCGGCGAGATAGGCATTGGCTTTCTCCGCCTGAAGCGCATTGCGCGGTGAATGGCAGGCGCCGCAATGGCCGAGACCTTCAATGAGATAGGCGCCGCGATTCCAGACGTCCGATTTGCTCGCGTCGGGCACAAATGTCTCGGCCTGATGGAACAGCGCGTTCCATCCGGCCATCAGCGGACGAACGTTGAACGGGAAGCGCAGCTCGTTGCCAGGCGCTTTCGCCTGCACGGGCTTCTGGGCCATCAGGTACGCATAAAGCGCCTGCAAATCGGCGTCGCTGGCCTTTGCGAAATGCGTGTAGGGAAAGGCGGGATAGAGATGGCGGCCGTCGCGATGGATGCCCTCGCGCATCGCGCGCTCGAAGGCGGGATAGGACCACGCGCCGATGCCGGTTGCCTCGTCGGGCGTGATGTTGGTCGAATAGATCGTGCCGAACGGCGTCTCAATGGGCCGGCCGCCGGCATTGACGATGCCGTTCTCGCTGGTGTGGCACACGGCGCAATCGCCGAGTGCGGCGAGTTGCGCACCGCGCGCGATGGTCGCAGCGGAATACACGGAGGTATCCGGCCGCGCGATCGGCGCAATCGCCCGCCAGGGCAGGACCGCAGCGCCGATGCCGATGGTAGCAATGCAAAGCGCGCCAAGCGTTGCGAAGACGCCACGCCGCGCCGCAAAGGGATTGAACCATTTATTTGCCGACTGCGTTTGTGTCGGCTGTGGCGCTGGCAGCGCCGCAGGCTCGCTCTGTCCTTCGCGCAATCCTCTGAGGATGCGCTCCGGCGTGAACGGCAATTCGCGGAAGCGCACGCCGGTCGCGTCATAGATCGCGTTCGCGATCGCGGCCGCACTGGGAACGGAGGCGGATTCACCGACACCAAGCGGCGGCTGATCCTGCCGCGGCAGCATCAGCACGTCGATCTCAGGCACGTCGGGGAATTTGATGATGGGATAGGCGCCCCATTCGCGTGTCGCCACCGAGATGCGGTCGAAGGAGACCTCCTCCATCAGCGCGCGGCTGGTCGATTGCACGACATTGCCATGGATCTGATGCCGGACTCCGTCCGGATTGATCATCAGTCCGGAATCTTGCCCCGCGACGACACGGGTCACGCTGACGTCGCCGGTGGCCTTGTTTACGGCGACATCGGCGATCCACGCCGACCAGGCCGCGCCATAACCCGGGAACTTGCTATGCACATAGAGCGCGTAAGCGAACCCGCGGCCACGCACGATGTCGCCTTCCGGGGTTTTCTCCTCGCGCACCGGCCGCCTCTGCCAGCCGGCGCGCTCGGCCACCGCGTGAACGAGATCGACCGCGCGTTGGTCCTTCAGGTAGCGCAAGCGATATTCGATCGGATCGACGCCCGCCTCATCGGCGCATTCGTCGATCCAGGATTCATGCGCAAAGGAATTCGGCAGCGCGGAGACGCCGCGGAACCAGGAGGCCCGCACGATCGGCGGCATGTCGTGCGCGACCACGCGCATGTTCTCATAATCATAGGGCGGGATCGCGGTGCGGTCGCCCATCTCGAACACGGCAGGCACTGGTGCAACTCGTCCGGTGAGCAGCAGCGCCAGCGTCGGCGCTCCGTTCGAGGGATAACGCGTGGCGAAGTCGTAACCAGCGACGCTGCCGTCTTCGTTGAGGCCGCCATTGACGTCGAGCAGTTGCGCGGTGCCCTTCGGTTCCCAGGCATGCTCCTGCTCGCGGGTGAGCTGCACGCGGACGGGGCGGCCGACGGCGCGCGACAGCAGCAGCGCATCCGCGCTGACATCGTCGGCGCAATTGCGGCCATAACAGCCGGCAGCCTCGAACCGGATCACTTCAATCTCGGCTTCCGGCCGTTCGCACAGCAGCGCAAGATCGGCTTGAAGTACATGCGGGTTCTGCGTGCCTGACCAGACGCGGATGCGCCCGTCCTGATAATCCGCGACCGCGCAGGAAGGGCCGATCGACGCATGCATCTGATAGGGCCAGATGTAGGTGCGTGGCATCGGCTTGGCGGCGCCTGCTATCGCCGCGTCGACATCACCCTTGTTCTCCAGGGTTCTCGGCGCTGATGGATTCGTGCGCAGGGCGTTCTCGATGTCAGCCAGATCAGGCAGGGTAGGGGTCGGCTTCCACTTCACCTTGAGCCGGGCGGCGGCCTTGATCGCGTTCTCCTCGCGCTCGGCCACGATTCCGACGAAGTCGCCGATCCTGACCACGGCAACGAGGCCCGGAATGTCGCGCACCGAGGCTTCATCCACCGACATAAGGCTGGTGCCGACGAACGGACCGGCATCGACGCCGGCATAAGGCGGGCGAACGACGCGGCCGTGCAGCATGCCGGGCACGCGCACGTCGTGCACATAGATCAATTCGCCGGTCGCTTTCGCCGGCAGGTCGACGCGCGGTACCGATTGTCCGACGAGGCTGTAGTTCTCGACCGACTTGACCACCACGTCGTCGGCAAGCTCGATGCGGATGGTATCGCCTTCGATCAATTCGCCATAGGAAACGCTGCGATTGTCCTTGCCGCGCACCAGGCCGTCTTCGATCGAAAGCTCCTCGACGGGCAGCTCCAGGCGTTGTGCGGCGCGCGTGATCAGGAATTGCCGCGCTTGCGCCGCGGCCTTGCGCAGCGGCACGGCGGTGATCTGGATGGTTTCGCTCGCAATCGTCGCGCCCTGGTTCGGCACTTCCTTGGTATCGCCGAGCACGACCACCACGCGGGCAAAGGATACGTCGAGCTCTTCGGCGACGATCTGTCCGAGCGCGGTGCGGATGCCGGTGCCGAGATCGACATGACCGTTATAGGTTTTGACGTCGCCGTTAGCGGTGATCTTGATGAAGGTCTCGAAATTTCCGGTTGTGCTGGTCTTGATGACCACCAGAGTGCCAGATGCCGCCATCAGTCGCGCGCCTCGACCAGGTGACCGGCGGCACGCATCGCCGCGCGCATGATTTCGACATGCGCGCCGCAGCGGCAGAGATTGTATCGCAATGCCTCGCGAATCTCCGCTTCGGATGGAGCCGGCGTGCGCAACAGCAGCGCCTTCGTGGTCATGATCATGCCGTTGAGGCAGTAGCCGCATTGTGCGGCTTGCTCGCGAATGAAAGCATCCTGCACGGGATCAGGATGCTCGCGCGAGCCGAGGCCTTCGAGCGTGACGATGTCGCGTCCCTTGCAGCCTTCGATCGGGATCACGCAGGAGCGCGCCGCGACGCCATCGATCAGCACGGTGCAAGTTCCGCACTCGCCGAGCCCGCAGCCATATTTCGGTCCGTTCAATGCGAGATCGTTGCGCAGCACGTAAAGCAGCGCGGTATCGGGAGCCGCGCTCACATCAAAGCTCTTGCCGTTGACGTTCAGTCGGATCGTTGGCTGCGTCATCTCACATCCGGTGGCGCGTAGGTGAAGAAACAGTACCGTTTGTGTACAAACGTGCAAGCCGCCCGCATTTCGCAGTGCAAACACTGCCATGTTTCTTGCCTCGTTTGCGGACAGAGCCCGTAGGCAAATGAGCGATTATTCGGCAGAGCGCTTTTTTCGCTTCCGCCGCCGCTTGACAGCTCCGGGAATGGCGCGCAACATCGTTCGTATACGAACAAATTGTCCGGACGGCTGAGGCGCCGCCGGAGAACGGGCTGTTCATGTCGACTGACGCGAGCGTTGCCGCCATCGGCGACAAGATCCGCTGCGATGCGTGTCCGGTGATGTGCTACATCAAGCCGGGTGCAGCGGGCGCTTGCGATCGCTACGCCAACCACGACGGAAATCTCGTCCGCGTCGATCCGCATATCGTGCTGGAGCGCACGGTGGAGCATGGCGGACGGCTGGTGCCGTTCCAGGCCGGCGGCGATTGGGACGGCAAGATCGTGCATCAGCCCGACATCTTCGTCACCGCGATCGGCGCCGGCACGACCTATCCCGACTACAAGCCCGCGCCCTTCATCGTGTCTTCGGAGATCGACGGCGTCGACATGGTGACCGTCGTCACCGAAGGCATCTTCTCCTATTGCGGCGTCAAGGTGAAGATCGATACCGACCGCTATCTCGGGCCCGAGACCGCGATTGTGCGCGCGCAGGGCGAGGCGGTCGGCCATGTCACAACGGGCGAATATGGCTCGCAGATGCTTTCGCTCGGCGGCGTGCATCATCTGACCGGCGGCTCCAAGAAGGAGGGCCGCGTCACCTGCGACGCGCTGATGGATTTGTCGAATTGCAAGGCGGTCGAGCTCACCATCGATGGCGGCGCGACCGTGATTGTCCAAGCCGGCAAGCCGCCGGTGGTCAATGGCGTCGGTGAAGAGCGGATGCGTGTCGGCTGCGGCTCGGCGACGATCGGCATGTTCGCCAAGCAATGGCATGGCAAGGTCGATGAGGTGGTCGTGGTCGATGATCACATCACCGGCGTGCTATCAGAGCATCAAGCCGGCAAGCTGCTCGATATCGCCGACACCGGCATCAAGATGAAAGGGCGGCGCTCGACGCCGGGCCGCTATTTCCAGGTCGCCGAGCCCGGCACGGGGTGGGGCGGCACCAACATTTCCGATCCGCTGTCGATCCTGGGGCCGTTCGACCTCAAGGAGGCGCGGCCCGGACTGACCATGCTGATGGTCTCCACAACCGGCGAGCACTCTTCTTATTACGTGCTGGATGAGGCGCTGCGGCCGGTCGAGACGGAAATGCCGGCGGCACTGAAGTTTTCCGTCGAGCGCATCCAGGAGAATTGTGAGCCGGCGCTGTGCACGGTGCTGTTCATGGGCGGTGCCGGCGGCTCCTTGCGCGCCGGCGTCACCGACAATCCGGTGCGGCTGACGCGCTCGGTCAAGGACGCGTTGACGCGGGTGACCAGCGGCGGTGCGCCGGTCTATGTTTGGCCGGGCGGTGGCATCACCTTCATGGTCGATGTCACGCAGATGCCGGCCGGCGCCTTCGGTTATGTACCGACGCCGGCGCTGGTGGCGCCGATCGAGTTCACGATGCGGCTCTCGGATTACGCGGCGCTTGGCGGCCACATGGATTACGTCCGGCCCCTGTCCTCGCTGCGCGATAGCGCCGAGGTCCGGCCGATGCCCTTCATCCCCGGACGGCGCGCATGAAACGGCTGCCGCAAATCGCGCTTCTTCCCGACGGCAAGCGGCTGCATTTGCAGGATGGTCCGATCGATCTGATCGTGGAGGCAAAGGGCAGCGAGCGGGAAGTGCGCATGGCCTATGAAGCCGCGGCGCAGCGCTTCACTGGGCTCCTCGACGAGCTCTGCGACGAATTGGCGGAGTTGCGCCAGGCGGCCGATCCGAACCGCAGCACGTTGAAGGGCGTCGTCGCGCGCCGCATGCATGCGGCGGTCGTGCCCTTTGCCGAGGATTGCTTCATCACGCCGATGGCTGCGGTTGCCGGCAGTGTTGCCGAGGAGATCCTGGGCGCGATGCTTGGCGCGGCGCGGCTCGATCGCGCCTATGTCAATAATGGCGGCGACATCGCCTTGCATCTGGCTGATGGTGAGCAATTCACGGTTGGCCTGATCGACCGCCCGGACAGCCAGGGCCTGATGCGGACCATGCTCATCGGCGCTGATGATCCGATCCGCGGCATCGCCACCAGCGGCCGTCACGGCCGCAGCTTTTCCCTCGGCATTGCCGATGCCGTGAGCGTGCTGGCGCGGACGGCGTCACAGGCAGATGCTGCCGCGACCATCATTGCCAATGCCGTCGATCTGCCCGGCCATCCGGCTGTTGCTCGCGTGCCGGCCAACGAATTGCAGCCTGACAGCGATCTCGGCGCGCGGCTGGTCACGCGCGAGGTCGGCGCCTTGTCCGAAAGTGAGATTGAGCAGGCGCTGGAAGCGGGTGCAGACTGCGCACGCCGGCTGCTCGCCTCCGGCCTGATCGAAGGCGCGGCGCTGCGGCTGAAGGGTAAAACCCTTCTCGTCGGAACACGCGGTCCTCGCGCGGTTCGGCGTCATGAAGAACTGATACAGGCCTGACCGGGAAGAGATGCCAGGAAAAATGCCATGAGCGCCGTCATTCGCAAGATCGTCACCGTGGTCGAAGAGACCCATATCGAGATGGGCAAAACCATCGCGCCGCCGACGCGCCGTGCGGCGGCGATTGCCGTGATCGAGAATCCCTTTGCCGGCCGCTATGTCGAGGACTTGTCGCCGTTGATCGCGATTGGCGAGGAACTGGGCGAACTGCTGTCGAAGAAGGCCGTCGCCGCGCTCGGGATCGACGGCGCCAAGGCGCATAGCTATGGCAAGGCCGCTGCGGTCGGCGAAAATGGCGAGTTGGAGCATGCGGCCGCAATCTTGCATCCCAAGATGGGCACGCCGGTGCGGAAGGTCCTGAGCAAGGGCGCGGCGCTGATTCCGTCGTCGAAGAAGCGGAGCGGGCCGGGCACCACGCTCGATATCCCGCTCGGCCACAAGGACGCGGCCTTCGTGCGCAGCCATTTCGACGGCATGGAAGTGCAGATCAACGACGCGCCGCGCGCCAACGAGATCATGGTCGCGGTTGCCGTCACCGATAGCGGCCGGCCGCTGCCGCGGGTGGGCGGACTGACAGTCGCGGAGATCAAGGGCGAGGACGGTTTACGCTAATTCTTCTAACAGTGGAGGTTAAGGGATGCGTCGACGACATTTTCTAGGGGCAAGTCTGGCGATCGTGATTGCTGGCATGGCGAACAACGCCATGGCCCAGGGCGAGATCAAGATCGGCGAGATCAACAGCTACTCGCTGCTGCCTGCCTTCACCGATCCCTATCGCAAGGGCTGGCAGCTCGCGGTGGAAGAGATCAACGCCGCCGGCGGCATCAACGGCAAGAAGCTCGTCGTCATCTCCAAGGATGACGGCGGCAAGCCGGCTGATGCGCAGACCGCCGCCAACGAGCTGGTGTCGAGCGAGAATGTCGCGATGCTGGTCGGCACCTTCCTGTCCAACATCGGGCTCGCGGTGAGCGACTTCGCCAACCAGAAGAAAGTGTTCTTCCTCGCGGCCGAGCCTCTGACCGACGCCATTACCTGGTCCAAGGGCAACCGCTACACTTTCCGCCTTCGCCCCTCCAATTACATGCAGGCGGCGATGCTGGTGGAGGAAGCGGCCAAGCTCCCTGCAAAACGCTGGGCGACGATTGCGCCGAACTACGAATACGGCCAGTCCGCGGTTGCCGTGTTCAAGAAGCTGATGTCGGAGAAGCGTCCGGACATCCAGTGGGTCGACGAGCAGTGGCCGCCGCAGGGCAAGATCGACGCGGGTCCGGTCGTGCAGGCCACCGCGGCCGCCAATCCCGAGGCGATCCTCAACGTCACCTTCGGCGCCGACCTCGTGAAGCTGGTGCGCGAAGGCAATACCCGTGGTCTGTTCAAGGATCGCGCGGTGGTGTCGTTCCTCACGGGTGAGCCGGAATATCTCGATCCGCTGAAGGACGAGACGCCGGAGGGCTGGATCGTCACCGGCTATCCCTGGTACTCGATCAAGACGCCCGAGCATGAGGCGTTCCTGAAGGCCTATCAGGCCAAGTATAACGACTATCCGCGGCTCGGCTCGATCGTCGGCTATGAGACCATCAAGTCGGCCGCCGCGATCCTCGCCAAGGCCAATTCGACCGATCCGGAGAAGCTGATTGCTGCGGCCGAAGGCCTGTCAGTGCCGTCGCCGTTCGGCGAGATCACCTTCCGCAAGATCGATCACCAGTCGACGCTTGGCGCTTTCACCGGCAAGACCGCGCTGAAGGACGGCAAGGGCATCATGGTCGATACGGCCTATCGCAAGGGCTCGGATTATCTGCCCAGCGATGCCGAAGTCGAAAAGATGCGCCCGAAGGAGTGAAGGTCTTTCTTCTCCCTCTCCCCGTTCTTACGGGGAGAGGGTCGGGGTGAGGGGCTCTCTCCACGGGCCGTGCTCTTGGAGAGAGCCCCTCACCCGAATTGCTGCGCAATTCGACCTCTCCCCGCGAAGGGCGGGGAGAGGTGACACAAACAACGGACCGCCGATGGCCTTCTATATCGCCCAGTTCCTGACCGGCCTTGCCAGCGCTGCGGCGCTGTTCCTGGTCGCGTCGGGCCTGTCGATCATTTTCGGCGTGACGCGGATCGTCAATTTCGCCCATGGCGCGTTCTATATGCTCGGCGCCTATTTCGCCTATTCGCTGACCGAGCGCTTTTCCGGCGCGCTCGGTTTCTGGGGTGGCATCGCGCTGGCGGCGCTCATCGTCGCCGCGATCGGCATCGTCATCGAGATGATGCTGTTGCGGCGGATCTATCATTCACCGGAGCTGTTCCAGTTGCTCGCGACGTTCGGCCTGACGCTGATGGTCGAGGACCTTGTGGTCCTGGGCTGGGGGCCGAGCGACCTTGTCGGCTCGCGTGCGCCCGGTTTCAAGGGCGCCATCGATTTCTTCGGCCAGATGATTCCAAGCTACGATCTGTTCCTGATCGCGCTCGGACCGGTCGTGCTCGGCATTCTCTGGCTGCTGTTCCAGCGCACGCGCTGGGGCGTCTTGGTGCGCGCCGCGACGCAGGACCGCGACATGGTTGCGGCGCTCGGCGTCAACCAGAAATGGCTGTTCACCAGCGTGTTTGCGCTTGGCGTCTTCCTTGCAGCTCTCGGTGGCGCGCTGCAGATTCCGCGCGACGCCGTCAATCACGCCATGGATCTGCGCGTCATCGTCGACGTCTTTGTCGTGGTCGTGATCGGTGGTCTTGGCAGCATCACCGGCGCCTTTGTCGCCGCCGTGCTGGTTTCCGAGCTCAACGCCTTCGGTATCCTGATCTTTCCGAAGATCTCCATCATCCTGGTGTTCCTGGTGATGGCGGTCGTGCTGATCGTGCGGCCCTGGGGCCTGTTCGGCAAGCCGGAAGCGCCGGCGCGGCGCACGCCGGGCCTGACGGTCAATCCATGGCGGCCGCTGACCTCGAGCGAACGTCTCGCCGCATTGGCCGTCGTCGCCGTCGCCGCAGCGCTGCCGTTGTTCGCGGGCAACTACGCGCTCACCGTCGGCGCGGAAATCGCGATCTTCGTGATCTTTGCGGCGAGTCTGCATTTCCTGATGTCGGTCGGCGGCCTCGCATCCTTTGGCCATGCGGCTTATTTCGGCCTCGGCGCCTATGGCGTTGCGTTCCTGGCCAAGATGGCGGGATTGCCGATGATCGTCTGCCTGTTGCTTGGACCGCTGCTCGGTCTTGCTGGTGCGGCCGTGTTCGGCTTCTTCGCCGTGCAGCTATCCGGCGTCTATTTCGCGATGCTGACGCTCGCCTTTGCGCAGATCGTGTGGTCCATCGCCTTCCAGTGGGTCGAGGTGACCGGCGGCGACAATGGCATTTTGAGCATCTGGCCAGACAAATGGGCGGCGAGCCCGTCGCATTTCTATTGGCTGGCGCTCGGTGTCACCGTTCTGATGGTAGCTAGCTTGAGAATCGCGATCTTCTCGCCGTTCGGCTTTGCGCTCCGTGCGACGCGTGACTCGCCGCTGCGGGGCGAGGCGATCGGCATCAATGGCAAGCGCGTGCAATGGACCGCCTTTGTCGTCGCCGGCACGGTTGCCGGCGTCGCCGGCGCGCTGTTCGCCTACCTGAAAGGCAGCGTCTTCCCCGATGTGATGGGCATATCGCTTTCGGTCGATGCGCTGGTCATGGTGCTGCTCGGCGGCGTCGAGACTATTTCGGGCGCCGTGGTCGGCGCGGTCGTCTACAAGGCGCTCAACATCTGGTTGGTGAGCCACACCGACTGGTCGAAGCTCGTGCTCGGCGCCTTCATCGTGCTGATCGTGGTCGCCTTCCCCAAGGGCATCGTCGGCGTGATTGAGACGCTCAGGCTACGCTACGGGCGCACGTCGCCGCCGGCTATGCTTGCGCAGAGAGTGGAGAGTGCCGAATGACCGACGCGCCCGCACTCCTGTCGGTCGACAGCCTGACCAAATCCTATGGCGGCGTTCATGCCGTGCGCGGCGTCACCTTTGCGTTGAAGCCGGGCGAGATTCTGGCGCTGATCGGCCCGAACGGCGCGGGCAAGAGCACCTGCTTCGACATGCTCAACGGCCAGAAGAGCCCGGATAGCGGCCGGATCATGCTGCTCGGCAAGGACACCACCGGCCGCGCACCGCGCGAAATCTGGCGGCTCGGGGTCGGGCGCACCTTTCAGATCACTGCGACGTTCGCGACCATGACCGTACGGGAGAACGTGCAGGTCGCGCTGGTGTCGCATCACGGCCAGCTCTTCAATCTCTTCGCTTCGACGCCGAAACTGGCGCGGGACGAGGCCGGCCGGCTGCTCGAGCTGGTCGGCATGAGCGGTTATGCCGATCGTCCCTGCGGCGAGCTCGCCTATGGCGACCTCAAGCGCCTGGAGCTTGCGGTCGCGCTCGCCAATCAGCCGAAATTGCTGCTGATGGATGAGCCGACGGCCGGCATGGCGCCGCGCGAGCGCATCGAGCTGATGCGGCTCACCGCACGCATCGCGCGGGAGCAGTCGATCGGCGTTCTCTTCACCGAGCACGACATGGACGTGGTGTTCGAGCATGCCGACCGCATCCTCGTGCTCAATCGCGGCAATCTGATTGCCGAGGGAACGCCGGCGGAAGTGCGCGGCAACCCGCAGGTGCGCGCGGTCTATCTCGGTGAAGGCCTGGTCTATGACGCCCGTCACCGCGAGGGGGCTTCCGCATGAAGCTCGGCGTCGAGAATCTCAATAGCCATTACGGCCCGGCGCATATCCTGTTCGATATCGCGCTCGAGGTCGGCGAGGGCGAGGTGGTGGCGCTGCTCGGGCGCAACGGTGCCGGCAAGTCGACCACCTTCCGCTCCATCGTCGGGCTGGTCGAGCAACGCACCGGCCGCATCGTCTTCGAAGGCAGGGACGTCTCGCGCGAGCCGACGCATGCGATCGTGCGCGGCGGCCTCGGCTATGTGCCGGAGGAGCGGCGCATCTTCACCGAGCTGACGGTGGAAGAGAATCTCGAAGTCGGCCGCCAGCCGAAGCGGGAGAATGCGCCGTACTGGACGCGCGAGAAGTTGTTTACGCTGTTTCCCAATCTCGGCGAGATGAAAAACCGCCCCGGCGGGCGCATGAGTGGCGGCGAGCAGCAGATGCTGACCATCGCTCGGACGCTGATGGGCAATCCGTCGCTGGTGCTGCTCGATGAGCCTTCGGAAGGGCTGTCGCCGAAAATCGTCGAGCAGATGGTCGATGCCATCCTGACCATGAAAAAGGAAGGCGTCAGCATTGTCGTCTCCGAGCAGAATCTGCACTTTGCGAAACTGATCTCCGACCGCGCCTATATCATCGAGCGCGGGCGGATCTGCTTTGGCGGCACGATCGCCGAGCTGGATGCGCGTCCGGATATCAGCGACGCGCATCTGTCGTTGTGAGGGGGAGGGGATGGGCAGGAGCGCCACGCTGAAGAAAAGCGCAAGACCGTCGAAGCCAGGCTACATCCTAGATGAGCAGATCGGCTTCATCCTGCGCCAGGTCTGGCAACGTCATGCGTCGATCTTCGCGCGTGACATCGGCATCAACCTGACCCCGACGCAATGGGCCGCGCTGGCCAAGCTCGCCGAGACCGGCCCGTGCTCGCAGAACCAGCTCGGGCGCTTGACCGCGATGGATGTCGCGACCATCAAGGGCGTGATCGATCGCCTCTCCGCACGCGGCTTGACGGAGACGAGCCCCGATCCGGAAGATGGACGCCGGCTCCTGGTCAGTCTCACGCGCGCCGGCGCGCAGACGGCGGAAAAAGCCGCAGCGAGTGCGCTCGCGATCTCAAAGGAGACGTTGGCGCCGCTGGAACCGAAGGAGCGCGAGACGCTGTTCGCGCTGCTGAACAAGCTGCGCTGATCCGTAGGGTGGGCAAAGGCGCGTTAGCGCCGTGCCCACCAATTTAGCGCACCCTGACGATGGTGGGCACGGCGCGATGCGCCTTTGCCCACCCTACGATCTACGACCTCCGTCATTGCGAGCGCAGCGAAGCAATCCATCTCTCCGCTTGCTGCGGTATGGATTGCTTCGTCGCTTCGCTCCTCGCAATGACGGCGGTGGATTACCGCCCCACCACCTCGGCCACCTTCTCCGCGGGCGGCGTATTGCGGCTGCGTTGCGTCCTGACGATGCCGTCGATGATCGTCATGCCCACGCCGGGCAGATCGCCGAGCTGCACGCTTTCGAGGATGTTCTTGCCCGGCGAATGCTGTGCCTTGTCCATGAGGACGAAATCGGCGGCACGTCCAATCTCGATCAGGCCGCAGTCGAGCGCGCGCATTCGCGCGGTGTTGCCGGTCGCAAGGCAGAAGGCGAGCTCGGCCGGCAGGTCGCCGAGCGAGGACAGCATCGAGACCATGCGCAGGATGCCGAGCGGCTGCACGCCGGAGCCGGCCGGCGCATCGGTGCCGAGAATGACGCGGGCCAGATCACCCATCTCACGCGCGGTGCGCAGCGTGTAGAGCGCCGAGCGCTCATTGCCGTTGTGCACCAGCTCCAGCCCACGCTTGCAGCCCTCGCAGATGCAGCGGATCTGGTCATCGGGCAGCGCCGTGTGCCCGCCATTGATATGGCCGACCACGTCGGTGTCGGCTTCGAGCACGACGTCCTTGTCGATCAGGCCGGAGCCGGGGATCGAGGGACCGCCAGTATGAATGGTGCTTTGGATACCGTACTTTCGTGCCCAGCCGACCATTTTCCGTGCGGTCGGGCCATCTTTCACGCCGCCGAGGCCGACTTCGCCGAGGAGTTTCACGCCGGCCGCGGCCAACTCCTTGAAGTCTTCCTCGACCATCTCGCATTCGATCACGGGCGCGCCGGCATGGACCTTCACGCCGCCCGGCCGCAGCGTCCAGAACGCGCGTTGCGCAAATATCGCCATCGCCTTCAGCCCCACGACATCGCGCGGCCGGCCGGGCATGTGCACCTCGCCGGCGGAGATCATGGTGGTGACGCCGCCGTGAAGGTAAGAGTCGATCCAGTTGATCTGGTTCTGCCGCGGCGTCCAGTCGCCGGCGACGGGATGGACATGGCTGTCGATCAGGCCGGGCGCGACGGTCGTGCCGTGGGCGTCGACGATGGTGGTGGCGCCTTCGGTGTTGACGTCCTTGGCGCGGCCGATGCCGGTGATCTTGCCGTTTTCGGCGACGATCGTATCGGCATCGAGGATCGGCTTCTCCAGGGCGCCGCTTAGCAACAGGCCGATATTGCGGATCACGAGCTTGCTCGGGCCGGTGGCCTGGGGTGCGTCATGCGCCATGGGGATGGTCCCTTCCGTTGAAATGCTTGGCGAATTTGAGCCGCCTTGACCTTGGGATCAAGCTGGATTATTCATTTGTATACGAATGATCGTATACGAATGAGTTGGCCGGTCAAGGAAATCAGGCGATGAGCAATTTCAACCAGGAAAGCGTGCTGAGCGTTCACCACTGGACCGATACGCTGTTCTCCTTCACCACCACCCGCGATCCGTCGTTTCGCTTCCGTAACGGCGAGTTCACCATGATCGGGCTCAAGGTCGGCGAGCGGCCGCTGCTGCGCGCCTACAGCGTCGCCAGCGCCAATTACGAGGACAGGCTCGAGTTCTTCTCGATCAAGGTGCCGGACGGCCCGCTGACCTCACGCTTGCAGCACCTGAAAGAGGGCGACGAAATCATCATCAGCCGCAAGGCGACCGGCACGCTTGTCATCGACAATCTCGAGGATGGCCGCAATCTCTATCTCATCGGCACCGGCACCGGGCTCGCGCCGTTCCTTTCCGTGATCAAGGACCCCGAGACCTACGACCGCTTCGAGAAGATCGTGCTGCTGCATGGCTGCCGCCATGTCAGGGAATTGGCCTATGGCGAGATGATCACCGAAAAGCTGCCGAACGACGAATTGATCGGCGAGATGGTGCGCGAGCAGCTGATCTATTATCCGACCGTGACGCGCGATCCCTTCCGCAACCGTGGCCGCATCACCGACCTCATCACGTCGGGCAAACTCTTTGCCGATATCGGCCTGCCCGCAATCGAGCCGGCGCATGACCGCGTCATGATCTGCGGCAGCCCGGCGCTGGTGGCCGATACGCGCGCGTTGCTGAACGCACGCGGCTTTGTCGAAGGCAATCACGGCGAGCCCGCGCAGTTCGTGGTCGAAAAGGCTTTTGCCGAGCGCTGATCTTCCCGCGATCGGGGTGACAGCCCTGTGACCACTGCTTCTGGCCGCACAAGTTGACATTTGCCGCCGTCCTGCACAGGGTCGGCTGATGCAATCAGCCAAAAGCAATCAGCAATGAGTGAGCCTGTCCGATGAAGGTCGCGGTTCTGGGCGCCGGCGTCATCGGTGTGACGACGGCCTATTATCTCGCCAAGGCCGGCGCCGAGGTGACGGTGATCGATCGCCAGAACGGCGCGGCGCTGGAGACGAGCTTTGCCAATGCCGGCGAAATCTCGCCGGGCTATGCCTCGCCCTGGGCTGGACCGGGTGTGCCGGTCAAGGCGATCTTCTGGATGCTCGACCGCTACGGCCCGCTGGTGGTGCGGCCGCAATTCGATCCCATGATGTGGCGATGGATGTTGCAGATGCTGCGCAACTGCACCTCCCGTCGCTACGCGATCAACAAATCGCGGATGGTGCCGATCGCGGAATATAGCCGCGACAGCTTGCGCGCGCTGCGCAGCGAGACCGGCATCACCTATGATCACCGCAGCCAGGGCACGCTGCAGCTTTTCCGCAAACAGTCGCAGCTCGACCATATCGGCGACGACGTCGAAATTCTCAAGCGCTACGGCGTGCCGTTCGAAGTCCTCGATCGCGAAGGCTGCATCAAGGCCGAGCCGGGCCTGGCCTTCTCACCGGTCACCTTCGTCGGCGGGCTGCGCCTGCCCGAGGACGAGACCGGCGACTGCCATCTGTTCACGCAACGGCTGCAGGCGATCGCTGAGCAGATCGGTGTTCGTTTCCTGTTCAATACGACGATCGAGCGGCTGGCGGTGGGCGGCACAGGCGTTGAATCTATCGTCACAAGCGCCGGTCCCGTCACGGCGGATGCCTATGTCGTGGCGCTCGGCAGTTTTTCACCCTTGCTGCTGCGGCCGCTCGGCATCGACATTCCCGTCTATCCGGTGAAGGGCTATTCGCTCACTTTGCCTGTCACCAGCGAGGCGCGGGCGCCACAGTCGACCGTGATGGATGAATCCTACAAGGTCGCGATCACACGGCTGGGTTCGCGCATTCGCGTCGGCGGCACGGCCGAGGTAGGCGGCTACGGAATCAGGCTTTCACTGAGCCGGCGCATGACGTTGGAACGATCGCTGCGGGATTTGTTTCCGGACAGCGGCGATTTCAAGCAGGAGCTGTTCTGGAGCGGCCTGCGCCCGATGACACCGGATGGTCCGCCCATCATCGGCAAGACGCGATACGGCAACCTCTATCTCAACACGGGTCACGGCACCTTGGGCTGGACCATGGCCTGCGGCGCCGGGCGCGTCATGACGGACCTGTTGCTTCAGCGCAAGGCGGAGATATCGACCGAGGAGCTTACGATCGACCGCTATCTCCGCGGCTAATTGCCCGCGCGGAGAACGCTCACTTCGTACCGAACATCCGGTCGCCGGCGTCGCCAAGGCCTGGCACGATATAGCCATGATCGTTCAGCTTCTCGTCGATCGCCGCGGTCCAGATCGGGATGTCAGGGTGCAGCTCCTGAAACTGCGCAATTCCCTCCGGCGCGGCCAGCAGGCAAACAAAGCGGACGTCCTTGGCGCCGCGGTCTTTCAACAGCGAGGCCGCCGCGCAGGCGGAATTTCCGGTCGCAAGCATCGGGTCCATCAGGATCACGGTGCGGTCCGACAAATCCTGCGGCGCCTTGAAGTAATACTCCACCGCTTCCAGCGTCTTCGGATCGCGGTAGAGGCCGATATGCGCGACGCGGGCGGAAGGAATCAGCGCCAGCATGCCGTCGAGAAAGCCGACGCCGGCACGCAGGATCGGGGCCAGTGTCAGCTTCTTGCCCGCGATCTGCGGCGCCTTCATCGGCGCAACCGGCGTCTCGATGTCGACCATCTCCAGCGGCAGGTCGCGGGTGACCTCGTAACACAGGAGCATGCCGATCTCGTTGAGGAGCTCGCGAAAGCCCTTGGTCGAACGCTCGCGGTCACGCATCAGCGACAATTTGTGCTGGACGAGAGGATGGCTCACGAGATGGATGCTGTCTGCCGTCATGGTGCTGATCTTTCGTCTCCGGCGTATGAAGTGTGGTTACCCGTGCTGCTGATCGTATCGCAATAAGTGTGCTGCTCATGAGAGGAATTTGATGCCGAGCATCTTGCCGCGCCGCCAGATCACCTCGCATTTGCGCCGCTGGTCGAGCGCTCGAAACAGGGCGAGCTCGAAACGTTCGGGGATGCCCAGGCCGTCCTGGACGACAATTTTCGCGCCCGCGGGCGAGACGTCCAGGAGCGAGCATTCGCGATGGGCGCGGCCGTTGATCAAAATCCAGGCGGTGGCCGGCGGCACCGTCCGGTCTGAGCGTTTTGTCATGGCAAACGAGGAGGACGGGATGGAGATCCCGTCCTTGAGATACGCGTTACGGTTTTCTCACTTCTTCATCGCGTCATAGATCGCGAAGCTGTAGGCGCCTTCCGGCTTCTTGGTGATGACGGGGTCCGAGCCGCCCGACATCAGTGTCGCGACGGTGCGGTCGTAATCCTTGACGTCGAGCTTGCCGTCGGCTTCGCCGAGCAGCTTGCCGACTTCGCCCATCATGCGCTTCTGGTCCTTCTCGGTCTTGGCGCCGGTGGTGTCGGCGGCAAGGATGATCTTCACGGCGTCATCGGGATGTGCCTTGGCATATTCCCAGCCCTTCATCGACGCTTTCACGAACTTCGCCATCTTGGCGACGAAGGCGGGATCCTTCAGGTTCTTCTCCAGCACGTAGAGGCCGTCCTCCAGGGTTGCGACGCCTTCGTCCTCGTACTTGAAGACGACGAGCTGGCTCGGCTTGAAGCCGCCGTCGATCACCTGCCAATATTCGTTGTAGGTCATGGTGGAGACGCAGTCGGCCTGCTTCTGCAGAATCGGGTCGACGTTAAAACCCTGCTTGATCACCTTGACGCCGCCGGCCGAGCCATCGGTCTTGTAGCTGAGTTTCGACATCCAGGAGAGGAACGGATATTCGTTGCCGCCGTACCAGATGCCGACGGTCTTGCCCTTGAGATCAGTCGGTTTCTTGATGCCGGTGTCGGCGCGGCAGGTCAGCTCCAGCCCGGACTTCTTGAAGGTCTGAGAGATGTTGACCAGGGGCACGCCCTTCTCGCGCGAGGCCAGCGCGGACGGCATCCAGTCGACCACGACGTCGGCGCCGCCGCCGGCGATCACTTGGGGCGGGGCGACGTCGGGGCCGCCAGGCTTGATGGTCACGTCGAGGCCGGCCTCCTTGTAGAAGCCCTTGCCCTGCGCGACGAAGTAACCGGCGAACTGGGCCTGGGCGACCCATTTGAGCTGGATGGTGACGGAATCGGCGGCCTGAGCGCCGGTGACCGCAAGGCCCAACGAAAGGCCGGCGGCCAGGGCAAGACTGTGTTTCATGGAAAACTCCAAAGCTAAAAGACCTCGCCGAGCTAGGTCCGGTACGACGGATGCCAGAAAGTTGTCGCGCGTTCGGCCAGCGTGACAAAACCGTAGAAAGCCATGCCGGCGAGGGCGGCGAGCGCGATCTCCGCCCAGACCATGTCAAGGGCCATGCGGCCTGCCTCGGTCGAGATGCGAAACCCGATGCCCTGCGTCGGTGTCCCGAAAAACTCTGCAACGATCGCGCCAATCAGGGCCAGGGTCGCGTTGATCTTGAGCGCGTTGAAGATGAAGGGCAGCGCCGCCGGCAGATAGAGCTTGGCCAGGCTCTGCCGGTGGCTCGCTGCATAGGAACGCATCAGGTCGCGCTCGATATGGCCGGCGGCCGAAAGGCCGGCGATGGCGTTGACCAGCATCGGAAAGAAGGTGACCAGCGCCACCACGGCTGCCTTCGACGGCCAGTCGAAGCCGAACCACATCACCATGATCGGCGCGATGCCGACCAGCGGCAGGGCTGAAAAGAAATTGCCGAGCGGGAGCAGGCCGCGGCCGATGAATTCGAAGCGATGGGCGAGGATCGCAACCAGGAGCCCAGAGCCGCAGCCGATCGCGTAGCCAATCAGGACGCCGCGAATGAAAGTCTGGTTAAAATCGGCGGCTAGCGTCGGCAGCGAGCCCAGGAAACGGCTGGCCGCCGCGCTTGGCGAAGGCAGCAGCACCGGCGGCACGCCGAAGCCGCGCACGGCGACTTCCCAGAGATAGAAAATAGTTGCGCCGAACAGGAGCGGCACAGCGATATTGATCATCCGCTTTCGCTGTTTGCGGATCGGACGCAGCGATGCCAGGTTGGTCACACTCATCGCCGCCGCGAGCCAAGCCGCGACCACGATCGCCCAGAAGCCTGCGGCTGCCGAACCCGTGATGCCGGGATCGCGGAGCAGAAGGAGTGATACGGCCGCGGCGATGATCGCACCGGCAAGGCCTGGCGCAATGCCGCGCCAATCCGCAAACCACGCTGCCAGCGCGCACAACACCCCGGCGCCTGTAGCAGCTTGCCAAAGGCCAGGCCGTAGCAAGAGTGCCGGTGCGCCGTGCGCGAGCGGCGCGACAAATGCGAGGGTGATCGCCGCAACGGCAAAGAGCAAACCGAGCCGGAATTTGCGCGGGTCCATCAGCGCGCCCCCATGCCGCGGTTCACGCCGCGCTCGATCAGCGAGAGGATCGAGATCAGTCCCCAGGACAGCACGGCGGAGGCGACCAGCGCGCTCCAGAGCTGCACCGTCTGGCCGTAATAGGAACCGGCGAGCAGCCGCGCGCCGATGCCGGCTTCCGCGCCGGTCGGCAGCTCCGCGACAATGGCGCCGATCAGCGAGATCGTGATCGCAACCTTCAGGCTCGTAAACAGGAAGGGCACGGCGGCCGGCCAGCGCAGCTTCCACAACATCTGGCGCGGCGTCGCCGACCAGGTCCGCATCAGCTCGATCTGCAAGGGATCGGGCGAGGTGAAACCTTTCACCATGCCGATCGCTACGGGGAAGAAGCAGAGATAGGCCGAGATGATGGCTTTTGGCAGCAGGCCCTGCAGCCCGATCGCACCGAGCACCACGATAAAGATCGGCGCCAGCGCTAGGATCGGCACCATCTGCGAGCAGATGATCCACGGCAGCAGGCTCCGCTCCAGCACGCGGCTATGCACGATCATCAGTGCCAGCACGATGCCGAAGACGGCGCCGAGCGCGAAGCCGAGCAGCGTTGCCGACAGCGTCACCAGGGAATGATAGACGAGGCTGCGCGGAGCGAGGGGCGGATAGCCGAACACGGAATCGAAGAAGTTTTCCGCGATCTGGTGCGGCGCCGGCAGCAGCGGGCGTTCGGCGTCCATCGTTCCCGCGAGGATGTCGGAGACGGTGTAGGGCGATTCCTCGCGTTCAAAACTGTCCTTGACCAGGGTCCAGTTCATCGCCACCGCTGCGATATACCAGATCGCGACCAGCGCCAGCACCGTGGTGAGGACCGGCGCATAGCGCTCGACCAGCGGATGACGTGCGAGCGTGCGCGCCGACGAGGGTGCGAGTGCGAGCGAGCTACTCGTCATAGGAGTGCCCTGCGCGCAAACCGTTGCGGACGCGCTGTGCGATCTTGAGGAATTCCGGCGTCTCGCGGATTTCCAGCGAACGGTCGGGAGCGAAATTGCAGTCGATGACGTCGATGATGCGGCCCGGCCGCGGTGACATCACCACGATTCGGCTCGACAGGAACACGGCCTCCGGAATCGAATGGGTCACGAACAAGACCGTCTTCCCCATCGTGCGCCAGAGTTGCAGCAACTGCTCATTGAGATGATCGCGGACGATTTCATCCAGCGCGCCGAACGGCTCGTCCATCAGCAGCATCGCGGGATCGAAGGAGAGCGCGCGGGCGATCGAGACACGCTGTTGCATGCCGCCCGAGAGCTGCCAGGGAAATTTGCGCTCGAAGCCTTTGAGGTTGACCAGCGAAAGATAATGCTCGGCGCGTTGCTGCTGCTCGGCTTCCGAAAAGCCCATGATCTCCAGCGGCAGTTTCAGGTTCTTCTCGATCGTGCGCCAGGGAAACAGCGCCGGCGCCTGGAACACGTAGCCGTAGCTGCGCGCCAGCCGCGCCGCCTCCGCGCTCATGCCGTTGACCAGAAGCGCCCCCGATGTCGGCTGCTGCAAATCCGCGATCACGCGCAGCATCGTGGTCTTGCCGCATCCAGAGGGCCCGATGAAGGAGACGAATTCGCCTTCGCCGACCTGCAGGCTGACGTTGGACAAGGCATCGACCTTGCCGTCCGCGGTCTCAAACGTCAGCGAGATGTTCTGGGCGTCGACCACGAGCCGCTTCGACGCGGTGTCGGTCGGCGGTTGTTCGGCGGGTCCCGCAAACGAAATATGTGGCTCAATCAATGCCATTTCCCAAGTGTGACAAATGCCGCTAGCAGTGGCGCGCCCAATGTTTGCGCACGCCGGCAGAATAATGAGCAGGGTTTCGCTGCATTTCAATGCAGTTCAGGCGGCAAATCGGCGGGTCGGCCGTGGCCCGGCTATCCCGCCTTTTCCTTCAGGAAGGCGAGCATTGCCGCGTTGAAGGGCGCGGGGTCGGTGGCCGTGAAAGCGTGTCCGCCTTCCGGTGTGAGCCACAGGGTTGCATGGCGCAGGTTGGCTGCGAGCTGTTGCGAGCGGGTGAATGGCACCAGGACATCGTCACGCGAGGCCGCGACGAAGGCCGGTGCTTGAATGTCGCCGAGATCCGGAGTGGCGTCGAATGCCAGCAAGGCGGACAGACGCTTCAGCAGATTGCCCGCACCCTGGAAATGGGCGATGCCCGCAGCTTCTTCCTTGCGGACGATGTCTTCGTGCTCCGACAGCCACGCGGCCGGATAAAGGAAGATCGGCTGCGCGCGAACATAGGCCTCGATGCCGACATGTTTCAGCAGCGCCGTGCGCGCCTCGAAACAGCGACGGGTATGAGAGTCGACGCGGGCCCAGGCGTTGACGAGGATGAGGCTCGCAAGACGCGACGGCGCGCGCCGTGCCAGCTCCAATCCCACCAGACCGCCAAGGGCGTGGCCCGCGAAATGACACGATGCGACGCCGGCATCATCGAGCACCGTCACGACGTCATCGGCCATATGCGCGATGCTGTAGTCATCGGGTAACTCACCCGCATTGGCGCCGGTGCCGCGTTGGTCATAGACGATGACGCGATGATGCGCGCCAAGTGCCTCAAGCTGCGGCCGCCAGAAATGGCCGAGTCCACCCAAACCCGCCGACAGCAGGACCGTGGAGGCCACGTCGTCTCTGCGGCCGAGAATCTCATAACGCATGGCTGATGTTCGATCCTGAGAGTCGCTGTCAGGACTTGCCAATGTGGGCGATGGTCGCGATTTCGACCAGCGCATCGGGCTTCACCAGCCCGCACTGGATGCAGAAGCGGGCCGGTTTGTCGCCGGGAAAGTATTCGGCATAGACCGTATTGATCGTCGCGTAATTGGCCCAGTCCGTGATGAAGATGGAATTGAAGGTGACGTCGGCCATCGTTCCGCCGGCGGTCTCGATCACGGACTTGATGGTCTCCAGCACATGACGGGTTTGGGCAGCGGCGTCGCCGATATGGACGACGTTGTTCTGCTTGTCGAAGGGCAGCGTGCCGGAGACGTAGACGACGCCGTCGGCCAGGGTGCCGGGCGAATAGGGAGCGATCGGCGCGGTGGTGCCGGGCGGAATAACGGCTGTCTTGGGCATGATGGCTCTTTCAGGTTTTGGCAGGAGGAACTTGCGAAGGCGGGATTTGCGAAACGGCCCCGCAGAAATCGGCGACGGTGGAGACCCAGCCGAAGAATTTTTCGATGTTGAAAAGCGCGGCTTGCTGCAGGAAGTCCGGTCCCACGTGATGGGTGGCGTCTTCGAGGACGATGCCGAAATATTCGAGGTGGAAGGCGTCGCGCAGCGACGACTCCACACAGACGTTGGTGGCGATACCCGTAAACACCAGCGTGCGGATTCCGCGCGAACGCAGGACGCTGTCGATGTTGGTATTGAAGAAGCCGCTGTAGCGGGTCTTGGGAATGACGAGATCGCCGGGCTGCGGCGCCAATTCGTCCACCAGCGCGTAATCCCATGTGCCTTTCGCGAGCAGCGTGCCGGCGAGTTCAGGGCGCGCGCGCATGGTCTTCAGCGCGTTCGATTTGTGCCAATTGGGCGATCCCGGGCCGCCCGCCTCGACATAGTCCTTGTCCCAGCCATTCTGGAAATAGATCACGAGGATGCCGGCCGCCCGCGCCGCTTCCAGAACCTTCTTCGTCTGCGCGATGGCGGCCGCGGCTCCCGAGATGTCGAACCCTGCAACATCGACGTAGCCTCCCTGCGTCGCATAAGCGTTCTGCATGTCGACGACGATCACCGCTGTCTCGGCGGGTTTCACGGTCAATGCTTCCGGCCGCGCCGGTATGGTGACTTCATCTGACGCCGAGGAATCCCGATAGCCGAAGCCCGAACGAACCGCTTGTGTCATCAGACCGCCTCCTGGATCATGGCCAGATGCCGGCGCGAGGCCATCAGCGGCTGGATGCGTGTGCCGAACGCTTCGACACCTTGCACAAAGTCATCGAATGTCAGCAGCACGCCTTCTGCGCCCGGCACGGTGTCGATCTCATCCAGCATTCGCGCGACATTCGCGTAGGAGCCGACGAGTGTCCCCATGTTGAGATTGACAGCCGATGTC
>DATHMA010000062.1:0-23036 GCA_035487555.1 Bradyrhizobium sp. | reverse complement strand
CATCATGAAGAAGCTGGGCGCGAAGAACGCCGCCGATCTCGTACGCATCGTGATGACCGCGCAGCGCGCGTCCTGACCTAACTAAGCATGATAAATCGTCACTCATGCGGGCTACAATACGCAACTCGGATGATGCGTAGCTAGTCCTCCAGCGCCTTGCGGATCATCTTGGCGAGATCGGACTTGCGATAGGGCTTTGCGAGCAGGAGCACGCCCTGGTCGAGCCTGCCGTGATGGATGATGGCGTTCTCGGTATAGCCTGAGGTGAACAGCACCTTCAGATCCGGCCGCACGTTGAGGATTGCGTCGGCAAGCTGGCGGCCGTTCATCGCACCCGGCATGATCACATCGGTGAACAGCAGATCGAACTTCTCGTTCTCGCCGACCAGCGCGAGCGCCTCGGCGGCGTTGGCGGCAGCCATCGTGACATAGCCGAGCGAGTGCAATTGCGTCAGCACATATTCCCGCACGAGGCGGTCGTCTTCGACCACCAGAATCGTCTCGTGGCCGCCTTCATGCTCGGCCTCCGGCTCGGGTTCGGGCAGCACAGCCGTTCCGGTGCCCGGCGGCAGATACATGCGAACGGTCGTGCCCTGGCCCTCTTCACTGTAGACCTTGATGTGGCCGGCCGATTGCTTGATGAAGCCGTAGACCATGGAGAGGCCGAGGCCGGTGCCCTTGCCCGGGCCCTTTGAGGTGAAGAACGGGTCGAAAACCCGGTCGAGGATCGCGGCCGGAATGCCGTAGCCGGTGTCGCTCACCGCGATCACGGCATAGGGGCCGGGACGGACGTCGTCATTCTGGCCGGCATAATTCTCATCGAGATAGACGAGGCCGGTTTCCAACGTGAGCTTGCCGCCGCGAGGCATGGCGTCGCGCGAATTGAGCGCCAGATTGATGATGGCGGTGGCGAGCTGGTTCGGATCGACGATGGCGACGCAGGCATCGCTCTTGAACCCCGTCTCGATCTCGACCTGCTCGCCGAGCGTCGGCCGCAGCAATTTCGCGGTGTCGAGGATCAGCATGTTGATGTCGGTTTCGCGCGGCTGCAGCGGCTGGCGTCGCGCGAAGGCGAGCAGGTGCTGGGTCAGGTCGGCGCCGCGGGCCGCGGCCTCGTCGATCATCTTGGTGATCGCCGCAAGCTGCGGCTCCTTGGCCACGGCTCCTGCAAGAATCTCGATCGTGCCGGTGATGACGGTGAGAATGTTGTTGAAGTCGTGGGCGATGCCGCCGGTAAGCTGGCCGATCGCCTCCATCTTCTCCGACTGCCTGATCCGTTCCTCGGCGGCGATCTTGTCGGAGAGGTCGCGGGCAAAGCCGTTGAACAGCACGCCGTTGCGGGTCCGCATCGCGGTGACGCTGAGCTCGGCCCGAAATTCCCCGCCGTCGCGCCGGCGCACCAGGATTTCGCGCCGGCGTCCGAGAATCTGCTGCTGCCCGGAGCTCAGGAAGCGTCCGAGCGCGGCTTTCAGCGCTTCATGGTCGTCGCCGACCACCACGAGATCGATCACGTCCTTGCCGAGCGCTTCCTCGCGCGTCCAGCCGAACAGCTTTTCGGCTTGCGAGTTCCACATGCGGATCGCACCGCTCTCGTCCATCTGCAGGAAGGCGTCGACCGAGGTTTCGATGATGTTGCGCGCAAGCTGCTCGCTTTCGCGCAAGGTCTCCTGCGCGTGCCGGCTCTCGGTCATGTCGCGGCCGACGAAGAAATGCCGCTTCACCGGCTCCGACCAGGCGCCCATCCAGGACAGCGTCACCGCGCGCCCGTCCTTGTGGATGTAGCGCGAATCGGCGTTGTACAGCCGCACGCCCTGCCGCGCGGCGCGCATTTCCCGGCGCGCCTGATCGAGATCGTCGGGATGGATGAAGTCGATTCCGTTCCGGCCGATCATCTCCTCCGGCCGATAGCCCAGGATCGTCTCGGCGCTGGGGCTGACCTGGACCAGCGTCCCGACGGAATCGCTGATCAGGATCAGGTCCTGCGACGTCTCGAAGATGCGCCGCCGCTCTTCCAGTGCAGCAGCCTTCGCATTGGCTTCGTCGATGGCGCGCGCAAAGGCCCGCGCCAGCACCCCGGTCTCGCCGCCGGCGTCGACCGGAATGGCCACCGCGCCCGGCCGGCCGATCTGCTCGACGGCCGCGCTCAGGCGCAGGATTGGCCTGGTCAGCGAACGCGCGACGATCACGGCGAGCGCCGCCGCGCACAGGACCGCGACCAGGCCGACCACGAGCGAGGTGTTGCGGATCGCTTTCGCCGGCGCCATGAAGATCGAATTCGGCACCGTCTCGATGACCCCAAGCCACTCTTTGCCGGCGAGCAGCACGGGCGCGAGCGCAGCACCTCCTGGCCTGCCACTTTCGTCGTCGACGCTCTGGGCGCCTCCCTCTATCCCTCCCAGGAGATGCGCGAAATACGGAAAGTCGGCCTGCCAGTTGGTCGGCTTGCCCAACTGTGAGCCGAATTCGCGGCTCTTGTCGGGATGCACGAGATAGTCGCCCTTGGTGTCGACGATGTAGATGTGCTCGCCTTGCCGCGTTGGCTGACGGAGACGCTCAAACGCGGGCCTCATGTCGACATTGATGACGGCGATCGCGAATGGCTTCCCGTCCGGAGTGTAGATCGGCGACGCGACTCTCAGCGTCGGGATGGTCCTGGTGCCTTGGTTGAGGTCGATCGCAGAGACATAGACGTCTCCGGCGGGAATCTTGATCGCTTCCTGGAAATACGTGCGGTCGCCCTTTTGCTTCAACTCGGCTTCCGGTACGACGCGGATGCTCCCGTCAGGGCCCGAACGGTCGACGCGAACCAGCTCGCGGCCGCCATCCTCGACGCCGATGAAGCGGAACTGCGAATAGCCAGGTTTGACGGCAAGGTCGCCTGCAAGATGCAGCTCCAGCCGTCGGCGCCAGGCCGCCCACGAAACGTGATCCTCCGGATCGATCCCTCCGTTGAGGTGGGCCAGCATCATACCGTGCGCTGCGGCGTAGGTGCTGATGGTCGCAACGTCGGCCCGAGCGCCACGGACGTAGGATTGCAGGTCGGTAGCTATCAGCTTCGTATGGGTCTCGATGCGGTCGAGCACCCGCGGCAGCAGCGTCTGTTCCAGGCTGCGATAGCTGAGATAGCCGACCGCAAATACCGCGATCGCGACCAGCGTGATCATGGCGATCGCAAGCCGCGTGGTCAGCGACGGGCCGCGTGCGTCACGGTCGATTTCCGTGTCCGCACCATCAGGCAAAGCAGATGAGCGTTCGTTTCCGTCAGGGGCCCGATGCAGCATTGCGTTTCCGAGCGTTGAGGCACCCTTCGACCGTCTCCAGCAGGACTGCCGGCTTGAACGGTTTCGGCAGGCTGCAGACAGCTCCGAGCTTGATCGCCATCGCCAGGAAATCCGGTTCCCGGCTTGTCTCCAGTACCAGCGGACGGCCGGAGATCACGATGATCGGAACTGTCGGCCGTTGCCGGTGAATGTGCCGCATGGTCTCGATCCCATCCATTCCCGGCATGAAGATGTCGAGAAACAGGAGATCGAACGCCTCGCTCTGACACGCTGAAAGTCCCTTTTGGCCATCGCCGGCGACCGTCACGCTGTGCCCGGCCCGTTCCAACAGCAGTCGGATCGTCATTTGCACGGCAGGGTCGTCGTCGACGACCAGAATCTTCGCCAAGGTCCTTCCCCCTGAGCTGCCGTGGGTTCGTCAACGGCAAGTTGCAGGGATTGTGCTGAATCGCGCGGCTTTCGCAAGCCTTGATTTGGTCGCAATCTCGCCCCTGCGGGAACGTGATCCGTCCGGGTTCCAGGTTCCGGAGGCCAGGCAAAACAGAGCCCAAAACAGAGCCCGGAAGTGGTCAAGGGGGCCCAATTTCACATCGCCGCCGCCGGTATCATGCGCGCGCCGGGACTTGCCCCCTGCGGATCGCATGTGAGATGACCCCAATCGGTCTGGAACGGGTGCCCAAATGACAAACAAAACAGCAAGAAAGAGTCCGGAAACGCTGCGCAGCGCGCGCTGGTTCGCGCCGGATGATCTCCGCGCCTTCGGCCACCGGTCGCGGGCGATGCAGATGGGCTACGCGCCGGAGGAGTGGAAGGACCGCCCGCTGATTGCGATCCTCAACACCTGGTCGGAAGCGCAGCCCTGCCACATGCACTTCAAGAGCCGGGTCGACGACGTCAAGCGCGGCATCCTGATGGCCGGCGGCCTGCCGGTGGAACTGCCGGCGCTGTCGTTGTCGGAATCACTCCTGAAGCCGACCACCATGCTCTATCGCAATCTCTTGGCGATGGACGCCGAGGAGCTGCTGCGTGGCCATCCCGTCGATGGCGTGGTGCTGATGGGCGGCTGCGACAAGACCACGCCCGCGCTGCTCTTGGGCGCAACCAGCATGAACATTCCCGCGATCTATCTGCCGGCCGGCCCGATGCTGCGCGGCAACTGGAAGGGCAGGACGCTCGGCTCCGGCTCCGACGCCTGGAAATATTGGGACGAGCGGCGTGCCGGCAAGATTTCCGACAAGGACTGGGTCGATGTCGAAGCCGGCATTGCCCGCAGCTACGGCACCTGCATGACCATGGGCACGGCGTCCACGATGACCGCCATCGCGGAATCGATCGGCATGACCTTGCCGGGCGCGTCCTCGATCCCCGCGGCCGACGCCGGCCACATCCGCATGGCGAGCGAATGCGGCCGCCGCATTGTCGAGATGGTGTGGGAGGATCTGACGCCGAAGCAGATCCAGACGCGCAAGGCCTTCGAGAACGCGATCACGGTCGCGATGGCGATGGGCTGCTCGACCAATGCGATCATCCATTTGATCGCGCAGGCGCGCCGCGCCGGGGCGGATATCGGGCTCGACGATTTCGAGAAGGCGAGCCGCAAGGTGCCCGTCATTGCCAATGTCCGTCCCTCCGGCGACAAATATCTGATGGAGGATTTCTTCTATGCCGGCGGCTTGCCCGGGCTGATGAGCCGGATCAAGGAGCACCTGCATCTGGATTGCGTCACGGTCACCGGCCAGACCCTGGGCGAGAACATCGCGCGCGCCGAAGTCTACGATAATGACGTGATCCGCACGGTAGAGAACCCGATCTACAAGGAAGGTGCGCTCGCGGTGTTGAAAGGCAACCTCGCGCCCGATGGCTGCGTCATAAAACCGTCCGCCTGCGATCCGCGCTTCCTCAAGCATACGGGGCCCGCGCTGGTGTTCGACGATTATCCCTCGATGAAGAAGGCGATCGACGATCCCAATCTCGATGTCACCGCCGACCACGTGCTGATCCTGCGCAATGCGGGGCCGCAGGGTGGGCCGGGCATGCCGGAATGGGGCATGCTGCCGATCCCGACCAAGCTCGTGAAGCAGGGCGTGCGCGACATGGTGCGGCTGTCGGATGCGCGCATGAGCGGCACCAGCTATGGCGCCTGCATCCTGCATGTCTCGCCGGAGTCCTATATCGGCGGCCCGCTGGCATTGGTGAAGAACGGCGACAAGATCACGCTCGATGTCGCCGCGCGCACCATCAATCTCGATGTCGACGAGGCGGAACTCGCCAAGCGCCGCACCGCCTGGAAGCAGCCCGAGCGCCGCTTCGAGCGCGGCTATGGCTGGATGTTCTCCAAACACATCAAGCAGGCCAATGAAGGCTGCGACTTCGACTTCCTCGAAACCGGTTTCGGCAAGCCGGTCGATGAACCCGCGATTTATTGATTCACACTGTCATTCCGGGACATCGCGAAGCGATGGGCCCGGAATCCATAACCACCATCAGGAGTATGGATTCCGGGCTTGCGCCGTTCCGGCGCATCCCGGAATGATGAACGGAGAGAACAATGTCCAAACTCAGCGAAACCACCCGCAACAAGCTCAAGACCGTCTCGACCGCCACGGTCGCCACCGCACTCTTCAAGCGCGGCTTCCGTATCCAGTGCATTCAGGATGTGCATCCGCTCGGCCCCGACCAGCCGACCATGGTCGGCGAGGCCTTCACCTTGCGCTACATGCCGGCGCGCGAGGACCTCAACAAGATCGACGTGTTCCGCGACCGCTCCCATCCGCAGCGCAAGGCGATCGAGGATTGCCCGCCCGGCAGCGTGCTGGTGATGGACTCGCGCAAGGACGCGCGCGCAGCGTCGGCCGGCGCGATCCTGGTGACGCGGCTGATGAAGCGCGGCTGCGCCGGCGTCGTCACCGATGGCGGCTTTCGCGACGCGGCCGAGATCGCGAGACTCGGCTTCCCCGCCTTCCACCACCGCCCCAGCGCACCGACCAACCTGACGCTGCATCACGCCATCGAGATCAACGTTCCGATCGGCTGCGGCGACGCGCCGGTGTTCCCCGGCGACGTGATCCTGGGCGACAGCGACGGCGTCATCGTCATCCCCGCGCACTTGGCCTCCGAGATCGCCGACGAGACCTTCGAGATGACGGCGTTCGAGGATTTCGTCGCGGAGGAAGTCGGCAAGGGCCGCAGTATCGTCGGCCTTTATCCCGCAACGGACGAGCAGACGCTGAAGGATTTTGCCGTGTGGCGTAAGGCGAAGGGACGGTAGCTCGCCGCATGTCACGCAATCGAACCGGAATGCAATTGCCTTTTTCTAATTTTACAACTAATAATTGAAGATATATTTTCAGGAGATTGCCAGATGCCGCTTTCGAGCAAGATACTTTGGGCCGTGAGCATGGATACTCCGGCCGAGCAGAACTCGCTGGCGCAGGCCGCGCATATGATCAAGGCGAACGTGGTTTGCATCCGCACCAGTTCGCCACTGCTGAAGGACTCCATTGCAGCGTTTCACGCCCTTAACATCGAGGTTTATGGCTGGCGCTGGCCCGCGGTCGTGCCGACTGACTCGCCGCCGAACTACAGCGCGCCCAATCAGGCGGATTTCGTTGCTAGCGTGCTTATTCCCGCCGGTCTCGACGGCTATATCGTGGACCCCGAGTCGGACGACGATGACGGCGTTAATGATTGGCAACGGACCGATGTCGACACCGCGGCTCTCGCGCAGAGTTTCTGCAAGACCATCAAGGATGCGGCGGCCCGCTCCGGCCGCCCCTTCGTCTTCGGCACCACCTCCGGCTCCACCTATCCAGCGAGTAAGCCGGGGATCCCGTTTTCGAAGTTCTTTGCGGCAAGCGACAAAGTCTATCCGCAGACCTATTGGCGCGCGCGCGACCGTCACGGCAATCCGGTCGATATCCACGGCGGCACGCCGGCGTCGTCGATGCCCACCGGTCTCGCAGACTATGGCTCGGCGGGGAAACCCGTCATGCCGATGGCTGGCGAAATCGACTGCGCGAAAGCCTCCGAGATCCAAGCCTACGGCGCTTTGCTCGCCCAGCACGGCATCGACGAAGGGCACTTCTACGAATTCAACCACAACGTCCCGCCGGAGGTCCTGTCCGCGATTGCGGCGCTGTAACGCCCCGGGGGGCACCCTCACAGCATCCCCGGCCGAAACAGCTTCCGCCACTTCCTTGTCTCCTCGCCGGAAATCATGAACTCGCCGTCGCCGCGATAGTGGATCGTCTTCGGCAGTTTGGGCGAGGTCGCCACATGCGCCTTCACCACCTCGAACACGAATACATTGTGCTTGGTCACCCAGCTCGCGTCCGACAGCGTGCATTCGAAATTGGCGTAGCATTCCTCGATCAGGGGCGCGCGGACATGCGTGCCGGGCTTCGGTGTCAGGCCGAACTCGGCGAATTTGTCGGTATCGCGCCCCGAGCAGTTGCCGATCTTCACCACCGTCTCCGCAATGTCGGCGGTCGGAATGTTGATCACGCATTGTCGGCTTTGGCGGACCAACTCGAAGCTGTGGTTACCGGACGAGATCAGGCAGGTGACGAGCGAGGGCGAAAATTCCATCACCATGTGCCAGCCCATGGTCATGATGTTGGTCTCGTTCTTGTGGGCGGAGCTGACAAGAACGATCGGGCCCGGCTCGAGCAAGCGGCGGATGTTCCAGACCGGGAAGTCCTTCTTGGTGTAGCGCGGCATGCTGGTCTCCCTTCTGTGGCGCGGCCTGATTGTTGATCTCTGTTGCTCAGAATTTGAGCGCGCCTTTCTCTGCCGCATCGCAGAAGATGAAAGGGCCGGGTGAGGTGAAAAGGCTATACGTCATGCAGTCTTTCATTCGTGCCGTCGAGATCTGGACACCCAATGACGCCGGTACGTCGCTCGAATTTGCCGATGGCATCTACCATGACAGTCTCGATGAGTTCCGGGAAATCAGCGAGCTTGCCATGTTCGCCCGCGACGATGGCTTGCCCGGAAAAGCGTGGGCGGCCGGTCATCCCGTCATCCTGACCAATTTCGCCGATTCCTATTTCAGGCGCGCCGACGAGGCCAGGCAGTTCGGGCTATCCTGCGCCGTCGCCATTCCTCTCTTTGCCGGCACCGGCATCAAAGCCGTGATGGGGCTGTTGTGCGGCAGCGACGCCGACGACGATGTCGGGGCGATCGAGCTTTGGCATAACAAGGCCGAGCTTTCGCACGAGATGACGCTGCTCGACGGATACTACGGGGCGGCGAAGGATTTCGAATTCAACTCCCGGCACACGACGTTCCTGCGCGGCTATGGATTGCCCGGGAGAGCCTGGAAAGCGGATGGTCCCGTTCTCATCAAGGATATCGGCGAGGCTCGACAGTTTCTCAGGGCGGCGGATGCCGCCAGGGCCGGAATGAATTTCGGGTTGGCGATCCCCTATACGAACGGCGGCGATGAGACCTGGGTCATTTCGTTCCTC
This sequence comes from Bradyrhizobium sp., assembly GCA_035487555.1. Lineage (GTDB taxonomy): Bacteria > Pseudomonadota > Alphaproteobacteria > Rhizobiales > Xanthobacteraceae > Bradyrhizobium. The sequence continues at coordinate 14,287 of DATHMA010000062.1, read as the reverse complement.
TCGGCATCGAGCACGCCGATCGCGCGGCGATGCGAAATCTGGCAGCCGGATTCATCGGACGGCACGCTCTCCTTCCACTCTGGCTATTGCAGCAGCGGCGCCAATCTCGACGCCATTTTTTCCGGCAAGACGGTCGGCAAGGGCGAAGGGACGCTGGGACAGGCCTTCGCCTCCGCCGTGCCGGTGATTGGAGCAGACCTGACGCAGGAATCCTCGATCGCCGCGCGGGCTGCGGCAAAGGCGGGCCTGCGGCAAACCTTCGTCCTGCCGGTGCTCAGGGATATCAGGCTTCAAGCCTTGATTGCCTGGTATCCCTGAGCCGGGCCGTTACGCTTCCGCCATTCCCGTTGCCCACAGCGCGAATGCATAGACGATCGCGACTTCGTCGAGGCGGTTGAATCGTCCCGACGCGCCGCCATGGCCGGCACCCATGTTGGTGCGCAGCAGCACCGGGCCGCCGCCGCTCATGGTGGCGCGCAGCCGCGCGATCCATTTCGCCGGCTCCCAATAGGTGACACGCGGATCGGTCAACCCGCCCATCGCGAGGATCGCCGGATAATCCTTGGCGGCGACATTGTCGTAGGGCGAATAGGACAGGATGGTGCGGAAGTCCTTCTCGCTCGCGATCGGGTTGCCCCATTCCGGCCATTCCGGCGGCGTCAGCGGCAGGGAATCGTCGAGCATGGTGTTGAGCACGTCGACGAACGGCACTTCGGCGACGATGCCGGCAAACAATTCGCCGGCGCGGTTGGCGACCGCGCCCATCAGCATGCCGCCGGCGCTGCCGCCATGGCCGACGATTCGCTTGCTGCCGGTATATTTGCTCTCGATCAGCGCGCGAGCGCTGGCCGCAAAATCATCAAAGCTGTTGGTCTTCTTCTCGCGCTTGCCGTCGAGATACCAGCTCCAGCCCTTGTCGGTGCCGCCGCGGATATGCGCGATGGCATAGACGAAGCCGCGATCGACCAGCGACAGGCGGTTGGCATTGAACGAGGCCGGCATCGCCATGCCATAGGAGCCATAGCCATAGAGCAGGAGCGGCGCCTTGCCGTCACGGACGAAATCGCGGCGATGCAGGATCGAAACCGGCACCTCGGCGCCATCGTGGGACTTGGCCATGATGCGCGTGGTGACGTAATCGGCCGGATTGTGGCCGGAGGGAATTTCCTGCCGCTTGCGCAAGGTACGCGAGCGCGTCTTCATGTCGTAATCATAGACTTCCGACGGCGTCGTCATCGACGAATAGGAGAAGCGCAGGTTCGTCGTGTCGAACTCGTAGGAGCCCATGATGTCGAGCGAATAGGCGGCCTCGTCGAAGGCGATCGGGTGCTCCTCGCCGGTCCTGAGGTCGCGGATGATGATCGAGGCCAGCGCATTGGCGCGCTCCAGCCGCACCAGATGGTTCGCATAAAGATCGTGTTCGAGCACGTAGATGCCGGCACGATGCGGGATCAGGTCGCGCCAGTTCTTGCGCTCGGGCGAAGCGAGCGGCGCGGTGACGATCTTGAAGTCGATCGCCTTGTCGACATTGGTGAGGATATAGAGTTCATCGCCGCGATCGGCGGTAACATATTGCACACCCTCTTCCCGCGCCGCGATCAGGCGTGGCGGCGCATCGGGATTGGCAAGGTCGATCAGGCGCTGCTCGGATGTTTCGTGATCGCCGCCCGCGATCACGCAGAAACGCCCGCTGGTGGATTCGTGCAGATGCGTGAACCAGCCGGAATCCTTCTCCTCATAGACCAGGATGTCGTCCGCCTGCTTGGTGCCGAGGCGATGCCGCCACACCTGCATCGGGCGATGGTTGTCGTCGAGCTTGACGTAGAAGAAGCTGTTGCCGTCCTTGGCCCAGACCACGCCGCCGTCGGTTTCCTCGACGAGATCATCGAAATCCTTGCCCGTCGCCCAATCGCGTACGCGCACGCAGAAATATTCCGAGCCCTTGGTGTCGGCGCTCCAGGCATGCAGCTTGTGGTCAGGCGAATGCCGGCTGCCGCCGAACCTGAAATATTCGCTGGCTGCCGCGAGCTGATCGCCGTCGAGCACGATCTCCTCCGCCCCGCCATTGCGCGGCATGCGGCCGAACATCTCATGCTGCCCGCCTTCGCGGAATTTGCGGAAATAGGCGTAGTTACCGTCGGGTGACGGCACGCTGGAATCGTCCTCCTTGATGCGGCCACGCATTTCCGCGACCAGCTTTTTCTGCAGCGGCGCGGTGTGGCCGAGCAGGCTCTCGGTGTAGGTATTTTCCGCTTCCAGATAGCTGCGGATGTCCGGATCGAGCACAGCGGGTTCGTGCAGCACCTCCTGCCAGTTCGCATCCTTCAGCCAGGCATAATCATCCGTCACCGTGATGCCATGCGTCGTAAACGAATGTGGCCGGCGCGGCGCGACGGGGGCCTGGGATGCGGATTTTGTGGTGGCGGCTTCTGTCACGCGGACCTCGTCTTGGTGCTAAGGGCTGCCGCGTTATATCGGGACGAACGGGCAGATTGCCAGTCCCTCGTCATTGCGAGCGAAGCGAAGCAATCCAGCGATTTATCCGCGTCGGCAGTCTGGATTGCTTCGTCGCTTTGCTCCTCGCAATGACGAGGATACAGCGGACGCTACCGCCCATTCGCCCCGAACATCGGGATGCGGTTCACGGCGAGCACCACCGCGAAAGTGATCACCAGCATCGCGATCCCCAGCACGGAGATCGCAGCGAGGTCGCCGCTTTCGTTGAGGTCGTAGATCAGGACCGAAAGCACTTTTGTCTGTGAGGTGAACAGGACGATGGCGGCCGAAAGTTCGCGCATCACCCCGATGAAAATGAAGCACCAGGTCGCGATCACGCCGGTGCGGAGCAGGGGAGCGGTAATCCGGATCAGGGATTGCAGCCGCGTGGCGCCGAGGATGCGGCTGGCGTCTTCCAATTCGGGATGAATGGTTGCGAACGCCGCCTGCAATTGCTGATAGGCCGAGGGCAGGTTGATGGTGAGGAAGGCGAGCAGGAGGATCCACAGCGTGCCATAGAGCACGAGCGGCGGCCGCGTGTAGCTCAGGAACAGCCCGACGCCGAGCACGATGCCGGGGATCGCCACGGGAGCAGTGGCGAGAAAGCCGAGCACGCGGGAACCAGCGATGGCCTTGCGCGTCGTGACGTAGGCGATGACGAGCGCGAGCACGGTGCCGATGGTCGCGGTCGCCGTGCCCAGGATCACGGTGTTCTTCAGCACGAGAGCGGTGGAGGAGAGCTCGGTGAAGACGAAGACGATGTTGTGCAGCGTCAGCGTGGACGGCGTCGCCAGCGTCGTGGCGTTCGGTGAGAGCGCGGCATTGAGCAGCGCGAAATAGGGCAGGAACACCGGGGCCATCAGTGCCAGCAGGCAGAAGGCGAACGCCACCCAGCGCCAGCCTCCCATCTCCACGCGCCGCGGCGCGCCATATTTGCCGCCGACCACCGAATAGCTGCGACGGCCGAGAATGAATTTCTGCGCCTGCAACAGCAGGATGGTGAGGATGAGCAGCGGCACCGCGGCAGCGGCGGCAAGCTCGAGCTTCGGTGGATACTGGAACAGGCTCCAGATTTTCGTGGTCATGGTGTGGAAGCCCGCCGGCAATGCGAGGATCGCGGGCGAACCGAACAGCGTCATCGCCTGCAGAAAGGCGATCAGCGAGCCTGCGACGAGTGCCGGCAAGGCGAGCGGAATGGTGACGCGCCGCGCCGTGGTCCAGGCCTTGGCGCCGAGGATGGCGGAGGCGTCTTCCAGTTCGCCCGGCATGGTGTCGAGCGCGTTGGCGACCAGCACGAACACGAAGGGAAACGTGTAGCAGGAGATCACGAAAATGATCCCGCCCATGGAATAGATGTTGAAGAGATAGCTGTCGGATTGGGCTGCCGTGAGGAGGCGATAAAGCTGGTTGAGCAGGCCGCTGTTGGGCGCCGCGAGCAGCTCCCACGCCACCGCGCCAAGGAACGGCGGCGTCACGAAGGACGCCGTCACCAGCGCGCGAATGGTCTGCCGCGCTGGCATGTCCGTGCGTGACACCAGCCAGCTGATGGGTGCCGCGACGACGCAACAGATCACGGCCGATGTCACCGCGATGATCGCCGTGGTGAGCAGGGGATCGAGGAAGTCGGGGTCGGAAAACAGCGTAACGAAGTTCTGCAGCGTCGGATGCCGCGCCTTGTCGGTGAAACTGTAGACCGCGAGCCACGACAGCGGCAATGCGATCAGCGCGACGAGGACGACGGCGAAGAGCCACAGGACGGGCGCCGTCCAGTCGATGCGGGATTTGGGGGGAGAGGAAGTTGTGGTGAGAGTCATGCTGTATCCATAGACGCCGCTGCGCCCCCTCGCCCCGCCCTCTTGTCCGCCGAAGCCCGCCTTCTGGCGAAGGTGGATGCGGGGAGAGGGTTGGGGTGAGGGGCTGTCTCAACAAATTCTGACAGCGACATACGCGGAAACTCCCCCTCACCCGGATCGCATCTGCGATGCGACATAGCCGAAGCGAAGCTTCGGCGTTTCTGAGGACGGCCACCAAAGGCGGCCTGTGCCTCTCCCCGCAAGCGGGGCGAGGTAAGGAAGCGGGCGGCCTGACCAGTCGTGAACATCATCACACCCGAAACAGCTTCGCATAGCGCGTCTTGATCTCCTCGCTCGAGGCTTCCACGCCGGCCGGATCCTCCTTCATCAGCTTGATGTCGGACAGTTTCCGACGTCCCGGCTTTGAGGTGACCTGCGGGTGGACCGAATGTTGCGCGGTGAAGTCCATGAAGAATTGCTGGGTCTCGCGGGTGTGCAGCCAGGCCTGGAACAGCTTTGCGGCGTTCGGATGCGGCGCGTCGGCAAAGATGCCGGTCGGGCCGGAGATGGTTGGCGTACCCTCCGTCGGATAGATCGGCTCGACCGGCTGGCTCGCCTCCTTCAACATCAGCACGCCGTACTCGTTGCCGTCGGCCATCACAGCGCGCTCGCCGAGCGCGAGCTTCTTCGGCGGGTCGGTCGAGGACTGCACCTGCATCACGCGTTGCTTGGAAAGCTTCTCGAAATATTCCCAACCGAGGTCGCGCGCGAGCTGGAAGGTCGCGGTCATGATCGTGCCGCTATAGGCCGGATGTCCCTTCACCATCTTGCCCGCCCATTTGGGATCGAGCAGGTCCGCGTAGCTCTTTGGCGCATCTTCCGGCTTCACGAGGCTGGTGTTGTAGGCGATCGAGCACAGCCAGATGTGTGAGGTCGCGAACAGGCCGTCGGGATCGCGATATGGTTCCGGGAAATATCGGGCGATATCCTCGGAGACGAAGGGCATCAGCCGGCCGTCTCGCTTCCAGGGGATGAAGTGAGAGGCGTCGGCGGAGGTGACCACGTCGCAGGCGTGAATGTTGGCGTCGTGCTCCTGCGCGATGCGCTGGAACAGCCGCTCCGAGCCGGAGCGCTCGATCTGGATCTGGACGCCGGGATAGGCCGCCTCGAACGCCTTGCCGAGCTTTTCCCCCACTGGCAGGTCCAATGCCGAATAGAGCACGACCTTGCCTTCCTTCTTCGCGGCCTCGATGAGCTGCGGCGTGATCGCTTCCGCCGGCGGCGCCGCGGCACGCGATGGCGAGGCGAACACCGCGCCGAGCGCGAGTGCGCCCGTTCCTTTCAAAACCGAGCGCCGTGAAAGGGAATGCTTTTTCATCGCGCGCTCCATTTTGTCATTAGCGGCTCAAGGCCCGGCAGCGGTCAGGCGGCAGCGTGAGCCAGACTTCGTCTCCTTCCGGCACAATGTTGTCCGGTGCAGTGACGACGCGCAGCATCGTGCCGTCGGCGACCTCGACCAGATAGTCGCGGGTCGCGCCCAGGAACACCTGGCGCGTCACGCGCGCTTTCAGCGCATTCTGCGGATTGCTTGGTGCCTGAGTCGACAACGGGATATCATGCTGGCGGATCGCGACCGGCGCCGTCGCGCCAGCCGCCAGCTTGGCGCCGACCACCTGCAAGGTCGTGCCGGCAAAGTCGACATGGTTCTCATCGCGAGCTGTGCCCTTGATGACATTGCTGGCGCCGATGAAGCGCGCCACGAATTCCGATTGTGGCCGGTCGTAGATGTCTTCGGGCGTACCGAGCTGATCGATCCTGCCGGCGTTCATGACCGCGATCAGATCGGCCGTCGTCATCGCCTCCGACTGGTCGTGGGTCACATAGACGGTGGTGTAGCGGTATTGGTCATGTAGCCTGCGGATTTCGAAGCGCATCTCCTCGCGCAAATTGGCGTCGAGGTTGGAGAGCGGCTCGTCGAGCAGCAGCGTCTCGGGCTCGACGATCAGCGCGCGCGCCAGCGCCACGCGCTGCTGCTGGCCGCCGGAGAGCTCGCCCGGATAGCGCTGCGCCAACGGCTCAAGTTTTGTGGTGCCGAGGATGGCCGCGAGCTTCTTGGCGATGGTGTCGCGGTCGAGCTTGCGCAGGCGCAGACCATAGACGATGTTTTCGGCGACAGTCATGTGCGGCCAGAGCGCGTAGCTCTGGAAAATCATCGACATCTTGCGGTTTTCGGGCGGCACGGTCTTGGCCGGCGAGGACACGACGCGGTTGCCGACATGGATTTCGCCGGAGCTCGGCTCGAGGAAGCCGGCGATCAGCCGCAATGTCGTGGTCTTGCCGCAGCCGGAGGGGCCGAGCAGGCAGACGAGTTGTCCATGATCGATCCGGAGCGAGACGTCATCGACAACGCTAAGCGCCCCGAACCGCTTGGTCAGGCCGCGCAATTCAACCGACGCCACTCACACCCCTCCCCAATCCGGCGCACCCGCCATGGGGTACGCCTGCGCGCCGTTGTTCGGCCTGCTATTTATCAGTGGATCAATATAAGCACGAACAACGGGGCGACGGAAAGGCGTCAATAGTCGATCTTCCTTCTCCCCTTGTGGGAGAAGGTGGCGCGGACGAAGTCCGCGACGGATGAGGGGTTCTCTCCGCGAACTCGATTGGAAGAGTCATGCGCGGAGACAGACCCCTCACCCGGATCGCATCTTCGATGCGATCCGACCTCTCCCACAAGGGGAGAGGTGCACCGTCACCGCTGCGCCAGCGTAACCTGAATTTATCCGCTCTACGCACTCACACTTTCGCCGAGATACGACACGGCGGCTTCCATGCCGCCCTTGCCATGCGGCATTTTCAGCGCGTTGAGGCCGACCTCGACGACGCCGAGGGTTCCCAGGATCATCGCGGCGTTGACATGGCCCATATGGGCGATGCGGAACGCCTTGCCCTGCAAATCGCCGATGCCGGTGCCGAGCACCACACCGCATTTCTCGGTGCAGTAGCGCTGCAGTTTTGCCGGATCGTGGCCGTTGGCCATCGTCACGGTCGTCACGGTATCGGAGCGTTCCGAGGCTTCGTCGATGTTGAAGCCAAGCGTCTGGCCTTCGGCCCAGACCGCGACCGCGCGCCGCACCGCTTCGGCGAGCAGCCGGTGGCGCAGGAACACGTGCTCCAGGCCTTCATCGAGCAGCATGTCGATCGCCCTGCGCAGCGCGAACAACAGATGCACCGGCGCGGTGCCGGCATAGCGGCGATAGTGCTCGGTGCCCTCGCGCTCGGTCCAGTCCCAATAGGGCGTGCGCATATTGGCCTTCTTGTGCACGGCCTGCGCGCGATCGCTGGCTGCGACAAAGCCGAGGCCGGGCGGGGTCATCAGGCCTTTCTGCGAGCCGGACATCGCGACGTCGATGCCCCATTTGTCCATCTCGAACGGCATGCAGCCGAGCGACGCCACCGCGTCGACCATGTACAGCGCCGGATGGCCGGTCGCGCGGATCGCTTTGCCGATGCCTTCGATGTCGTTGCAGACGCCCGAAGCCGTGTCGACCTGCGCGACCAGAACGGCCTTGATCTCGTGCGTCTTGTCCTGCCGCAGCCGCTCCGCGACTTCCTCGACCCGCACCGCGCGGCGCCAGTCGCCCTTGAGCACCTCGACCTCGGCGCCCATCAGGGTTGCGGCGTTGCCCCAGCCGACCGCGAAACGGCCGCTCTCCAGCACCAGCACCTTGTCGCCGCGCGACAGCACGTTGGACAGCGCGCCCTCCCAGGCGCCATGGCCGTTGGAGATGTAGATGTAGGATTTGTTCCTGGTCGCGAACAGATTGGACAGATCGCGATGCAACCCGTCGGAGAGATCCGTCATCTCGCGGGAATAAATGTCGAGCGCCGGGCGATGCATCGCCTGCAGCACTTCGTCGGGCATGTTGGTGGGGCCGGGGAGGGCCAGGATCTCACGGCCCGCGCGAACGGTCATCGCTGCTGTTCCTTACTTTTCATTGCCCGCCATGGATGCAGTTTATACCGCCAAATATCAAGCTTGAGGCGGGCCTATTTTCCTATCGCTGTCGTGATCTCATGCCAGATCTGATCTTTCAGCTCGGTGGCGGGCGGGCTCGGCAGCTCGGTGATCGGGCCGGTCTGCTTCTGGCAATCGGGAACGAGCCGCAGGATCCAGACCTCGCCATCGGTGTAATAGGGATCGCCGCCGCCATTGCGGCCGGTCAGCGTGGGACCGACGCCGGTCACCTGATATTTGGCGGTCGCCATGCCCACGTCCTCGATGTCCTTCACCAGTCCGTCGCGCTCGGCGTCAACATCGGCATCGATGTGATGGGTGATGGCGCCGGTGAAATGGCTGACGCCGACGCCCTTGTCGAAGGTGACGGAGCCGAGCCAGACCGGCCGCTGTTCCTCGCCCTTGTCGAGCACCTTCCAGAAGCGCACGTGATGACGGCGGTCGGCGCTTTTGCCTGCGGGCTTCTCGAAGGCCAGATCCTCGCGGCGGCCGAGATAGAACAGGGGGCTGACGGGCGCATCGGGATAGGCGCGGTCGAGCAGCACGGAGCCTGCGATTTCAATCGACGATCTGAACGTCACGGGATCGGCCGGATACCATTTCGCCGCGTTCATCGCGCACAATACTTCCTTCTCGTTGCCGATCAGTCCGACATTGATGGGATCGCCGGGAATGCCCTGCTTGGTGCGCGTCACCATCGGCAGCGCCGCCAGCCCCTTCTGGTGCTCATAATGCGTCCAGATCGCCGGCAGCAGAAGATAGGCGATCGCCGTATAGACGAGCACGACCGCAAGCAGCGTCAGCAGCACGCGCTCGAGGCGGGCGTGGTGATGGGCGTGGCCATGCGTGTCGTGGTGAGGATCGTCGGTCATCTGTTCAGGCGTCCGGAAAGGACCGATGTGCGCGGCTTCGTGCATATAGTTGAGATTGTGTCACCGTCCATTTGCTCGTTAACCAGAAAATTCGATCCAACTTTAATTAGACAGCCATACTGCTTGTTGGCGCAACCGCTACAAGTTTATCTCACCGCGAGGTTCGGCGGGACCTGGAACTGAAGCAATGAAGCTTTCGGGGAGTTCTCGTCATGATCCAAAGATCAGCGGAACGTCGCGCCCTGCCGCGCGAAGTCATCAATTTTCCTGCACTGCTTTCCTTCGATGGAATTGGTAAGCACCATCCTTGTATAGTGCGGGACATCAGTGCCTTTGGTGCCCGTATTTCCACGCCCTACTACATCTTCGCCGGCGGGTTTGATCTGTCGTTCGGCGGTTTTCACAGGACGTTTGCCTGTCGCGTGGTGTGGAGGCGGGCTACCCTTTGCGGCGTCGTATTCGTGCGCGCACCGAAATTGGTAAGTGCAAACTTCGGGCTTGCAAGCATCATTCAGCCTGATCGGCCCGGTGCGCCTGCACCGATGCGGTCCGTGGAGCTCTGAGGCGGCCCGTTACTACCGCCGTGTCTCGCGGCAGCCGGCGGCTTCGGCTTCCTCGACAGAGCAGAACCAGCGCGTGCCCTTGCTGATCTTCATCTTGATCTGCGCGTACCAGCGGCTGGTCGGCTTGTGATAGATGCATTCGCCGGAACCGTTGACGTTGCCCTTGATGGTGCAGTCGGGCGAGGGCGCGACTTCGCCGGAAGCCGAAGCGAGCAGGATCGCGCTGGCATTCTCCGGCGGCTTGGTCGCGCCGAGGATCGTGGTCTTCTTGTTGCGCACGCGCCAGTCCCATGGCGCGAAGAAGGCGCCCTGCCACATGCCGGCTTTTGCTTCGCGCGCGGCCTTCTCGTCAGACTCATAGTCATGCGAGACGCGGGTGTAGGCCAGCGCCCAGCCATTCGCCACCATCCATTTCTGGATGTCCTCGCCATCGACCTCGCAACGCGCCACGGTGCGGCCGCGTCGGTCGACGGAACGGGCATGGCAGGTCCACGTCTTGTTGCCGAAATGCTTGATCAGCTCGTCGCGCGCGGCAACCCCGCAGGTCCAGCGCTCGCCCTTCGGGTTGAGGCAAAGCTGGTCGGTCGAAGGTGCGTCGATGCCGCCTAGCCGGATATGGGTTGAGCCGATCGTCACAGTGTCGCCCTCGCGGATTTTCGGCACGCCGGTGATATCGGCCGCGAGCGCGAGCGATGGCAGCATGAGAAGCAGGACGGCGGTGGCGGAGGATCGGATCATGCAAAAAGCCAAACTTGTATCGATCGAAGAATGTTCCGATTGTGGAATGGATTCGGCGATGGGGCTAGCCGCCGGCTGGTCTCATGCACCGTCAACTTAACGCGATAACCACCGCTTGATCCGATATCTCCTGTCGTCCTGGCTTTCGCCAGGACGAAAGCGAATAATTAGTGCGCGCCCATCATCCCCCGCCGCGCCAGCGACAGCCCCATCAGCACGAAGGCGGACGTCACCTCAGGGCCGCCGACCAGGATACGCGTCGGGGTCTTCATCTTGTTCCATTCATAGGCACGGAACGGCCCGTGGCGGCCGCCTTCGCCGAGATGGGCGATGATGCAATGGAGCGCCGGCGTATAGGTCGCGGCATCCGCCCCTAGATGCCCGAGCGCGATCAGCGCCAGCGCCGCATCGAACGGGTTCATCTCGCAGGCGATCAGCTCAGTCTGCACATAGCCAAGCACGCGGGCGCGGATCACCTCAAACGCGCCGGCCGGGTCGATCGCCGCGCGCGCGGCTGACGGCAGCGCGATGAAGGCGGCATAGCAGCGGCCGAAATAGGCGCAGTAGAGCTCCGGCAGATAATAGATATGCGAGCGCGGATTGGCGAAGGCGCCGCTTTCGGCGAGCTTCCGCTGGAAGCCGATGATGCGGTGAACGGTCTCCAGCCGCGACGGCGTCTCCAGAATCTTCCAGCGCTTCAGGTTGCGGAAGGACACTTCGAGAATGTCGAGATTGAGCGTCGGGTCGAGGTCGTTGCCATAGGGCCGCTCGCCCTTGAGATTGTCGATCCAGGTCGCAACGCCGCCCTCGAAATCGATATTGTCGTTGAGCGGCACCGTCACGACAGGCTCGTTGGCACCCTCGCGCACCTGATAGCCGGCATAGAAGTCGAGCAGCGGCTGGTCGAGGATCGGATCGGTCGAGCCGGCCTGCGTTGCCGCCGAGAACGAGCAGGCGGTGGTGTCGCAATCCGGCACATAGATGCCGAAGCCGAGGTCCTGCTTGATCTGGGTGAAGAAGCGGGAGAAGCGCGGATGCGGCGGCGGCGCCAGCGCCGTGATCACGTTGACGGGGCTGCCGTCATGCGAGCGCACTTCCTCGCGGCTGATGGAGATGCAGAACTCGACCAGCTCTGCGATCACCTTGCGCGCCTCAGTGGTCTCCGCCGTCGACGCCAGTCCCGTCTCCAGATAGGAAAACAGCGCCTCGGTGAAGAACGCATCGTAATAGGCCGAGCGGTGGCGGATCTGCATCGGCTGCCACATCGGTTCGGCAATGCCCTGCCAGGGCGGGTTGATGATGTCGCGGGCCTTGGAGCGCGCAATGAAGACGCGCGCCAGATTGAACAGCAATGTCGAGTTCTTGTAGCCGCGCGCATTCAGCCCCGTCAGCGCCATCAGGAACTCGCGGCCGCGCAGATCGGGATCGCCGATCAGGTTGAAGGCGGCATAGGTCGGGATGAAGCCATTCTTGCGGAACGAGCCCAGCAGATGGCCCGCGCAGGTGCGGATCGTGCGCTCGATTTCGCCCAGCCCTGGGGCGGCGCCGTTCGGCGCCAGCGGCTGCGGTTTCGGATGCGAGAGCTCAATGCTGTCGAGGAGGTCGGCGACCGGCCTGCCGATCGCGTCCCAGTCCGGCGTCTCGTCGTCGCGGGCCCGGATCAGCGCCTCGCGCAGCGGCTGCATTCGGGAGGGGTCGGAGAGTTCCGGCAGGCCGGCGCGGCGGAGCAGGGCGCGGAGCGCCGGGTTGCCGAGTGCGGTCTTGTAGAATTTGGCGAGATGGGCGTCGCCGCCGCATCCGTTCAACAGCAGGGGGTCGCAGAGGTCGTAGAGCGACGGGCCGCGCTTGTCGGCTGTCAGTGCGCGGATGGCGGCACCGGCGAAATACTGAAAACCCATGACGTTTCTTTCGCCCGAACCCTGTGCCGAAAGTCGCCGCCGGCCTCGGACGATCGCGACAATTGGTCGCCAGCGTTCCACCCCGAACCAGCAAGTGCCAGGAAAACTGTCATGAAAATTGGCATGAAGGGTTGGGAAACACAAATGTGACTGCCATCACAGCGGAGAGCGGCCTTTTGGCGCCAAGATCGCCGCAACGGTGACGGGAATAGGGTAAACCGTTCGTTAGGGCGACAAAATTAATCAGATTTTTCAAATACTTAATCCCGTCGGAGAGTTCCGTATTGCCGTGGCGGGCTGGAGCGGTTAAGGGTTTGTTTGTTGCGGTGCCGCAAATTGATCGCAATTTAGCGACACACGCTTCGCCAATCCCGCAAACCTCGGAATGACTGGCGCGACTAATCGGACGCGTCCTGAACAACGAGCAGGAATAACCGTGATGAGAGTACCGCAGCTCCCTATCTCCCGCCGGACGCTCGCGATCGTCGCCGGTGTGGCCGCGACGGTGTCGCTGGCGATTGGCGCGCATGCGGCGCTGAACCTGCGCGCGGTGGATGCGGCCAGGGCGGTCGGCACGGATCTCGGCTCGTCCGCTTCCAAGAAGGTTTCCCGCGTCGCGTTGATCATCGGCAACGGCCATTATCCCGACGCCAGCGCGCCGCTGGCGCAGCCGATCAATGACGCGCGTGCGCTGTCCGCTTCGCTCCGCCACGACGGCTTCGACGTCGAGGTGGTCGAGGACGCCACCCGCGACGACATGGTCCGCGCGGTCGATCGCCTGCGCGGCAAGATCCGCTCCGACTCGGTCGTGATGCTGTTCTTCGGCGGTTATGGCGTGCAGGTCGGCCGCGAGAGCTACATGATCCCGGTCGATGCCACGATCTGGAAGGAACGCGATGTGCGCCACGAGGGCGTCAGCATCGAAGCCGTGCTCGATGTCATGAAGCAGCAGGGCGCCCGCGCGAAACTCGTCGTGGTCGATGCCTCGAGGCGCAACCCCTATGAGCGCCGCTTCCGCTCCTTCAGCCATGGCCTGGCGCCGATCGCCGCGCCCGACAACGCGCTGATCCTCTCGTCTGCGACGCCGGGCCAGGTGGCGGACGATTCCAGTGGCGAGCACAGCGTGCTGGTGGGCGAGCTGCTCACTCACCTGGACAAGCCCGGCGCCAACGCCGAAGCCGTCTTCAACCAGACCCGCATCGCGATCTCCCGCGCCTCGGAAGGCGGGCAGGTGCCGTCGGTGTCGTCCTCGCTGCTGGAGGATATCCGGTTTGCGACGGCGGATGCGACGGGCGGTTAAGTAAACCACCCCTCGTCATCGCCGGGGCTCGCTTCACCTCTCCCGCAGGGAGAGGTCGATTTGCGCAGCAAATCGGGTGAGGGATTACGGTCTATCGTGAGAGCTGCGGCCCCTCACCCGGATTGCTCCGCAATCCGACCTCTCCCCGTTGGGGAGAGGTGAAAGCGCCGTCACTTCACATTCGCCGCTTCCGCGACCGGCCGCACCGGATCACCCTCACGCAGGAGCGCGCCGGCGCGGGCGACGACGTCGTCGCCTTCACTGAGGCCGTCGCGGACTTCGATCTGGCCGCCGCTCATCAGCCCGACCTCGACCCGCCGCGTCTCGACGCGGTCGCGCTTGACCACCTGCACCACGGTGCCGGCGCTGCCATACTGCACGGCCGTGAGCGGCACGGCGATGTTGCAGCTTTGGCCGGTCTTGATCAGCGCGCGGCCCGCGGCATTCACCAGCAGTCGGCGGTTCGTATTGATGCCGATGAAGACCTGGCCCTGCTGCACGGCCGGCTCGACCGTCGGCCCGATGCGGCGGACCTTGCCGTCGACATCGCCGGAGCCGATCACGCGCACCGCGGCGGGCTGGTTGACCACGAGCTTGGCGATGTCGGAG
>DATHMA010000061.1:0-13800 GCA_035487555.1 Bradyrhizobium sp. | reverse complement strand
CCGGACATCGTGCTGATGAGCTTGATGAAACCGGTCGGCTCGTTGGGAATTTCGGTCAGCATCTTGTTGGCGGCCAGTTCCTCACGATGCTTCTTGTTGTTCTTGCCGACACAGAAGAACTTTGAAGGGTCCGGGATTGGCGGCAGGAACCTGAGATCGGCGATCGGCCGCAGCAGGTTTGCGCGTTCCGCCGCTGCCGCAAGCTCTTCCAGCGCCGCGATCGTCTGCGCACCGCTTGTGAGGGCGCTTTTGACCGTGGTCGCTGGAACCGGCCGACGCAGCGCATGGGCGGCTGCAACGACGTCGACGATGTCATCGCCGCGGACAATGCCGAACCGCGCCTCATTGCCCAGCGGCGAATCGACGAAAGTAGCCAAACGCATATTCACTTTCCTCCCGGTAATTGCACGTCGTTGTCTTTCACAAGCTTGCTCCATTTGGCGACGTCGGCATTGATGTAGCGGCCGAACTCTTCCGGCGTCTGCGGCTTCGGCTCTGCGCCCAGTGTCGCCAGATGATCGCGGAATTCCTGGGTCTGCATCGCCTCGACGATGACTGCATTGATCCTGTGGACGATGTCGGACGGCGCCTGCGACGGCGCGAGCAACCCGAACCAGCCGACGGATTCATAGCCGGGCACAGCGTCAGCCACCGTCGGCACATCCGGATAGAATTTCGAGCGCTGCGTGTCGGTCACGCCAAGCGCCTTCAGCTGCCCGGATTTGACGAATTGCTGCACCACCGGTCCCGGCGCAAACATGACGTCAATGCGGCCACCGAGCAGATCGGTTACCGCCGGCTCCGTGCCCTTGTAGGGCACATGCAGCATCTTGATGCCGGTCTGGCCAGCGAACAACAGACCCGACAGATGCGATGCCGCGCCGACGCCCGAGGAGCCATAGGTCAGGCCGTCCGGCTTCTCCCTGGCGTAGCGGATCAGATCTTCGGTCGTCTTCACCGGCAGTTTCGGATTGGCGACCAGGAGATAAGGCGGTGCGGCGCCGATCACGATCGGGGTCAGCACCTTGTTGACGTCGAACGGGCCGTTGCTCTCCGATGCCGCCGAGACCGCCATCAGCGAACCGGTCGAGGCCATCAAAAGCGTATAGCCGTCGGGAGCAGCCTTCATGACGTTGCGGGAGCCGATCGCGCCCGAGGCACCCGGCTGGTTCTCGACCACGACCGACTGGCCCCATTTGCTGCCCAGGTTTTGCGCGATGATGCGCGCCAACACATCGGTGCCGCCGCCCGGCGCGAACGGCACAATGATCCTGATGGCGTGGTCTGGATATTCGGCCCTAGCCGGCTGAACGAAGGCAAAAACGGTCAGCGCCAAGCCTGCTATTCGAACAAACAAGGCCGCCATTCGAACAAACATGGGGGGTTTCTCCCGATAGATGTCGCTTGTCGCGATCCTTGTTAAAGACAATACGGTTTGATCGTATTGCATCCCCCGCCAGCACGCGCCAGCGGAAGAAAGGCGTATCCGGCGGGGGGGACAACTCTGGGGTCCAGCCGGTCAGCTTTTCCAGCGCATAGGTATCCATCACGATGCCGCGCCAGACGCGGTCGACGCGCTCCAGCGGCTCGCGCTTGGCGCTGGTCAGGTCCCATAGCGGCAACGTCTGGTCGGGCTCGCGCGCGACATAGAGGCCAGTGTGGTCCTTGATCCGGTCCATGCCGGGATCGGCAAAGCCCTGGAAGCGGCCGCGCTCGGTGACCTCGACCACCGGCAGCCGGTCCCCAAGGAACCAGCGCAGCATCGCATAGGTGCGATAGTCGGTGGTTGCGATCCAGGTCGCGCCGGTCTTTTGCAGCTCGGCCTCCACACGCGACACCAGTTGCTCGTAGCCGGCCTCGCCGCCGATCGGATCGGCGCGGCCGATGAAGTTCCAGGGCGCCACGAGGTAATAGAGCGCCACTAGAATGACGAAGAGGATGCCGGTCGCGAGGGCTACATTGACCCATTTGATCGTCGATCGGATCATCCAGCCCGGCCAGCCTTCGCGCGGCAGCATTGCGATGTTGATCGCGGCCGCGGCAAAGCCGACGGGCCACATGAACATCGGCCAGGTGTCGCCGACCCGAAGCGTCAGCGACTTCCAGAAGAAATAGAGAAAGGGAACCAGCACCGCTGATGACAGCAGGATCGCGACCGGCTCGCGGTTGCGATAGCCGCGCCAGGCGGTGAGCACTAATCCAGACAGCACGACCGGGAACAAAACGAAGCCGACCAGCCCCCATTGCAGGCCGATATAGTCGCCGACGGTACGCAGTGAAAATTCGTGCACGGCGGTCGCCCGCACCGCCTGGAAGCGGAATGAGGCCCAGTCATGCTGGTAGTTCCAGATCAGGACCGGCGAGAACAGCACAATCGCGATCAGCGCCGCGAACCATGGATGGGGCGAGCGCAGCTGGCGCAGCCGCCAGTCCGGCACCAGCATGAAGGCGGCGACCGCGGGCAACATCATCACGACGGTGAATTTCGACAGCAGCGAAAGCCCGCCGAAAATACCCGCGGCAAGCCACCAGCGGTGGTCATTGCTTTCAGCGAGCCGCACCAGCGACCAGATCATCGCGACCGCAAACGGGATCAGCGCGACGTCGGGCGCAACCTTCGCCATCAGCAGCCCGTAATAGAGCGCGGCCTCCGGCATCAATAATGCGAAGACGATCGCTCTGGTGTCGCGGGTCACGCGGCGGGCGATGTCGGCCAGCAGCAATTGCATGACCAGCATCGCGACGATGCCACCAAAGCGCACGCCGAGATTGGTGTCGCCGAACATCGCGGTGCCGAACCGGATGAACCAGGCGATCATAGGCGGATGATCGAGGAACGACAGCGCGTGCTCCTTCGACCAGGTCCAGTAATAGGCCTCGTCGGTGCGCAGATCGATCAGGCTGGCATAGATGATTCGCAAAGCTGTCATCGCGGCAATCACGATGGCGGCGATGATCAGGGGCCGGGCGGAAGAACGGCGGTCGGAAGGGGTTAATGTCACGGCGCTTTCTCTCCGACTACACCGGACGAGTCAACTTGCGATCTACCCTCTGGAATGGATGGCGGCGATAGCGGATAATGCTGATATGGACCACGTGACCTCATCTTCCGCCGCACCGATCAGGACGTTCTTCCGTGGTATCGGCGTGCGACAGGTGCGGCTGGTCTGCGGCCTGGTGCTGTTCAGCTACCTGATCAGCCATTTCCTCAACCACGCGCTCGGCAACATCTCGCTCGATGCGCTGGCCGAGGGCGTCTACTACCACACGCTGTTCTGGCAGTTCCCCCCCATCGCGATCATCTTCTACGGCTCGGCGCTGATCCATTCATGCCTCGGCTTCTGGGCGCTCTACCAGCGCCGGCAATTCAGCTGGGCCGCGCTGGAGCCGCTGCAGCTGGTGCTGGGGCTGAGCATCCCGGCGCTGGTCGCGTTTCACGTCATTGGCGCCCGGCTCGGACAAAGCCTGTTCGCCCAGGAGAAGCTCTATCCGCAGGAGCTTTATGCCTTCTGGGTCTCGCATCCGTCCAAGGGCGTGCAGATTGCGCTCGTGCTCACCATCGCCTGGATTCACGGTTGCATCGGTCTTTTTTTCTGGTTGCGCATGAAGGCGTTCTTCAAGCGCGCCGCACCGTTCCTGCTCGCGGCCGCCGTGCTGATTCCAACGCTGGCGTTGCTCGGCTTCTACCAGGGCGGGCGCGCCGTCGTCGCTTTGAGCCAGGAAGCAAGCTGGCAGGCGAGCAACCTGTCTGAGCGCAATCTGGGGACGCCAGCAGAGCAGGATGTGCTCAACGACATCATCACCTATTTCATCTCGGGCTATCTCGGCCTGATCGTCATCGTCGTGTTGGCCCGCGCGGCGCGGGCGCTGAACGAACGCCGTGGCGGCATGATCAGCCTGTCCTATGGCAACGGCCGCACGGTCCGCGTGCCCAAGGGACTGAGCGTGCTCGAGGCGAGCCTGCGCAACAATGTCCCGCATGCAAGCGTCTGCGGCGGACGCGCACGCTGCTCGACCTGCCGCATCCGCGTGATCGGCGATCATGCCACCTTGCCGGAGCCGTCTCAGCGCGAAGCCTTCGTGCTCGCCCGCGTCGGCGCCAACGACCCGTCGATCCGGCTGGCGTGCCAGTTGCGGCCGACCTCCGATCTCTCCTTCTTCCAGCTCTTCATACCCAGCCTCGCTTCGGCCAACACGCATGCGTCGCACCCGGCTCGCATCGGCGAGGAGCGCTATCTGGTCAGCCTGTTCGTCGATATGCGCGGCTCGACGCGGCTTGCCGAGAAGATGCTGCCGTTCGACACGGTGTTCGTCGTCAATCGCTTTCTCGCCGCCGTGTCGCAGGCGGTGATCGAATGCGGCGGCCGGCCGAATCAGTTCGTCGGCGACGGCATGCTCGCGCTGTTCGGGCTTACCGTACCGGCAGAGACCGCCTGCCGGCAGGCGATCCGCGCAGCGGCGCTGATCTCACACAATATCGATGAGCTGAACCAGTTCCTGAGCCACGACCTGCGCGAGCCGATCCGCTTCGGCATCGGCATTCACGGCGGCGAAGTGATCGTCGGCGACATCGGCTATCGCGACCACATGGTGTTCACGGCGCTCGGCGATCCCGTCAATGTCGCCGCGCGCCTACAGGACATGACCAAGTCGCTCGCCTGCGAAGCCATCATCTCGGACGAGGTGCACAACACCGCGGGCCTTTCCGACAACGACCCGCCGCGGCAGGAGGTCGAGATTCGCGGCCGTGCCGAGCCGATGACGGTTCGCGTGGTGACGGAAACGAAGGCGCTGTCGGCACTCATCGACAAGCTCGCAACCGTGGCGGCGTAAGCCGCGCCCTGCACAAATCCGTATGTGACCTCCGGCACATCTGAACGTTTGTTCAGGATATTTCCGCGAACCCGAATCTTCGAGCATTCGACTGACGGACGGTGGGTATGACTGCAACCCGCGCCGGAAGCGAAACGCTCGCGGCGCATTATTTGGAGAATGACGATGTTTCGTAAGTTTGCTCTTGGTCTCGTTGCCGCTGCCACGATCAGCGCTGCAGCTCTCGCTCCGACCGCCGCGTCGGCGAAGCCGTTCGGCTTCGGCGGTGGCTGGGGTGGCGGCTGGGGCTTCCATCATCCGCACTTCGGCGTTGGCTATGTCGGCGTCGGCGATGGCTGCCTCGTGAGCCAGCCGGTGCTGACCCCGTTCGGCTACCGGATGCGTCTCGTCAACGTCTGCTACTGATCGCGAGCCTTCCTCTGCGTGGAAATCCCGGTCACCGAGACAGGCGGCCGGGATTTTCATTTGTGCTTGTGCATTGCAACCGCTTGCACCAAGCCACTATTTGACTCACCTTCGCTGCCATGCACCACTCCCAGCTTCGATTCCGGTGATGACCGGTTCAGACCAAGAAGCTTCGGAGGAAGCCATATGCTCGATCGACGAGAGTTGATGAAGCGCGCCGGTGTGGCCGCGCTTGCCACGGGTTTTGCCTCAACGCGCGCGCTCGCCGATACGGTGACGCTGCCGTTCGACAATGGCGAACGGCCCGTCGTGTCCTATCCGCAGAAGCGGCCGATGATCGGCCTGACCAGCCGGCCGCCGCAGCTCGAGACGCCCTTCTCCATCTTCAACGACGGCCCGATCACGCCGAACAATGCGTTCTTCGTGCGCTATCATCTCGCCGGCGTGCCGCTCAATATCGATCCCGACAAGTTCACGCTTGAGGTGAAGGGCAAGGTCGACAAGCCGTTGACGCTGTCGCTCAAGGATATCCGCAAGCTGAAGGCGACCGAGATCGTCGCCGTCAATCAGTGCTCCGGCAACAGCCGCGGCTTTTTCACCCCGCGCGTCGCCGGCGGTCAGCTCGGCAACGGCGCAATGGGATGCGCGCGCTGGCATGGCGTGCCGCTCAAGACCGTGCTCGACATGGCCGGCGTGCAGGCTGGTGCCAAGCAGGTTATGTTCGGCGGCCTCGACGGCCCGGTGATGGACACGACGCCGGATTTCGCCAAGGCGCTCGACATCGACCACGCAAGCGACGGAGAGGTGATGCTGGCCTATGGCATGAACGGCGAGGATCTGCCGGTCCTCAACGGCTTTCCGCTCCGCCTCATCGTGCCCGGCTATTACGGCACCTATTGGGTCAAGCACCTCAACGAGATCACCGTCCTCGACCACGAGTTCGACGGCTTCTGGATGAAGTCCGCCTATCGCATCCCGGACACGCCCAACAACAGCGTCGAGCCGGGCACCGCGCCGAAGGCCACCATCCCGATCAACCGCTTCACCGTGCGCTCCTTCATCACCAACGTGACCGATGGCGCGAAGCTGAAGGCGGGCCGGACCGTGCTGAAGGGCATCGCCTTCGACAGCGGCAAGGGCATCAAGGAAGTCGCGGTTTCGACCGACGGCGGCAACACCTGGGTGCCGGCCAAGCTCGCCCACGAGATCAGCAAATATTCGTTTCGGGAATGGAAGCTGCCGGTGAAGCTCGCGGCCGGAAGCTACGAATTGAAGGTGCGCGCGACCAGCAATGCGGGCGAAGTGCAACCGGCCGAGCCCAGGTGGAATCCGGCCGGGTACTTACGCAACGTCATCGAAACCTATCGCGTCACGGTCGCCTGAAGGAGAACCATCATGCGGAATCAGATTCTCCTGGCGCTGGCGGCTGCCTCGATGCTCGGCCTTGTCGCGGTGCGCGCGGTGCCCGTCGTCTACAAGCTTCCCGACGAGACCGCGGCGTTCAAGCCTGGCCCCAATCTCGACGTGGTGCAGAACAATTGCTCAGGGTGCCATTCGGCCGATTACATCAATACCCAGCCGCGGGATGCCAAGTCCAAGAAGGATTTCTGGCAAGCCGAAGTGACCAAGATGGTCAAGGTCTATGGCGCTCCGATCGACAATGCCGACGTGCCGAAGATCGTCGAGTATCTTGCCGCGACTTATTGAGCGGGCCTGGGCAAGCCTTTTGATTGAGCGTGATCTTATCGGAAAGCCGGTATCCACCCCGCATCAAGTGCGGGGCAGGCTTTTCCGGATCATGCTCCAGAACCGCGAAAAAGCCTCAAATGCGCCGCGATATCGAACGTTTCGGGCGGATTCCGATGCTTGTTTAAGCTACCCAGCTTGCCACAACCGTCGTATTCTGCTTCGCCGAATGATGCCGGTGTGCGGGGACCGGTTGTTCGCCTTTTGATTATTTATTACTCCCGCGGAGACGACTAATGGCTAAAGGTACGGTCAAGTGGTTCAACCCGACCAAGGGCTATGGATTCATCCAGCCCTCGTCCGGCGGGAAGGACGTTTTCGTTCACATTTCGGCGGTGCAGAAGGCAGGGCTTTCGACGCTTAACGAAGGGCAGACGATCGAATACGAAGAGATCGCTAATCGCGGCAAGACCTCGGCAGAGAACATTAAGGTTTAGCTCGGACCGCGCACGCTCCCGGACCTAAATCCGGGAGGGGGCTTCAAACCATTTCATCGGAAATGATTGCCTTCGGTAAGAGCGCACCAAACGCTCTTCCCGTACATAGGACGTTTATTGCACTGCCCGAACCGGTTCTCGTGATAAGACACCGGCATTTCAAGGCAAGCCATGACGTCCGATTCGCCTGCTCCTCCGCCGTTCGCCGCGCCTTATGCGCCGGACGAGGTCGCCGTTGCGGCTCGCCTGCTTGCGGCTTCCCATCCGGCGGCAGAGCAGGATGAACGGATCGACCGCACTGCGACGCGGCTGATCGAGGCGATCCGCAGCAATGACGACCCGCTGGGCGGCGTCGAGGATATGCTGCGCGAGTTTGCGCTGTCGACCAAGGAGGGGCTGGCACTCATGGTGCTGGCCGAAGCGCTGCTGCGCGTGCCGGATGCCCGCACCGCCGACCAGTTCATCGAGGACAAGCTCGGCGAGGGTGATTTCATCCATCACGAGACCAAGTCCTCGGCCTTCCTGGTCAATGCCTCGACCTGGGCGCTCGGAATGTCGGCGCGGGTGATCCAGCCCGGCGAGACGCCGGAAGGAACGCTCGGCCGGCTCGCCAAGCGGCTCGGCGCGCCCGCGGTACGCGCGGCAACCCGCCAGGCGATGCGGCTGATGGGCAGCCATTTCGTGCTCGGCGAGACCATCGAAGCCGCGCTTGCCCGCGCGAAATCGCAGTCGGCAAGGAGCCCGCGCTATTCCTTCGATATGCTGGGCGAAGGCGCGCGCACGGCCGCCGACGCCGAGCGCTATTTCGAAGCCTATGCCATCGCCATCCACGCGATCGGACGCGCCGCCGGCAACCGTCCCCTGCCCGACCGGCCGGGTATTTCCGTCAAGCTCTCCGCACTGCATCCGCGCTTCGAGGCCGTGAGCCGCGGCCGGGTGATGACCGAGCTGGTGCCGCGGCTGGTCGATCTCGCCCGCCGCGCCCAATCCTTTGACCTGAATTTCACCGTCGACGCCGAGGAAGCCGATCGGCTCGAACTATCGCTCGATGTGATCGCGGCCACCCTCGGCGAGGCCTCGCTCGCTGGCTGGGACGGCTTTGGCCTTGCGATCCAGGCCTATCAGAAGCGTGCCTCCGAGGTGATCGACTACATCGGTGCGCTGGCACGCGCGCACCATCGCCGCCTGATGGTGCGGCTGGTCAAGGGTGCCTATTGGGACACCGAGATCAAGCGCGCGCAGGAGCGCGGGCTCGACGGCTACCCGGTCTTCACCCGCAAGGCGATGACGGACCTCAACTATGTCGCCTGCGCGCGCAAGCTTCTGGAGCTGCGGCCGCGTCTGTTCCCGCAATTCGCCACCCACAATGCGCTGACGGTCGCGACCGTGCTCGAAGTCGCTGACGGCAGCAGCGGTTTCGAATTCCAGCGCCTGCATGGCATGGGCGACGCGCTCTATGCACGCCTTGCCGAGGATCGCCCCGAGCTTGCCTATCGCACGTATGCCCCCGTCGGCAGCCACCGCGACCTCCTAGCTTATCTGGTGCGGCGGCTCCTGGAGAACGGCGCCAACTCCTCTTTCGTCGCGCTCGCCGCTGACGATGCCGTGCCAATCAAAACCCTGCTGAAGCGGCCGGCCGAGATCATCGGCAGTCCCGCGCAGGCCAGACATCCCAACATCCCCCTGCCGCGCGATCTGTTGTTGCCACAGCGGATCAATTCGCGCGGCATCGAGTTCGGTGAGCGCGTTGCGCTCGATCAGCTTGTCGTCGCGATCGCGGCAGAGAGCGTGCCGTCGGCGGTCAGCATATCCGATGCGACGCCGGCCGAGGCCGACGCGGCCGTTGCCGCTGCACGCGGCGGCTTCAAGAGCTGGAGCGCGACGCCAACCGCTCAACGGGCCGCCGCGCTGGAGAAAGCCGCCGATCTGCTCGAAAGCCGTGCGGCGCATTTCATCGCGTTGCTGCAGCGCGAGGGTGGCAAGACATTGGACGACGCGCTCTCCGAGCTGCGCGAGGCCGCCGACTTCTGCCGCTACTATGCCGCTGAGGGGCGAAAGCTGTTCGGCGCCGGCGAAGCCATGCCGGGCCCGACCGGCGAGAGCAATATGTTACGCCTGCGCGGCCGTGGCGTCTTCGTCGCGATCTCGCCCTGGAATTTTCCGCTGGCGATCTTTCTCGGCCAGGTCACGGCGGCGCTGATGGCCGGAAATGCCGTCGTCGCCAAGCCCGCTGAGCAGACGCCGCTGGTTGCGGCCGAAGCGGTCCGGCTGCTGCACGAGGCCGGCATCCCCGCCGACGCGCTGCGTCTCGTGCCGGGTGACGGCCGGATCGGCGCGGCGCTGGTCGCGCATCCCGGGATTGCCGGCGTCGTCTTTACGGGCTCGACCGAAGTTGCGCGCGCGATCAACCGCACGCTCGCGGCCAAGGACGGCCCGATCGTGCCGCTGATCGCCGAGACCGGCGGGATCAATGCCATGATCGCGGACGCCACCGCACTGCCCGAACAGGTCGCCGACGATGTCGTCACCTCGGCATTTCGTTCCGCCGGCCAGCGCTGCTCGGCGCTGCGGCTTCTGTTCGTGCAGGACGACGTCGCCGATCGCATGATCGAGATGATCGCGGGCGCCGCGCGCGAATTGAAGATTGGCGATGCTTCCGATCCCTCGACCCATATCGGCCCCGTGATCGACGCGGAAGCCAAGTCGCGGCTGGATGCGCATATCGCGCGCATGAAGCGCGAGGCGCGGGTGCATTACGCAGGCACCGCCCCGGAGGGAATTTTCGTCGCGCCGCATATTTTCGAATTGAACGACGCTGGCGAGCTCACCGAGGAGGTATTCGGCCCGATCCTGCACGTGGTGCGTTATGAGGCCGAACGGCTGGAAGACGTGCTGCGATCGATCGAGGTGACCGGCTTTGGCCTCACGCTCGGCATCCACTCCCGCATCGACGACATGGTGGAGACCATCGTCGCGCGGCTATCGACCGGCAATATCTACGTCAATCGCAACATGATCGGCGCGGTGGTCGGGGTGCAGCCGTTCGGCGGCCATGGCCTCTCCGGCACCGGCCCCAAGGCCGGCGGCCCGCATTATCTCGCGCGCTTCGCCACCGAGCAGACGGTGACCATCAACACCGCGGCGGCCGGCGGCAATGCCGCGCTGCTCTCGGGCGAGGAGTGAATGGCCGTTCTCTGCGCATGATCCTCTCGGAAAATGCAGCTCGCCTTCGGATCGTACCTTACAAGCAAGTATCGTCCCTGCCGCCCCGGCCGGAGTCGCAGGGGATGCGTTTTCCGAGCTGCTGAACCTTCTGCTTCGCCTGTGCCTGAGCGGCGATATCGAACACCGTTTTCGGCTGCAGCTCGGTAGCGCTCTTGTAATCGTTGGTTGCCTTGTCGATCTTGTTTTGCGCTTCGTAGATTGCGGCGCGCTCAAAATACCTTTCGACCGTTTGCTGTTGTGCGATCGCCCTGGACAGATCGTCGAGCGCCTTGTCGTACTGGCGGGTCACCATGTAGGCGAGGCCGCGCAGGCCGAGCGCATTGGCGTCGTTGGGATGCGTGCCAAGCACGAGATTGAGATCGGTCAAGGCATCCGTCGTATCGTTTTTGCCGAGATAGGCGCGCGCACGCAGCGTTCGCGCGAAAGCATCATTGGCGCCGCTCTTGCCTATGATCTGGTTGAGCGCCACGATCGCACGGTCGTACTGACCTGAGACCAGCATCGCCAGCCCCTGCCCGAGTTCTGCCGTCTGATTGTTTGGATTGCGGTCGAGCGCGTTCTTGATATCCACCAGACCTTCGGAATTGTTGCCTTTCAGCAGCAAGGCGAGACCGCGCGAGGCGCGCGCCATGTCGTTCAGCGGATTGATGGCGAGCGCTTGATCGAAATCGACCAGCGCCTTGTCGAGCTGATTGACCGCCATATACACCTGCCCGCGCTCGGCATAGGTTCCGGCTTCCTTCGGACTGAGCGAGATCGACCGGCCGCAATCGTCGATGGCGTCCTGGTACTTTCCGGTCAGACGGTAGATCGTGGCTCGGCTGAGATAGGCCAGCGCATTGTTCGGATCGACGGCGAGCGCGCGATTGACATCGGTTAACGCCTGGTCCAGTTGCCTCATCCCCATCGACGCGATAGAGCGATTCACAAGCATCTGTTTGTCGTCCGGCTTAAGCTTAAGCACCTCATCGATGTCGGCCCTGGCTTCCGAAAAGCGAGTGACCAGAATCAGTAGCGTGACGCGAAGCCGACGGGCCTGCTCGTCGCCGGGCGCGGCAGCGAGGACACCATCGAGCCGCGCAATCGCCTCGGGATATTTCCGTTGCGCCATCAATTGCCCGATCTCCCGGGAGGTCTGAAGCGCAGATGATCCGTCGGGCGCCGTAACCACCTGCCGCGCGGAAGGGACATTGGGCGAAACAGGGCGCGGCGGAACCGGTATAGGCTGCGCCGCAGGAGGCCACGTCGCGGCCTGCTTGGAAGCCGGCGACGGCTGCCCCTGCCCGTCATGCACCTTGGCAAGCTCCGCCTGCATCGCTGCCGCGGTCTGCTTTTGCTGCTGGGCCGACTGCGCGGCCGGGCCATTCGGCGAGATCGCCATCACCTTATCGAAGTCGGCAATGGCGCGGGCATAATCGCCCTTGGCGCTGAAGATTTGTCCCCGCGCATAATAGGACCCAATCTCGGTTTGCGGCGACAGTGCAATCGCCCGCGAAAAATCCTCAAGCGCGTGATCGGCATCGCCCTTGTGCCGATAGGCCTGGCCGCGCCAGAAAAAAGCGCCCGGCACATTCGGATTGATCGCGACCGCCGCGTTGAGATCGCTCAGCGCCGAGTCGAGCTGGCCAGTCTCGACATAGGCGCGGGCGCGGCCGACATAGGCCTGGGCAAAGTCCTGGCGCATGGTGATCGCCTGGCTGTAATCGGCGATCGCATCCGCCCATGCCTTCTGGTCGTTCTTCAGGCCGCCGCGAGCCGCCATCGCAGGCGCACTTTTTGGATCGAGCTCGATCGCCTGGTTGTAGTCGGCGAGCGCGTCGTCGAACTTGCCGAGCCGCTGCCGCGCAAAGCCGCGCGCAAACAGCGCTGGCAGGGATTTCGGATCGAGCTGAAGCGCGGCGTCGGCATCCGTCGCCGCGGCGTCGTACTTGACGTGCGCCGCATAGTAACGCGACCGCGCCACATAGGCCTTCAGCCGATCTTCCGCCGACCGAGACTGATCATTGAGGATCGCCGCGCAGCCCGCCTCGATCTTGTCAGCGGTGGTGCCGGTGCAGTCTTCAAGGTCGCCGGCCCGGGCCGCACCCTGCGCGAGGAAGGCGACAAGCAGGACCAGCGCGAACATTCGCAAGTCGGAGGATGACATCGTGATCGCTCCCTTCGACGCGAGGAGGTTCCAGCCAGGCGCAACCCGTCAGAGCTTTACAACCGACGCGTGATCATTGCCATATGCGCCCTGCATGGCCATGACGAGAGCCGTCATTCCCCGAATGGTTGCATCCCCTGCCAACATCGGTCAAATGGGCGTGATCGCGGCCGCGTCCGGCATCCTGGCACGGCAATAAGAGCAACAATCTGACGGGAGCGACGCCATCATGGAAAAGGGCATCTTCGACGGGCTGAAGGTTCTGGATTGCGCGAGTTTCATCGCGGCGCCCGCGGCTGCGACCGTGCTGTCCGATTTTGGCGCCGACGTGATCAAGATCGAGCCGCCCGGTTCCGGCGATCCCTATCGCAACCTGCCGAACCTGCCGGGCTATCCACACAGCGAACACAATTATGCATGGTTGATGGAGGCCCGAAACAAGAAGAGTCTCGCGCTCGACCTCACCAGGCCGGAGGCGCAGGCGGTACTCTACAAGCTCGTGACCGAGACCGACGTCTTCATCACCAACATGCCGCCGCAGGTACGCGCGAAGCTCGGCATCACCTATGACCATCTCGCCCATCTCAACCATCGCCTGATCTACGCCTCCTTCACCGGCTATGGCGAAAAGGGTGAAGAAGCCAACAAACCCGGCTTTGACAGCAACGCCTATTGGGCGCGTTCCGGACTGATGGACCTGGTGCGCGCCGATGAAGAGACGACGCCGGCGCGCTCGGTTGCCGGCATGGGCGATCATCCCTGCGCCATGGCGTTCTATGGCGCGATCGTCACCGCACTCTACCAGCGCGAACGCACCGGCAGGGGCGCGCATGTGGCCTCGAATCTGATGGCGAACGGCGTCTGGGCTGCGTCCGTATTGGCGCAAGCAAAACTCTGCGGCGCGAAATTCGGCGAGCGGCGGCCACGCGAACGCGCGCTCAACGCCGTCACCAACCATTATCGCTGCAAGGACGACCGCTGGCTGATCCTGTCGCTGCTCAACGAGGA
>DATHMA010000060.1:0-13145 GCA_035487555.1 Bradyrhizobium sp. | reverse complement strand
CGAAAGGCGGCGGGCAGCAGCTGAGTTTGTTTTAATCATGATCGTCATTGCGAGGAGCGAAGCGACGACGTGTCCGCCGTAGCGCGAAGAGCGAAGGCGGAAGCAATCCATGCTTCAGCAAGCGGACAGGTGGATTGCTTCCCTTCGCCCGCAATGACGGATGAGGATGAAGTATGAGTGAGAAACGATCGCCGCCGGTTCCGCGCTTCACCGTCATCACCCTCGGCGTCGCCGACATGCGCACCAGCATCGCCTTCTACGAGGCGCTCGGCTTTGCGCGAAAGTTCCGCGCGACCGGCGAGGCCGTCGCCTTCTTCGACACCGGCGGTACCGTGATCGGGCTGTTCCCCTGGGATCAGCTCGCGGACGACGCCAGCTTGCCGAACCAGCCTCGGCCGCAAGCTTTTCGCGGCATGACACTCGCCTGGAACTGCAATTCGACTGAAGAGGTCGATACGGTGATGGATTTCGCGATCTCAAAGGGCGCGAAGCTCGTGAGGCCTGCGGAGAAGACCGATTATGGCGGCTACCGCGGCTATTTCGCCGATCCCGACGGCCATCCCTGGGAAGCGGTGGTCGCGCCCCATATTTTTGCCAGCGATGACCGGCGGGTGCATCTGCCGGATTGAAGTCAATGCAAGTTGGCCGGCTGTTGTTGAGAGTGGTGAAAGCGTCGCGCCGAGTTAAAGTTCCCCATTGCGCGGCGCGGCTTGCTTCAGCACGATCCCGGCATGATTCGGGACAAGTCAGCCAAAAAGCCAACCAGGCAGCTGGTCAAACTGCCGAAAGGCGTGATTGCCGTGGCGCCGCCGAATTTTCGGCGCGAGCGGGCGCTGTTCAAGCGCGGCATCTGGCCGGTGGCGGGCTGCGACGAGGCCGGCCGTGGGCCGCTGGCGGGTCCGGTGGTGGCAGCCGCCGTCGTGCTCGATCCCGACCGCATCCCGAAGGGCATCGACGATTCCAAGCGCCTGACCGCGGAAAAGCGCGAAGAGCTGTTCGAAAAGATCTGCGCGACCTCGGCCTATGCCGTCGCGGTGGCTTCGCCCGCGCGGATCGACCGCGACAATATATTGCGCGCCTCGCTCTGGGCGCTGGCGCGTGCGGTTCGCGCGCTGCCGGAAATGCCAAGGCACGTCTTTGTCGATGGCCGCGATCGCCTGGCGCTACCCTGCGACTGCGACGCCGTGATCGGCGGCGATGGCATGGTGGTGTCGATCGCAGCCGCGTCCATCATCGCCAAGGTGACGCGCGACCGCTTGATGGCCGCGCTGGCGCAGGAATGTCCGGGCTACGGCTTTGAGCAGCACAAGGGCTATGCCGTTCCCGAGCATCTGGAGGCGCTGGACCGGCTGGGCCCGACGACCCATCACCGCAGCTTCTTTGCGCCCGTCGTTGCGGCGCGCGAAAAGCACCAGCCATGGACGATCAAGCGCGAAGCGGACCTTTTTGCGGTCGATGCCTCGCTCGATGTCGAAATTTCCGCTCCCAATCAAGTCTAGTTGCCTCAGGCGCGTCGGCGCTTTATCAAACAGACGGGGATCGATGCGGCGCGGCTTTCCCAGGCTGCGGGCTACC
The DNA here is from genome assembly GCA_035487555.1 of Bradyrhizobium sp. Classification (GTDB taxonomy): domain Bacteria; phylum Pseudomonadota; class Alphaproteobacteria; order Rhizobiales; family Xanthobacteraceae; genus Bradyrhizobium. Next base: position 11,570 of record DATHMA010000060.1, on the reverse strand, counting down.
GGACGTTTCATGCGTTTCACCTCGCTGGTTATCGAACTGATCCGGGCGCGGCCGCGGCTGATCGTCTGGATCGTGGTGCTGTTCCAGGCGGCGCTGTGGCTGATCGTGGCGCTTCTGTTCTATGCGAGCCCGCCGGGCAATCTCGCGACCGTGCTCGCCTTCGGCCGTGAGTATCAGGTCGGCACCGATCTCGGGCCGCCGCTCTCCCTCTGGCTCGCCGACATCGCTTTTCGTGCCGCAGGTAATCACCTGTTCGGCGTCTATGTCCTGGCGCAGCTCTGCTCGGTAGCCACTTTCTGGTTCCTTTATCTGCTCGCGCGCGCCGTCGTCGGCAGCCAGCAGGCGGTGCTGGCGGTGCTGCTCACCATGACGGTCACCGCGTTCTCCACGCCGAGCCTGGAATTCGGTCCGCTGGTGCTGGCACGACCGCTCTGGGCGCTGCTGTTGTTTCATTCCTGGCAGTTGATCGGCCAGAATCGCCGCAATGTGTGGTTCGCCTGGTCGATCGAGGCCGGTCTGTTGCTGCTGACCACGTCGGCCGCGATCGGCCTGTTGTTGCTGGTCGTGGGCTTCATGGTTGCGACCGAGCGCGGCCGCCGCACGCTGATCTCGTTTGATCCGCTGTTCGCGCTGCTCGTGATCGTGGTGCTGGCGCTGCCTTATCTGGTCTGGCTCATCCGCGCCGGCGCGCTCGGCATGCCGCCATGGCCGCCGGTCGCCGAGCTCAGCGCGCGGGCGATCCACTGGGCCTGGCTGGTCGGCGGGCTTGCGCTCGCCATGATCGGCATCGCACTCCTTTTGGTGCTGAACACGCGCCTGTTCAGCCGCACGCCGGAAGAAGCGCCGATCATCTATCGCCCGCCGGTCGAACCGCTGGCGCGCAATTTCGTGTATTTCTTCGCGATCGCGCCGGCGCTGGCCGGAAGCCTGATCTCCGGAATGTTCGATCTTGATCGCGTCGTCGGCGGGGCGGGGATAGCGCTTCTGATGTCGGGGCTCGCCGCAATTGTCGTGACCGGCGATCTCGTGCATCTGCGCCGCCAGCGGCTGCTCCGCACGGTGTGGGCCGCTGCCATCGTCGCTCCCGCTTTGGTCGCCGTCGGCGCCACGCTGTTTCTGCCGTGGACCGGGGCCAACGAAGTCGCGACCTCGTTGCCCGCGCGCTCGATCGCGCAGTTCTTCGGCGACAGCTTTGAGCGGCGCACCAATCAGCAGCTACGCGCGGTCGCGGGCGATGCAGAGCTCGCAAGCCTGATCGCGCTCGACCACGGCCGCCCGCATCTCTTCCTCGACGCCACGCCCGAGCGCACACCCTGGGTGACACCGGCAAGATTCGCCGAGACCGGCGGCGTCGTAGTCTGGCGCGCTTCCGACACATCAGGCACACCGCCACCTGAAATCACCCAGCGCTTTCCGGGCATCACGCCCGAAGTGCCGCGCGCCTTCGAATGGCTGGTGAACGGCCGCCAACCGCTGCTGCGGATCGGCTGGGCCATCGTGCGGCCAAAGGGGCCATGAATTCGACCGATGATTTTCCTGCATGGAATATTGAATGGATTTGAATCCACCCGAGGGATCCAAGATCTCGATCGCGAATGATCGGGGTGATCCGACGATTGTCGTGCCGCCCACGAGTAGCTTCATGCGCTACCCGATGGGCATGTTCATCCTGTTCTGGCTAGGCGGGTGGACCCTTGGGTTCAAATCCGCCCTTGAGAAGTTATGGACTGGGCCGGTCCAGCTTTTTCTGGTTTTTTGGCTGGCAGCTTGGACCCTCGGCGGCTTTTTTGCGGTCGCAATGCTTTATCGGTCGTTCGGTCCCTCGGTTCCCGAGACGCTGGAGCTCAGGCGCAATAACATCGCCTATGATTCCGGAATTGCGCCGCCGCAATTCAATACGGCGCGGCGCTCCATGAACCCGATCCAAAGCTGGAGGTCGATGTTTCCAAAACGCCTTCGCCTTGAGCTTGATCGCAGCCAACTGCAATCGCTGCGCTTGCGCGAAACCGACACGGGCAATCGATTGACCTTCGATATCGGCTCGGAGCGTATCGAGATTGCGCCGACGGCAAGCGAAGTCGAGCGCGAGTGGCTGGCTCGCCTGCTGGCGCGGCGTTATTCGCTGCCGCAGATTCTCGGCGGCACGAATCCGGTGCAAACGGGCGCGTGATCCGATGTCAGGCGGCCAATACCTTCGCGATCGCGCGCAGATCCTGCCAGGACATCCGCTTGTAGGACGGCGAGCGCAACAGATAGGCGGGATGGAAGGTCGGCAGCGCGCGGATGCTGCGCGCGCCGGTGTCGTAGTCGAACCATTTGCCGCGCGTGCGCATGATGCCTTCACGCGTGCCGATCAGGGTTTGCGTCGAGGGATTGCCGAGCGTGACCAGCACGTCGGGATTGACCAGCTCGATCTGGCGCTGGATGAAGGGAAGGCAAATCTGCGTCTCCTGCGGCGTCGGCGTGCGGTTGCCGGGCGGCCGCCACGGGATCACGTTGGCGATGTAGACCTTGGTGCGGTCGAGCCCGATCGCGGCGATCATGCGGTCGAGCAGCTTTCCGGAACGCCCGACAAAGGGCAGCCCCTCGATATCCTCGTCGCGGCCGGGCGCTTCGCCGACGAACATCACGCGTGCCTTCGGATTGCCGTCCGCAAACACGAGCCGCGACGCCGTCGATTTCAGCGCGCAACCGTCGAATTTTTCCAGGAGATCGCGCAAGCTTTCCAGTGTCGGCGCGGTGCGTGCGAGTTCCCGCGCGGAGGCGATCGCGGCATCGGGCGCGGGTGGCTCGGCGAGCCCGCTGAGGACAGGCGCGGCCGGCATGGGTCTCGCGATCGGCGCGGGCGGCACTTCGCGTATGGCGGGCGCGGGGGCCGGCTCGGGCTCGGCGAGACGATCGACCGGCTCATCCCCCAACGCGCAATCGACGCCGGCCTCGAGGTAAAAGGCCAGCAGTTGCGCGAGGTTCGGGGCGGGCTCGGAGGTGGGCAGCGACATCGCGGCAATTTACGCCGCATTGCGCTATGATGAAACGCATTTCGGTGGTTGTCCTCACGGCAAAAATCGGAAACAACGGGAAAATTTAAAATTTGGAAACGTTCCAACCGGGCTGAGCCAAGATCATGAGCAGCGAAGAATTACCCCCGCGCGAATCCATGGAATTCGACGTCGTGATCGTCGGTGCCGGCCCGTCGGGCCTTGCCGCCGCGATCAAGCTGAAGCAGCTCAACGCGGACCTCAACGTCGTCGTGGTGGAGAAGGGCTCCGAAGTCGGCGCGCATATTCTCTCCGGCATGGTGATGGACCCGGTCGCGCTCGACAAGCTCATTCCGGACTGGCGCGAGGACTCCGATTGTCCGCTGAAGACGCAGGTCGAGGACGATCGCTTCTACTGGATGGGCCCGGACGGCGCGATCCGGCTGCCCAACATCATGATGCCGCCGCTGATGAACAATCATCATTGCTACATCGGCTCGCTCGGCCAGGTCTGCCGCTGGCTCGCGCGCAAGGCCGAGGCGCTCGGTGTGGAAATCTATCCGGGCTTTGCCGCCGCTGAAGTGCTCTACGACGACAAGGGCGGCGTGCGCGGCATTGCTACCGGCGACATGGGCATCGGCAAGGACGGCCATCACAAGGATTCCTTCACGCGCGGCATGGAGCTGCTCGGCAAATACACGCTGTTCGCCGAGGGTGCGCGCGGCAGCCTGACCAAGCAGCTGATTGCGAAGTATTCGCTCGATGCCAACAGCGAGCCGGCGAAATTCGGCATCGGCCTGAAAGAGGTCTGGCAGATCGATCCGTCAAAGCACAAGAAGGGCCTGATCCAGCATTCCTTCGGCTGGCCGCTTGGCACCAAGACCGGCGGCGGCTCGTTCCTCTATCATTATGACGACAATCTCGTTGCGGTCGGCTTTGTCGTGCATCTCAATTACGACGATCCATATCTGTCGCCGTTCGACGAGTTCCAGCGCTTCAAGATGCATCCTTCGATCCGCACCGTCTTCGAAGGCGGCAAGCGGCTTTCCTATGGCGCGCGCGCCATCACCGAGGGCGGCTATCAATCGGTGCCGCGTCTTTCCTTCCCTGGCGGCGCGCTGATCGGTTGCGCGGCGGGCTTTGTCAACGTGCCGCGCATCAAGGGTGTGCACAATGCGATCGGCAGCGGCATGCTCGCGGCCGAACGTGTCGCCGCGGCGCTCGCGGCTGGCCGCGCCAATGACGAACTGGTCGAATATGAAAATGCCTGGCGTTCGTCAGCCGTCGGCAAGGACCTCTACAAGGTCCGCAACGTCAAGCCGTTATGGTCGAAGCTCGGCACGGTTATCGGCGTCGCGCTGGGTGGCATCGACATGTGGTGCAACACGCTCGGCTTCTCGCTGTTCGGCACCCAGTCGCACGCCAAGCCCGATCGCAAGACGCTTGATCCGGCGAAGACGCACAAGGCGATCGCCTATCCGAAGCCGGACGGGAAGATATCGTTCGACAAGCTGTCATCGGTGTTCCTGTCCAACACCAACCATGAAGAGGACCAGCCGGTTCATCTCAGGGTTGCCGACATGAACCTGCAGAAGACCAGCGAGCACGACGTGTTCGCCGGTCCCTCCAACCGCTATTGCCCGGCCGGCGTCTATGAATGGGTGGAGGAGGCGTCAGGTCCGCGCTTCCAGATCAACGCCCAGAACTGCGTCCATTGCAAAACCTGCGACATCAAGGATCCGAACGGGAATATAACCTGGGTTCCACCGGAAGGCGGTGGAGGACCTAATTACGAGGCGATGTGAAGCACGATAGCGTGACCCACCGCACGGATGGCCCGGCCGCTTATGGCCACGATAAGGCCACACTAGAGCGGTTCTGGGGTATGGCCGGAACTGTTCGCGCCGTCAGGGCGAATTGTCGTCCTGTCCTTGCGGTTAGACCGCAAACGCGGCATTGTCGGTGATGAATGGCGTTTCCTGATGCTATCGCCTTGGTCTGGCACCCGAAACGAGCCTTAAACTTCCTCAAAAACTAGAGCGAACCCGTGATGTTTTCCATTCGTTGCAATCGCTGGACTGCTGCTGCCCTCGCTCTCGCCGCGCTGGCGCTGCCGGGCTCGGTTTGGGCGCAGACGCCCGAACATCCGGATGCGACGGCGCCGTCCACCGCCCAATTTCCGACCCGCAACGATTTGAAGGCGCTGACGATGTCGGGCAGCTATCTCGCCGCCCGCCATGCCAGTGTTGAACGCGATGCGGCCTCCGCCGCCGAGTTCTATCGCTCCGCTTTGCGCGCCGATCCGAAGAACAACGAGCTCCTGGACCGCGCCTTCATCTCCTCGGTTGCCGAAGGCGATGTCGATGAGGCGGTCAAGCTGGCCCAGCAGATCCTCACCACCGACAAGTCGAACCGCGTCGCGCGGCTCGTGGTCGGCGTGCAGGCGCTCAAGCAGAAGAAATATGCCGCCGCCCAGCTCAACATCAATCAGTCGGTGCGCGGCCCGATTACCGATTTGGTCGCGACCCTGCTGTCGGCCTGGGCTGCCTATGGCGCCGGCGACACCAAGGGCGCAGTGGCCGGTATCGACAAGCTGACTGGTCCCGACTGGTATCCGATCTTCAAGGACCTGCATGCCGGCATGATCCTGGAATTGTCGGGCAAGGAAAAGGACGCCGGCGCGCGCTTCGAGCGCGCCTACAAGCTCGACGATTCCATGCTGCGCGTCTCGGAAGCCTATGCGCGCTGGCTGTCGCGCAACAACAACGAGGACAAGGCCACCGAGATCTACGAGGCCTTCGACAAGAAGCTCGCACGCCATCCGCTGGTCATGGAAGGCATCCGCGACACCAAGGCCGGCAAGAAGTTGCCGCCGCTGGCCGACTCCGCGCAGGCCGGCGCGGCCGAGGGGCTCTACGGCATCGGCGCGACGCTGACCCGCCGCGGCGGCGAGGACCTCGCACTGGTCTATCTCCAGCTCGCGCTCTATCTGCAACCGACCCATCCGCTGGCGCTGCTGTCGCTCGCCGATCTCTACGAGACCGTGAAGAAGCCGCAGATGGCGATCAAGGTCTATGAGCGCGTGCCGGCGTCTTCGCCCTTGAAGCGCAATGCGCAGATCCAGCTTGCGACCGACCTCGATGCTGCCGACCGCAGCGACGAGGCGATCAAGATCCTGAAAGAAGTCGTGTCCAGCGATCCGAAGGACCTCGAAGCCATCATGGCGCTCGGCAATATCGAGCGTGGCCGCAAGAAGTTCGCTGACTGCACCGACACCTATGCCAAGGGCATCGGGGCACTGCCGGATGGCAACGATAAGGCCAACAGCGTCTGGTATTATTATCGCGGCATCTGCGAGGAGCGTTCCAAGCAGTGGCCCAAGGCCGAAGCCGACATGAAGAAGGCGCTCGAGGTGCAGCCCGACCAGCCGCATGTGCTGAACTATCTCGGCTATTCCTGGATCGACCAGGGCGTCAATCTCGACGAGGGCATGAAGATGATCAAGCGGGCCGTCGAGCAGCGTCCCGACGACGGCTACATCGTCGACTCCCTCGGCTGGGCCTATTTCCGCCTCGGCAATTACGAGGAGGCGGTGAAGAATCTCGAACGTGCGATCGACCTCAAGCCTGAGGATCCGACCATCAACGACCATCTTGGCGATGCCTATTGGAAGGTCGGTCGCAAGCTGGAAGCCAAATTCCAGTGGGCCCATGCCCGCGACCTCAAGCCGGAGCCGGACGATCTGCCGAAGATCGAGGCCAAGATCGCGAACGGCATGACTGAGGATGCCTCTTCCACTCCTGCGACGGCTGCGTCCGACGACAAGAAGAAGGAAGACGGCAAAGAGGACGGCAAGGGCGGCTGATCGGCAGGGTACGGGCTGGGGGGCTGCTTATCGATGCTGACGGACGAGGGGCGTGCCAAGGTCAACCTGACGCTTAGGGTCGTCGGGCGCCGCGTCGACGGCTACCACGATCTCGAAAGCGTCGTGGCGTTTGCCGATTGCGCCGATCGCCTGACGCTCGAGCCTGGGCCGAAGCTGTCGCTGGTTACCACGGGCCCGCTGGCAGAGTACTGCGGCGAGACATCGGACAATCTGGTGCTCAAGGCGGCCCATCTGCTCGCCGAGCGCGTTCCCGATTTGAAACTTGGCGCGTTCACGCTCGACAAGGTGCTGCCGGTTGCGGCCGGCATCGGTGGCGGCTCGGCCGATGCAGCCGCGGCGTTGCGGCTGCTGGCGCGGCTGAACGGCCTTTCTTTCGATGACAAGCGATTGCTCGACGTCGCGCTGAAGACAGGCGCTGACGTGCCGGTGTGTGTCGCTTCACACGCCTGCGACATGACCGGCGTCGGCGAAGGCCTGTTGCCGCTGAATCTTCCGAAGCTTCCCTGCGTGATGGTCAACCCCCGCGTCCCCGTCGCGACCAAGGATGTCTTCGCCGCGCTTGGCTTGCGCAATGGCGAGCTTCTCGTCGGCGCCGCCGACATACTCGAATCGCCGTCCTGGCCAGATGGCGGCGCCTCCCTCGGCGACTGGGTCGAGGCAATTTCGATCGTTCCGAATGATCTGGAAGCGCCAGCAATGCGCATCCAGCCCGTTATCGCAGAGGTGCTTTCCGCGCTTCGCGCCGGCGACGGCATGCTGCTGGCGCGCATGTCGGGATCGGGCGCCACTTGTTTTGCGATTTTCGCCGACGGCCCGAAAGCCCGCGCAGCCTCCGAGGCGATCCGGCGCGATCACCCCGGATGGTGGGTGCATGCGGGCGTGCTGAGCTAGCTAAATCAGTGCGACCGCGCGAGGCAGAAGGCGACGACCTGCTCCAGCGCAGAGCGCATCGGCGAGGACGGGAACAGCGCCAGCGCGTCGATGACCATGGCGCCGTAATGCTGGGCGCGGCTCATCGTGTCTTCCAGTGCGCGATGCTTGGTCATCAGCCCGATCGCATGGTCGAGATCGCCGTCCTTGATTTCACCGCGTTCCAGCGCCCGCACCCAGAACGCGCGCTCGGAATCATTGCCGCGGCGGAACGCAAATACCACCGGCAGCGTGATCTTGCCCTCGCGGAAATCGTCACCGACATTCTTGCCCAGCTTGGCCGACTTGCCGCCATAGTCGAGCACGTCGTCGACGAGCTGGAAGGCGATGCCGAGATTCATGCCGACCGAGCGGCATGCGGTCTGCTCCGCTTTCGGTCGGTTGGCAATCGCGGGGCCGACCTCGCAGGCGGCTGCGAACAATTCCGCGGTCTTGCCGCGGATCACGGCGAGATATTCGTCCTCGGTGGTGGCGGTATTTTTCGCCGCTGCAAGCTGCATCACTTCGCCTTCGGCGATGGTGGCGGCTGCCGCCGAGAGAATGTCGAGCGCGCGCAGCGAGCCGACCTCGACCATCATGCGGAACGCCTGGCCGAGCAGGAAGTCGCCGACCAGCACGCTCGCCTCATTACCCCACAGCATGCGCGCGGACAATTTGCCGCGGCGAAGCTCGCTCTCGTCGACCACGTCGTCATGCAGCAGTGTTGCGGTATGCATGAACTCGACGACGGCGGCGAGCTTGATGTGGCCGTCGCCGGTGTAGCCGGAGAGGCCGGCCATGGCGAGCGTGAGCATCGGGCGCAGCCGCTTGCCGCCTGAGGAAATCAAGTGGTTGGCGACTTCGGGGATCATGGTCACTTCCGAGCCGGTCCGCGACAGAATGGTGGCGTTGACCCGCTCCATATCGGCCGCGACAAGCTTGACCAGCGCTTCGATCGAGGCTTCCTCGGGGGTCTCGAAAGGAACAATAACCGCCACGCCGGTCTCCACATTTGCTATGCTCATTCCACAATAGGAACTGCCACGTGGCGCGGCAAGTGCAGCTTGCCATTGACAGCGCTCACATGGCCGAACAGGAGAGCGGTCAATTGCGGGAATTGGTTCGGACCAACGATATCGTGCTGGTGTCGGCGATCGGCGCGCTGCTCGACGGCGCAGAGATTGATCATCTGGTGGCAGACCAGAACATGAGCATCATCGAAGGTTCGCTCGGCATTCTGCCGCGTCGGATTCTGGTGCATGAGGAGGACGTCGACGCCGCGCGACAGGTCCTCGCCGATGCCGGCCTGTCGCACGAATTGCGGCCCGATGAGTGAGCTGCTCGCCGACATCACCGAGGACGCGTTTCTTGGCGGACGCTTGCGTCTGCGCCAACCCCGCTCTGGTCATCGCTCCGGCCATGATGCGATCCTGCTCGCAGCGGCGACCGTGGCGTGTGAGGGCGATCGCGTGGTCGAGTTCGGCGCGGGCGTCGGTGTGGCGGGATTGGCGCTCGCCAAGCGCATCGGTGGCCTCGATTTGGTATTGGTCGAGATCGATCCGCAATTGGCGCGGCTCGCGCGTGACAATGCGTCTGCCAACGGCATTGTCGCCGATATTATCGTACTTGATGTGACATCCGCCGCGGAAGCCTTCGCAGCCGCCGGCCTGAAGGCCGACAGCGCCGATGCCGTGCTGATGAATCCGCCGTTCAACGACGCCGCGCGGCATCGTGCCTCACCCGATCCGGCGCGCGCTTCGGCGCATGTCGCCGACAGCGAGACGCTTGAGAGTTGGATTCATGCGAGCCGCAGGCTGCTCAAATCGGGCGGCGCGCTGACCTTGATCTGGCGCGCCGATGGATTGTCGGAGGTGCTGGCGGCGCTCGGCCGCGGATTCGGCAGCCTGACGATCCTGCCGGTGCATGGCGATGCGGCGAGGCCCGCGATCCGCGTCCTGATTCGCGCGGTCAAAGGCGGCAGGGCGCCGACGCGTATCCTGGCGGGCCTGCTGCTTAAAGATGAGTCAGGCCTGCCTAATAAACAGGTCGCGAAAATGTTAGCAGGAGAGGAGGGGCTGCCGCTGGCGTGCCCCTGAACGCAGCAAAGCTGTTTACTGCGGAAGCGATTTAGACCGCTGTTCCGGCACGGAAGTGAAGCGAACCGCCATGAGAATGGTACCGATCAGCAACATCAGCAGATAGATTTTCATGTCATTCTCCGCTGCACCGTTGCAGCCAGCAACACCAGCAATGCAAGGCGTGTTCCAGACCGATCAATGACAGTGGCGTGATAAAAAATGGTTAATTCGAGGTAACCGGAATGTCGCAACGAATAAGTGATCAAGCCGAAGTGCGTGAGGGATGGCCGGGCCTGATCGACCGCTGCCTCGACATACTGCCGGCCCGCTTTCGCCGCGGATCGACTGTGGTTCCCGTGGTCCGTCTGTCCGGCGTGATCGGCGCGGTGACCCCGCTGCGCCAGGGCATGACGCTCGCCGGCGTCGCCAAGATGTTGGAGCGCGCCTTCTCGATGAAGAATGCCAAGGCGGTCGCGCTGCTGATCAATTCGCCCGGCGGATCGCCGGTGCAGTCGCGCCAGATTTACCTGCGCATTCGCCAGCTCGCCGTCGAGAAGAAGCTGCCGGTGCTGGTGTTCGTCGAGGATGTCGCGGCCTCCGGCGGCTACATGATCGCTTGCGCAGGCGATGAGATTTTCTGCGACCCATCCTCGATCCTGGGCTCGATCGGCGTAGTCGGCGGCTCCTTCGGGATGACCGAGCTGATCAAGAAGATCGGTATCGAGCGGCGGCTCTATACCGCGGGTTCGCACAAGGCGATGCTCGATCCGTTCCTCCCCGAGGACCCCGACGACGTCGCGCGGCTGAAGTCGATCCAGCGCGAGATCCACGCGATCTTCATTGCGCTGGTGAAAGAGAGCCGCGGCGCGCGGCTGAAGGGCGCCGAGGACGTGCTGTTCACCGGCGAATATTGGGCCGGCGAAACCTCGATTTCGCTGGGCCTGGCGGACGGGATCGGCGACCTCCGTTCGACCCTGCGTGCCCGCTACGGCGAGAAGGTGCAGACGCCCGTGATCGCACCCGCCAGCGGCATGCTGTCCAGTCTGTTCGGCCGCCGCTCACCGGGCGCCGGCGCGCTGGCCGCGCTCGACGGGTTTTCGGGCCTGCCGGAGGAACTGATTTCGGCGCTGGAAACGCGGGCAATCTGGGCCCGTTACGGCTTCTAACCAGCTTGTGAACGCGCCATTTTGCCCCAAAACGCCGATTGCAGCGGAGGCTGGCTTGGGCGAAAATGCGTGTCGGGGCGTGAAGGATAGAGGATTTACCGATGCCGCCATTCATCGCATTCGCGGGGGTTCTGGGCGGGCTCGCAGTGGTCCGCTGGGCCTACAAGACGGCGCAGAAGATCAACCAGGAGCTTGAGGAAATGCGCCTCGCCCGCGTGGCCGAGACCGCAAGGGCTGACGAAATCAAGACGCTCCGCCGCGACCCCGTGACCGGCGCCTACCGGCCGGTCTGAAATCGAACGATTTGGCGTGCTTTGGCGGCGTTTGATGCCGCCATTGCCTTGATTCCCATTCCCGCCGCCGATACGGTCCCGCGCCTTTGATGGCCCCTTCTGCCGAGACCTGCCGCGACGATGGATACGCTGCCTGACCATATGCGCCCGGAACGTTCGTTCCAGGGCTTCATCCTCGCCCTGCAACGGTTCTGGGCCGAGCAGGGCTGCGTGATCCTGCAACCCTATGACATGGAAATGGGAGCGGGCACCTTCCATCC
>DATHMA010000059.1:0-35360 GCA_035487555.1 Bradyrhizobium sp. | reverse complement strand
CCGCTGTCGAGGCTGGAATCCTGGTTTTCCTGGATCAGCTCGTCCAGCATCTGGTCCGGCGTCTGTCCCTCCGCACGCGCAGCACGCGCGATCGCGCCGGCGGCGACGCCGGCAGCAAGGCTCAGGACTTTTCGGCGGGTGAACGGGCTGGTCATCGAGCAGACTGTAGCAAACCCCGTTTTCCGGGATAAGCCCGCTTCGGACCGTTCGCAAAGCTGTGATGCGGTTTTGCCGGCCGTTCAGCGGCGCGCTGCCTACAGCCCGGTGTAACCGGCCTTGACCGGATCGTTGGAGCCGTCGAGCTCGCGCAGGTAAGTCAGCCCGCACACGGTGAGGCGGTGGCTGTCGCGCTCGCCGGCTTCAACCAGCGTCGTGAGATACTGCGTCACCTTCTCGCGCGCTTCGCTGCTTGCGGCAGCCGAGCGGTTCATCAGCAGATCGTAGGTCTGCATGATGCGGTCAATGGCGGCTTCCATGGCGTCCCCGGGAATGTCGTCAGACAAGCTCTTTTCAGACAAGTGCTTCTGCTTCGAATTTGGCGATCGCGAGATTAGCGAGTCTGATCTTGTTGACCTCGCCGCGGTGAAACATCTGCACGATGATTGCGAGCAGGTGGTCGTTGGTGACGAAATCGTCGGAGATGGCGCCGGTGCGGCGCAGATAGTTCGCGGCGATGGCGTAGGCATCGCCCACCACCCCCGTGTTCATCACTCGCACACCGCGTTCGACCAGCATGGTCTTTGATCCTCCGCTACGGATGGATAAGCCCTGAAGGCGGAACTGGTTCCAATTGCGGCGGCCTCTCCTTGATCAACACAAAAAGCAAAGAGGCACCGGAGGCGAAAAACCTCCGATGCCCCAAGGGGAAGGTTCAATTATACGGGCTGCCGGTCTTCTGATATGGCCGGCTTCGGCCCTAAACTTTTCGTTAGAGGCGGTACAGGATCTGGTCGGTCCAGAACCGCTCGAGGCGATGCAGCGACTTGTTCAGCGTCGCGAACTCCTCGTTCGAGATGCCACCGACCTGCTCCACCGTCTTGACGTGCTTCTGATAGAGCGCGTCGACGATGCGGCGGATTTCCTGGCCCTGCGGCGTCAGGCGAATGCGGACCGAGCGACGATCAACGCGCGAGCGCTGATGATCGAGGAAGCCGAGCTCGACCAGCTTCTTCAGATTGTAGGAGACGTTGGAGCCGAGATAGTAACCGCGCGTGCGCAGCTCGCCCGCGGTCAGCTCCTTGTCGCCGATGTTATAGAGCAGAAGCGCCTGCACCGAGTTGATGTCGGAACGGCCACGGCGGTCGAACTCGTCCTTGATGACATCGAGCAGGCGGCGATGCAGCCGCTCCACCAAGGTCAAGGCTTCCAGATAGAGCGGCTGCACCGGCACCTGGCCTGCAGCGCGGTCGGCGGTTTCCACCGCCGTCGCAACGGCATTTTTCATGACACTTCCCCTGTTGTCGTTTTATCGACTTATTCGACGAAACTTTTGTCCCGTCTGATAGGACCAACGTAAGGGGCCGGTTTGAAGAACCGCTTAAATAAGACAATAAAGAGAGAATGAATTGAAGACAGTGAATTGCGGATTAAGCCCATGGATCAAGGGCTTTTAGCAACTTTCCATTGACGGTGCGCAGGCCTTGTTCACGCTCCGTGCACAGAGCCTGTCACATTCCAAAACACCCCGGTGCCGTTTGGAAAGATGCGCGTAAGAGCTGTGGCGCGGGTGTTTAACGGAGCCAAAACCTTAAGGCGGATTCACCTAAAATTTGAGAGAAGCGCAAAGTTACGGTGGCCGCTCCCGCGCGGCCATCCAGGCCAGCGCCAGATATCCGCCAAGCATCAAGGCCTCGCCGCCGACGACCCAAAGGCTGCCGCCATAGATTCCGGGAAACATCAGCTCGATCACTGCCATCGACACCACGGTGGTAAGCCACACCACCGCGCCCCAGGGCGTGGCGAGCCACAGGCCCACGGCTGCGACGAGCTCGATCACGGCGAAATAGACGGTCGCGGCCTGCCAGGCCATCGGCTGGTTCTCGAAGGCGTCTTCCTCGCCGCCGATAAAACCCGTGACCTGCGCCCAGTGATAGAGGCCCTGGAGGATCGAGACCACGGCCATGATGCGCAGGAACAGCACGAGCCGCCGCGTCCAGACGTTATCGTCGCCCTCGATCCGCTCGGACGACATGGCCGCCGACAGCATGGTGTCCCGCACATGGTCGCGCGGCGAGGTGTCAGACATGCCGGGAGCCGCGCAAAAGACGAAGGGCGACGATCAAATCAGTGCTCATGAAGCGGACTCTTGGCCCTCCCCAGCGGCAAAATCAACCTTTGCGGCTGGTCAAGTGACGCCTTGCGGCCTAAATGCTAGAATTAGACAAGGTCCAAGCCCAGCATCCAAAACGAGGCATTCCCATGGCGATCAAATTCGGCCGTCCGATCGAAATTCGCGACGCATCGCGGCGCGAGGCGGCAACGAGCGCCCCTGCCCTCGATCTGACCATCCGTCCGCGCCGCAACCGCAAATCGGACTGGGCGCGGCGCATGGTGCGCGAGAACGTGCTCACGACCGACGATTTGATCTGGCCGCTGTTCGTTACCGGCGGCCACAACACGCGCGCCCCGGTCGCCTCGATGCCGGGCGTCGACCGCCTGTCGGTCGACCAGATCGTCCGCGATGCCGAGCGCGCGATGAAGCTGAACATCCCGTGCCTGGCGCTGTTTCCCTACACCGATCCGACGCTCCGCGACGAGCAAGGCTCGGAAGCCGTCAATCCTGAGAACCTCGTCTGCCAGTCGGTGCGTGCGATCAAGAAGGAATTCCCTGATATCGGCATCCTCTGCGATGTCGCGCTCGATCCCTTCACCAGCCATGGCCATGACGGGCTGCTCGAAGACGGCAAGATCCTCAACGACGAGACGGTTGCCGTGCTGGTGCGGCAGGCGCTGGTGCAGGCCGAAGCCGGCTGCGACATCATCGCTCCCTCCGACATGATGGACGGCCGCGTCGGCGCGATCCGCGAGGGGCTCGACCGCTCCGGTTTCCAGGACGTGCAGATCATGGCCTATGCGGCCAAATATGCCTCGGCCTTCTACGGCCCGTTCCGCGACGCCATCGGCTCGGCGAAGACGCTGACCGGCGACAAGCGCACCTATCAGATGGACAGCTGCAACTCCGACGAGGCCCTGCGCGAAGTCGAGCTCGACATCGCCGAGGGCGCGGACATGGTGATGGTCAAGCCCGGCATGCCCTATCTCGACGTGCTCCGCCGCGTGAAGGACACGTTCGCGATGCCGACCTTCGCCTACCAGGTGTCCGGCGAATACGCGATGATCGCGGGCGCCGCGCAAAACGGCTGGATCGACGGTGAGCGCGCGATGATGGAGAGCCTGGTCGGCTTCAAGCGCGCCGGCGCCGACGGCGTCTTGACCTATTTCGCGCCGAAGGCCGCCGAGAAGATCAGGCAGCAGAGCTGACGGCACGCAGGCGCCGCAGATTCAGATTGTAGGGGGCAAAGGCGCGAAGCGCCCTGCCCACCATTGAGACCGGTGTGCGAATTGGTGGGCACGCTGCGCTTTGCCCACCCTACGAGTTCTGCGCCGCCGTCGGGCGCGGGCCGCACAGAGCCCGGAGCGCCTCGCGACGCTCCAGCGAAATCACGGTGATCGGGTAGATCGGTGCACGCGTGTCGCGGGCAAAGAATGGATGCGGCCAGGTTTTTCCGGTGAGGCGCCAGCCGAGCACCCTGCCGATGGCACCGAGAATGAGTGACGGGTTGAATCCGGTCGAGCCGGCCGGCGCCTCCCCGACCGCGTATTTTCCCTGGATCGCGCCCGTCGGCGGACCGACGATATCGTCGACGCGCGGAACGTCGAAGGTCTGGGCCATCAGCCCGACGAACGGCACCGCGGGACTGAGGGTGTTGCCGACCGGCGTGTTGCAGCATGTCGTGTGCCAGCGATAGAGGCCTTTCGGCGAAAGCCGCACTCCGGCGATACGATCCTGCCCTTGGGTGAAGCGCAGTGTCGCCGGCGCCACCTGGACGACATCGCTGCCGCCTTTTTCATTGAGCAAGTCGGCGCGGCCGAGCTGATGGGCAAAGGCCTGGCAGTCATTGCAATAGCAGGTCACGCGATTGACGGTTCGCGGCGATGCGTTCGTGATGGTGCCCCGCACCTCGCCACAGCGACAGCGCAACTCGACCGGCCCGCCCATGCGTCAAGCTCCATCACTTGAGACAATACCTGCACGTGAGACCACCACCTGCGACAAAACCGCTCGCGCAACTTAGCCTCGGGGCGGCAGCGATCCAAGCCATCCGCGGCCACCGGATTGCCAGAATATTTCTGCTTATTCATCATCCCACGGCCTTGCGGCGGCACGGGTGGTTCCCATGTCCTGACCGCGGGGATTTTCCTTTATTCCCTTGGAGGGTGAGACATGTCTTACAGCGGTTCGGGTAATGGCGGCGGCCGGAACAACGCCGCGCCGGATTACGCGCATGCGTTCGATCCCTATGAGGAGCCGGAGCTCTTCCGTGGCGTGCTGATGCGGCGCGTCATTGCTTTCATCATCGACCTGATCGTGCTGTCGGTGCCGGTGGCGCTTGCCTATGTGTTCATCGCCGTGTTCGGCCTCATCACGCTCGGCCTCGGCTGGGTGCTGTTCTGGCTGGTATGGCCGGCGACGGTGATCTGGGCGCTGGTCTATTACGGCACCACGCTCGGCGGGGAGCATTCGGCCACCATCGGCATGCGCGTCATGGACCTGGAGCTGCGCACCTGGTACGGCGCGCCCGGCTATTTCGTGCTCGGCGCTGCCCACGCCCTCTTGTTCTGGACCTCGATCTCGTTCCTGTCGCCGCTGATCCTCTTGATCGGGCTCTTCAATGCCCGCCGGCGGCTGGCACACGACATCGTGCTAGGAACCGTCGTTATCAACAACTCAATTCGTTCGCCGGTGGGTCACCCCGCGCGCACTTACTGAGCAAAGTAATTGACCGTTAGCTCCTGCGGGGCGATGCTAGCTCAAGTCTGCTTCGCCCGGAGGCCGAAGGAATTCCTTGACCCAGCACTCGCGTGACACCCCGCAATTCTACCTGACGGCGCCCTCGCCCTGCCCCTATCTGCCGGGCCGGCACGAGCGGAAGGTGTTCACCCATCTGGTTGGCGACAAGGCGGGCGACCTCAACGACCTCCTGACCCATGGCGGCTTCCGCCGCAGCCAGTCGATCGCCTATCGGCCGGCCTGCGACCAGTGCCGCGCCTGCGTTTCCGTGCGCGTGGTGGCGAACGAATTCCGCCCCTCGCGCAATTTCCGCAAGGTTATGGCGCGCAACGCCGACATCATCGGCGAGCAGCGCAGCGCCGTGCCGACGTCGGAGCAATATTCGATCTTCCGCGCCTATCTCGATGCGCGGCACCGCCATGGCGGCATGGCCGACATGACCGTGCTCGACTACGCGATGATGGTGGAAGACAGCCATGTCGAGACCCGCATCATCGAATACCGCCGCCGCGGCCCGGACAGCGGCATCACCGGCCGCGGCGAGGAGCTGGTGGCGGTGGCGTTGACCGACGTGCTCTCGGACGGGCTGTCGATGGTCTATTCTTTCTTCGACCCGTCGGAAGAAAGCCGCTCGCTCGGCACCTTCATGATCCTCGACCACATCGCCCGCGCACGGCGCCAGGGCCTACCTTACGTCTATCTCGGCTACTGGATCGAGGGCTCCAAGAAGATGGACTACAAGGGCCGCTATTTGCCGCAACAGCGGCTCGCGCCCTCCGGCTGGCTGCGCGTCGATGCCGCGGGTGACGTCGCGAGCGAGCCGCAGGATTAGTTAGCCGATCAAGCGGAAAATTGGTCTGTCAACCTGAGTTGACGTGCCGCTTGTGTCTGCGGAGAGAACTGATTGGTGAGCCGGACCTACGAACTCATCGCCTGTGCAATGGCTGGTCGCCAGCAGGTGCTTTGCTTCTATCAAGGCCATCCGCGTGCCCTGTGCCCGACCATATTGGGTCATACCGACGGGCAGGAATGTACGTTGGCATATCAGTTCGCCGGCAGCGCCAAGAACGGGCTGCCTCCAGGAGGCCAGTGGAAATGCCTTCGGCTCTCCGAGATGACCAATGTCGAGCTTAGGCGGGGAAAATGGTTCACCGGTTCTCGCCACAGCAAGCGGCAGGCGTGCGTCCAGGATGTCGATATCGATGTGAACCCCGCCAGCCCGTACAAGCCGAAACGCTCGTTGAAGGCGATTGAGCAGAAATAAGCACTGCCCCGCAGAAGGACCGGCAGATAAACGCTGAACTGATCAATGCGCGCTCAGGTCAAACTGACCTCGACCGCAACATCCGAAAATGTCGGCGACCGCCCGATATTGCCGTGCTCGGCGCTGGCGAGAACGTTGACTGACGTGTTGCTCCGACTGCCGTTCCGCCAATAGCCCGAGGGAATTGCCACCAGTCCGGGCATGACGTCCGTGGTGACCTTTGCCTTGCAGACCATGCGACCGCGATCGTTGAAGACGGTCACTGTCTCTCCGTTGCCGATCCCGCGCGCGAGCGCATCGTCCGGGTGAAGCATCGCACATTGCGGGCCTGCCGCATGGCGCTGCACCGCCAAATTGGCGTAGCCGGAATTGAGGAAGGCATGCGACTTCGGCGTGATCAGGCTCAGCGGGTAACGGGTTGCACCGCGTGCGCCTGCCAGCGGGCTCTCGCGCGGGGGGACGTAATCGGGAACGTCAGAGACCGGCGTGCCCGCCTGGTCGGCGGGATGACCCTGGCGGAACGGCGGCACGACGAAGCTTCCGCGTCCGGCCAGCGAGGACTTGAATTCACACTTGCCAGATGTCGTCAGGAAATCGCCGTTGGCGTGTGGCGCGCGCTCCCCGGGCAAGCCGATATTGAGGCGGGCATATCCCGTCTGGCGAAGGCCCTCGATACTGATGCCGCTCAGCGCCGGCGAGGTCCAGTCCAGCGTCTGCCTGATCAACTCCTCGTCGCTCCGCCGGAAAAGAGGATCGTCGTCGAAGCCGAACGCTGCGGCCAACCGCCGGAACAACTCTGTATTGGAGACAGCTTCGCCCTGTGGCGCGATCGCCGGCTCATTCCAGGTGAGGTAAAAATGTCCCCACGAAAACATGAGATCGATCTGCTCGAGCTGGGTCGCTGCCGGCAAGACAAGGTCGGCGAATAGCGCAGTGTCCGTCAGGAATTGCTCGCTCACCACGGTGAACAGATCCTCGCGGGCGAGTCCATCGGCGACCAGCGCTTCTTCCGGACAGGCGATGATCGGATTGCAGTTGTAGACGAACAGCGCATCGATCGGCGGGTTCAGGGGGAGCTGCCCGGTCAAGGCGCGGCCAAGCTGCAAAAGGTTGACGACGCGTGTGCCCGGCGGGATCAGATCCGGCCGGTTCAGCATCTTTCGCGGAAAAGCCCGCGACGGACTTGCCATCACGCCGCCCCCGACATGACGCCAGGCGCCAACCAGCGCCGGCAGCGATATGATCGCACGCAGCGCGTCGCCGCCGCCTGCACTTCGTTCGATAGCGACCCCGACGCGAATGGCTGACGGCTGCGACGTCGCATATTCGCGGGCGAGCTTTCTGATGTCCGCCGTCGGCACTCCCGTGATTGCCTCGACGCGGTCTGGCGAAAATTCCCCTGCGCGCGTGGCAAGCTCGTCAAAACCGATTGTGTACCGGTCGACATAGTCGCGATCGAGCAGCCCCTCCTCGATCATCACATGGATCATTCCGAGCACCAGCGCCGCATCGGTTCCGGGACGGATCGGGATATGCCAGTCGGCGGCCGCCGCCGTGCGGCTCCGCAGTGGATCGATGACGACGACTTTGGCGCCCTTGCGCTGCGCCTCGGCGATGAAGGGCCAGTGATGCAGCATGTTGCCAATAACGTTGCATCCCCAGAGCAGGATGAAACGGGCATGCGCGAAACTCTCGGGGTCGAGGCCCGGCGACATGCCAAGCACCATCTGATAGGCCGCCCCGATTCCCGAGGCACAGAACGTGCGCTCCCCGATGGTCGCACCCAGCCGATTGAAAAATGCGTCGCCGCAGCCGAGGCCATTGAGCATGCCCTCATGGCCTAGATAGCTGCAGGGCAAGATGGCTTGCGGGCCGTGCCGGCCGATGATCGCCTGGAAGCGTTGCTTGATTTCGGCAAGCGCAGCTTCCCAGGAAATCCGCTCGAATTCGCCGCGTCCCTTGGCTCCCGTGCGCCGGAGCGGATGGAGCACCCGGTGGGGATGATAGACGCGCTCCTCGAAATTCTTGACCTTGACGCAAAGGCCGCCGCGCGTGAACGGATGCTCGGGATTGCCGCGGACGCCCACGACCCGTCCGTCCCTGACGGTGGTCAGCATGGCACACGTGTCGGGACAATCATGCGGGCAGGCGCTCAGGACACGACGCTCGGTCATGCAAATCTCCGGTTTCGCCAAACCGAAAAATAACGGCCGGTCATCGCCCGCCGGCGATGATGACCACATCGACTGTCCGTTCAGCCGATCACGTAGTCAAGCACCAGCTTCGCATTGAGCACGATGATCGCGCCGGCGGTGGCGACCGCGAGCGTGGTCAGCCAGCGCGGGGCGACATAGGGGCCCATCTTCGATCGGCTCGCGGTGAACATCACGAGCGGCACCACGGCGAACGGCAATTGCAGGCTGAGCACGACCTGGCTCAGGATCAACAACTGCCCTGTGCCCTTCTCGCCGAACCAGATGGTCACGATCACCGCAGGGACGATTGCGATCATCCGCGTCACGAGCCGCCGCAGCCACGGCGCGATGCGGAAGTTCAAGAAACCTTCCATCACGATCTGGCCCGACAGCGTCGCGGTGATGGTCGAGTTCAGCCCGCAGCAGAGCAACGCGATCGCAAACAGCGTCGGCGCCAGGGTCGAGCCGAGCAGTGGCGAGAGAAACGAATGCGCCTGATCGAGCTCGGCGATGTCGGTCTTGCCGGCGCGATGGAAGGTCGCGGCGGCGAGGATCAGGATCGAGGCGTTGATGACAAAGGCAAAGCACAACGCGATCGTGGAATCGATGGTAGCGAGCGAAATCGCCTCGCGCTTTTCAGCCGGCGTGTCGCCATAGCCGCGGGTCTGCACCAGGCCCGAATGCAGATAGAGATTATGCGGCATCACGGTCGCGCCGAGGATGCCGAGCGCGAGATAGAGCATGTCGGGGTTGGCGAGGAGATCGCGGCTCGGCGCAAGCCCGCGCAGCACCGCGCCCCAATCCGGATCGGCAAGCGCGATCTGCACCGCAAAGCAGGCCGCGATCACACCGAGCATCGCCACCACAAACGCCTCGATCCAGCGGAAGCCGAACGCCTGCAGCGCCAGGATGAGGAAGACGTCGGCCGCAGTGATGATGACGCCGATCTCGAGCGGAATGTGAAACAGGAGGTTGAGCCCGATCGCGGTGCCGATCACTTCGGCAAGGTCGGTCGCGGTGATCGCGATCTCCGCCGACAGCCACAGGGGGATGGCGACATAGCGCGGGAAGGAGTCGCGGCAGGCTTGCGCGAGGTCGCGTCCTGCACCGACGCCGAGCCGCGTGCACAGCGATTGCAGGATGATCGCCATCACATTCGACAGCAGCGCGACCGTGAGCAGCGCGTAACCGAATTTGGAGCCGCCCGCGAGCGAGGTCGCCCAATTGCCGGGATCCATATAGCCGACGGCCACGAGATAGCCGGGGCCGAGGAAGGCAAACAGCTTGCGCCAGAACGAGGCCGAGGGCTCGGTGCGAACCGAGCCGAACATGTCCGCCAGCGACGGCTCACCGCGCTCGCGCCGCCAGCCTGAAGCGTCGGGAGCAACAACGGTAGCCAATCGCGGCCCGGATTCAGGCTCTAATTCAGGTGTTCTGGCGTCCATTCAGAGAAGATGGCTCAATCCCCACTTTAATGCAACTCATTCGCATCTGCATCTGAACATCACGAAAATGATACCAGCCGGCTCGCTTGTAAAGTACTGAAGCAGTGCTTTACGTTAAAGACATGATCAAGCTTCCCGTCGAGACGCCCACCGCGACCCTGCGCTACGCCCTCGCCCCCGATGAAGCCGCGATCGCGGCGATCGAGGCGACGTTCGCGGCCTATGATCGCATGATGGCCATCCTCGCGGAGGTGGCACCCGTCGGCGCCAACCTCGTCTCGCTTCATGCCCAGGCCTATGAGCGGATCAGGAAGGAGACCGGCCTTCCAGCACGCCTCGTGACGCTTGGCCTGCGCGACCGCGCCAACTTCATCATCGGCGCGATGCCGCGGCGGATCCCGCTCGACGACAAGTTGTTTGCGATCAAGGGACCAACTTCACTGACTGTTAGCACTGTCAGCGGACGCGTCTTGGTGCCGTTCGAGGTGCCGGGCTACGTTACGGGCTGGGAAAGCCCCTTCCCGGCTCATCTGGTCTCGGACGGACACGCTTACGAAATCCACATCGCCGTCAAATCCAAATCGTCGCTACCAGAGGAGAAGACCATGCTTCACGAAGGCATCCTTGCGCGCATGGGCCGGCTTCTTGCCGCCATCGCGAGCCAGACCATCGACAACGCCGAGAACAACAACAAGGTGGCGTTGGTCAAGCAGGCGATCCGCGAGATCGACGCGGGCGCCGACGAAGCACGCTATGCGCTCGGCAAGTCGCGTGCGGAAGAATTCCGCTTGAAGCGGCGGCGCGAGGAGCTCGATGCCGAAGTCGTGAGCCTCACCGACAAGATCCGTCTCGCAATTGCGGAAAATCGCGAGGACCTCGCACGCGCCGGCGTCGCACGGCAAATTGATCTGGAGTCGCAGCAAATCGCGCTGGAGCGCGCCATGGATTTCATCGAGCTCGAAATCGATGAGCAAACCAAGGCCTTGCAGGCAATGCTTGGAGCGCGACGTGAAGCGGAAGTGCGGTTAACCGAACTCGAACAAAGCCTGATCCAGCAGTCGCCTGCTGAAACCAGCCGCGGGTCTGCGGCGACAAAGACGATAGGTGCCGACCGCGCCATGGCGGCGATCGCACGGGTAACCGGCGTTCCCGCTTCCAGCGTGCTCGGCGACAAGGAGCTCGACGAACTCGACCGCCTGCACCGCGAAAAGGAAATCGCGGCCAGGCTTGAAAGGATCAAGTCGCAGCAATGAGTGCAGTTGGCGACATTCTGCTCGCCCCGGAAGTGCGGCCGTTCGCGGTCGCGGCAGCGATCATGGTAGCGCTTGGCGGCATCGAAGTGCTGACCACCATGGTCGGATTATCGATCAGCGAACTGATCGGCCACGATGTCTCGATCGAGGCCGATCATCATAACGGGCTCAGCGGCCTGTTCCTCTGGATCAATGCCGGCCGGCTGCCGCTCTTGATCCTGCTCATCCTCGTCCTCGGCATCTTCTCAACGGCAGGCTTCCTGCTGCAGGGCATCGCTCACGCCGTCGGCTTCGTCATTCCGGTTTCCGTCGTGGCGTTGGTGGCCGCCGCTGGCAGCCTTCCCGTCATCCGCACCACCAGCCGCGGCCTCGCGCGCATCATTCCGCGCGATGAGACCTACGCGGTCAATGATGCTGATTTTATTGGCCAGGTCGCGACCGTCACCGTTGGTCCGCTGGACCAGGGACTGCCGGGCCGCGTCCGTCTCAAGGATGTCTTCGGCAACTGGCACACCGTGTCGGCACGCGCCAGTCATGATTCCCCGGACCTTGCGGTCGGCGCCAGCGTGCTGCTGGTCGACCGCGACGCGAGGGGTTTTGTCGCCATCGCCGCATCCGCCGATCTCATCGAACAACAATCTTCCAGCAGGACATAACACATGTGGGATTTAGCAGTACCCGTCGCTATTGCCGTCATCGCCATCCTCGTCGTCGGGTTGATGATTGCAAAACTCTACAAGCGCTCGACGCGTGACGAAGCCTATGTGCGAACCGGACTCGGCGGCCAGAAGGTCGTGCTCGACGGCGGCTCGATCGTGCTTCCGATCTTCCATTCCACCGCCGCGGTGAACCTGAAGACGCTGCGGCTCGAAGTCGCCCGCGGCGGCCCGGACTCGCTGATCACCAAGGACCGCATGCGCGTCGACATCGGCGCGGAATTCTACCTGCGCGTCAAGCCCGATGCCTCTTCGATCGCGCTCGCCGCGCAGACGCTCGGCAACCGCACCAACGATGCCGCCGAGCTGCGCGAGCTGGTCGAAGCCAAGTTCGTCGACGGCCTGCGCTCGGTCGCCGCCACCATGAACCTCGAGGAGCTGCAGGAGCAGCGCGCCACCTTCGTCAAGGCGGTGCAGGACGCCGTCGGCGCCGACATCCAGAACAACGGCCTCGAGCTTGAATCGGTGTCGCTGACCCGGCTCGACCAGAGCGATATCAAGCATTTTAACCCGACCAACTTCTTCGACGCGCACGGTTTGACCACGCTGACCAAGATCACCAAGGAGCGCGAACAGGAACGCAACCAGATCGTCCGAACCACCGAGGTGAATATTGCGCAGCAGGACCTCGTGGCGCGCCAGACCACGCTGACGATCGAAAGCACCAAGCGCGAAGCTGAGCTGGCGCAGCAGCGCGACATCGCCAACAAGACCGCGGCGATGCGTGCCCAGACCGCGCAGGTCGAGCAGACCGCACTGCAGAACGAGGCGGAATACCGCATCCAGCAGGAGCTCGCGGTCGCCAACAAGCAGACCGAGGCCAACCAGGGCCGCGACACCAGAAAGATCGAGGCCGATCTCGCGGTCAAGCGCCGCACCACCGAAATGGAGCGTGATCTCCAGATCGTGGCGCAGGAAGCGGCGATCGTCGTCGCCACCAAGAACAAGGAGCAGTCGGAAGCGCAGACCATCGCCGAGACCGCACGCGCGCTCGCTATCGCGGCCGAGGAAAAGGTCACGACCGCGCGCGCCACCGAAATCGCCGAACGCGACAAGATCATTAACGTGATCGCGGCGCGCAAGGCCGCCGAGACCAACGCGATGCCGATCACGGTGATGGCGGAAGCCGAAAAGCAGGCCGCCGCGAACAAGGCAGAAGCCACCAACGTGCTGGCGAAAGCCGACGCCAACGCCGCCACCACCCGCGCCGCCGGCGTCAAGGCGCTCGGTCAGGCCGAAGCAGAGGTAGCGACGCTGAAAGCCGAAGCCCGCAACAAGCTCAGCCAGACGATGATCGACTACGACATCAACCTCGCGCGCATCAACATCATCCCGAACGCGCTGGCGCAAGCCGTCAAGCCGATCGAGAAGATTTCCGATATCCGGATCTTCGACACCGGCGGCATGCTCGGCCGCAATGGCCACGGAGGCGGCATGAACGGCTCCGGCGGCCTTGGGCTCGGCGATGGCCTCGCCGCACAATTGCTGTCGGTGTCGGCGTTCAAACCGATGATCGACAAGATTTTGAGCGAAGCCGGCTTCCCGGCTGGGCCCGACGCGATTTCCAGCCTGACGACCGCATTGGCCGCCCAGCAATTGACGCGCTCCGACAAACCGCCGGTCGTCGCCGACGGCGGGGAGCTCATGGCGGCCATCGCCGAGACGCCGACCCAGCCGGCCCCCGCCGGCAGGGCGTAATCGCTAACCGTCAAGGCCCGCCGCAGATGCGGTGGGCTTTGCCTCGGTTCACGTCAAAAGGGCTGCCGCGCTCCCAAGCGGCAGCCCTTTTCTTTGCCGTGGACTTAGGCCCGGCCGTCGCCGCATCCGCTAAGAGAAAATTAACCATAATCGCCGCCTCATGCGCCCCGGGCACACAGGCCGACTCGTCCCCCACGATACCTGCACGGGGCAAGCCGCGTCCTTACAAACAATGGGCAAGCTGGTTGCGCGATGGTCTGACGCGACAATCCGCAGAGAAGGAATTTTGGCTATGGATATGGAAGTGATCGAGGCAAGCGCACCCAAAATCGGCCCCCTATCGTCGAACGGCTCGTTGAATATCCATGGCGGCGTCCCCGGCTGCACCTCCATATCGATGCAACGCCGGATTCACGACAGCCGATTTGCGACGCGATATTTCGTGGGACATGGCCTCGACGTCGGCGGCGGCCAGGACTCGCTCGCCCTCTTCATAGAGTTGTTTCCAATGATCCGGAATGTCGTGATCTACGACGCGCCTCAAGGTGACGCGCAAAAGCTCACGAATGTCGACGACGGGACTTTCGACTTTCTCTTTTCGAGCCATTGCCTCGAGCACATGCGCGATCCCGTGGAGTCCCTGCACAACTGGATTCGCGTGGTCAGGCCCGGAGGCCATCTCGTCATTTCCGTCCCTGACGAGGATTTGTATGAACAGAAGGTTTGGCCTTCGACATTCAATTCCGATCACAAGATGACCTTCACGCTGTGCAAGAAAACATCGTGGTCGCCGGTTTCGGTCAATGTGTTCAACCTGCTTGCGCATTTCTGCGACAAGGTGAAGCCGATGAGCGTGATCACCACCGACCACGCCTATCGTTACGGGTTTCCCCGCTTCGATCACACGCGGACCCCATTGACCGAATCCGCTATCGAGTTCGTTCTCAAGAAGCTCTGAAGCGCTCGTAGCCAAATCAGCTTGTCGGAAACCGGGTGGGATCGAGCCTGCCCGGCTCCTAGGTTGCAGACAACAACGCAACCTGGAGCATTCCGATGTCCGCCCCCGAATCCTCGAGCCTGCCGGCGACCTTTAACCGGCTCGCCTGGTCCAATCTCGCCGCGCAATCCGCCGAGCAGATTGCGCTGGCCGCGGCCCCCATCGTTGCAGTGCTGATGCTCGGCGTCGCCGAAGGCGAAACCGGCCTGTTGCAGACCGCGCTGACGCTGCCCTTCATTCTCTTTGCCATTCCCGCCGGCCTTCTCACCGACCGCATCTCGCGGCGGAGACTGATGGCGGGCGCAGAAGCGCTGCGCGCAGCCGCGCTCGCCGGCATCCTCATTCTGATCGCGATCGGAAACCTGACGCTGGCCCTGCTCTGCCTGCTCGGCTTCATCGCGGTGTGCGGCACGGTCGCTTACAGTGTGGCCGCGCCGGCGCTGGTGCCCTCGCTGGTGGCGCCGGAGCTACTCCCGGCCGCCAATGCCCGGATCGAGCTCGCCCGCACCATCGCATTCGCAAGCGGCCCTGCGCTCGGCGGCGTGCTGGTCGGATGGGTCGGCGCGGCACCGGCGTTCGGCTTTGCCGCGGCGCTTTCCGTGATCGCCGTGGTGCTGCTGTCCGGCATCTATGAGCCCAAGCGCGAGGCTGCGCTGCGGCGGCATCCTCTGCAGGACATCAAGGAAGGCGCGTCCTTTGTGCTGCATCACCCGCTGCTGCGGCCGGTGTTCATCACCCAGTTCATCTTCAACACTGGCTCGTTCCTGGTGCTCGCCGTGTTCGTACCCTATGCGGTGCGCCGCCTCGGCGTCAGCGCCACCGGCGTCGGCACTACGCTTGCGATGTATGGCGTCGGCATGGTGGTCGGCGCGCTGTTTGCGACGCGCGTGATGAAGCGGCTCGCCTTCGGCACCGTGATCGGGCTCGGCCCCGTCACCGGTTTTGTGGCAGCGATTGTCATGGCGATCACCACCTTCGTGCCGTCGCCCTGGCTTGCCGGCCTTGCCTTCTTCCTGCTCGGCGTCGGCCCGATCCTGTGGGTGATCTCGACCACGACGTTGCGGCAGTCGGTGACGCCGCCGCGCCTGCTCGGCCGCGTCTCCGCGATCAACATCCTCAGCTATGGCGCACGGCCGCTCGGCTCGGCGCTCGGCGCGATCGTCGGCGGCCTTTATGGCGCGGAAGCCTGCCTTTATCTCGCGGTCGCGATCTTCGCCGCGCAGGCGCTGGTGATCCTGCTCTCGCCCGCGGTTGCGCTGGCCCGCCAGCCCGAGATGGTCAAAGACGGCTGCCGCGCCTGAACGTTCTGCGCTATGATCGGAGCAGTCCAACGCAACGTGAAACTCCGGCATGCAGCGCTTCATCCCTCTTCTCATCGCGTGCTTGATCATGTTTGCCGGGGCGGCTCAGGCCGAGCCGCCAAGGCTCGCGCAGCAGCAATGGCTCACTCTGCCGCCGACACCGCATCTGCCGGATAACGCCATCAAGAGCGGCTATGCGCCGGTGAATGGCGTGAAGATCTGGTATTCGGTGTTCGGACGCGGCAAGCCCGTCATCCTGCTTCATGGCGGGCTCGCCAATTCCAATTATTGGGGGCGCCTGGTGCCGGCTTTGTCCAGCCGTTACCAGGTGATCGTCATGGATAGCCGAGGGCATGGCCGCAGCACGCGGAGCAGTGAACCGATCGGCTATGACCTGATGGCCTCCGACGTGCTCGCCGTGATGGATTCGCTCAAGATCGAGAATGCTGCACTGGTCGGCTGGAGCGACGGCGCGATCATCGGCCTCGACATTGCCATCAACCACCCGGCGCGCCTGACGCGGCTGTTTGCCTTTGCCGCCAATTCCGATCCGGATGGCGTTGCTGACATCGCAAACAGCCCGGTCTTCAACAAATACCTGGAGCGGGCGAAGGCCGAATATCAGAAGCTGTCGCCGACGCCGAAGGAATACGACTCCTTCCTCGCCCAGATTACGAAGATGTGGGAGACACAACCTCACTTCACGGCAGACGATCTTCACCGCATCACCACGCCGACCTGGATCGTGGACGCCGATCATGATGAAGCCATCAAGCGCTCCAACACGCTGTTCATGGCCGACCAGATCCCGAATAGCGGTCTCCTGATCGAGCCGCGCGTGAGCCACTTCGCCTTCCTGCAGGATGCCGAGCAGTTCAACGACGACGTGCTGCACTTCCTGGAGCAGGAGTGATCTGCTGGATCAGCTCTTCAAATAGCGCTCATAGCTTCCCGCCATCGCCTCGTTCGCGGCGATCTCCGGGTCGAGCGTGTAGAGATCCTGCGCGCGGCCGATGCCGCGCAGCGCGTAGCGGCCGGTCGAGACCAGATAGCGCCGGCCGGTCGCGTCGAGCCCCTTGCAGAACTCCGATGAGGCGAGGAATTCGCGATCGATCGAGTTGCACATCGAGGCGATGCGGCTCACCTCGTTGACCGCCGGCCCCACCACGGTGAAATCGAGCCGGTCCTGGCTGCCGATATTGCCGTAAAAGACTTCGCCGATATGCAGGCCGACATAGGCCGTCGTCACTGGCCGGCCCTCATTGGCGCGGCGCTCATTGAGCTCGGCCATGTTGAGGCGGAAGGTGTGCTCGGCGGCAAGTGCTGCGCGCCGCGCCACCGCCATGTCCTCGCCGGTGAAGATCGCAAGCACACCGTCGCCGATCAGCTTCAAGACGTCGCCGCCGGCCTCGTGGATCGCCTCGATGGAGGCGTCGGCATAATCGTTGAGGAACGGGATGATCTCGTCGGGCCCGATGCTCTCTGAGATTTTGGTCGAGCCGCGCAGGTCGGAATACCAGAGCACGGCGTTGATCCGCTCGGTGACGCCGCGGCTGATGCGCCCGCGCAGCACCTGCTCGGAGGCATCGCGGCCGAGATAAACGCGTCCCAGCGTGCGGGCGATGTCCATCTGCTGCGCGGATTTGATCGCAAGCCCGAGCACCGGGACGAGCTCGCGCAGCGCTTCGAGCTCGGGATCGGCGAATCCTTTTTCGCGGCGGGTGGCGAAGTAGGAATAGAAGCAATCCATCTGGCCAAGCGTGCCCGCGTCGCCGAAACGGTGGATGAAGGCAAGGAAATGCTTGTGGCCCTTGTCGGCGAGGTCGCCGATGCTGGAAAAATTGCGCGAGGAGTCCACGGCGAGATCGAGGTGGAACTCGTCATGGCCGTTCTCGAGCATGTGGTGGAACGCCGAGCGGCGCCAGTTCTTGGCGGCATCGCCGTCGGCCGAGGACTGGTAGTTGAACGTGTCGCTCTCGTTGCTCGGCCGGTCGTTCCAGCGGAAGCCGCGCCCCTCATAGATCGGGTGCAGCGTATCGATGAAGGCCATGGCGCGCGACACATCGAGGCCGCCGGCGCGGCAGCGCTCGCAGAAGCCACGGATCAGATCGGTCTCGGGGAGACCGGTCAGGCCTTGGCCGACCAGCCAGTTCATGACGTCGAGGCGGGAAGAAAGTTCCATGCGCCATTATGCCGTGCAATCGCGCCAAGTTAAAGCGTAGGGCGAAAGCGTAGGCGTGCGGCTTGACGGGCGTGCTTTCAGACCCGCAAATACGGTGGAGATGCGAAACCTGCACGAAGTCACGACGCCCACGACATGAGCGGGCGCCAGCTTCCCGTCATCCTGGCCCTCGGCACGACCCAGACGCTGGCCTGGGCCTCGAGCGTCTATTTGCCGGCCCTGGTGGCCGACCCGATCGCACATGATCTCGGCATCTCCGCGAACTGGATTTTTGGCGCCTACTCCGGAGCCCTCGTCATCGCCGGCCTGCTCGGCCCCCGCATCGGCCGCCAGATCGACCGGATCGGCGGCCGTCCGGTGCTGTCCTTCTCCAACCTGATGCTGGCGGGCGGATTGGCGCTGCTCGCGTTCACCCAATCCATTCCGGTCCTTGTTGCGGCTTGGGTGCTGCTCGGCGTCGGCATGGGCTACGGCCTCTATGACGCCGCGTTCGGCGCGCTCGGACGCATCTATGGCGAGGCCGCGCGCGGGGCGATCACCGGCATCACGCTGATGGCCGGCTTTGCCAGCACGATCGGCTGGCCGCTGACAGCCTATGGGCTCGCGCATATCGGCTGGCGCGACACCTGTCTTGCCTGGGCGGCGGCGCATATCGTGATCGGGCTGCCGCTCAACCTGTTGATGCTGCCGCGTGTGCCGGATGCCAAGGCGGCGACAAAGGATGAGCCGAAGCCGCACATCCCGATCGATCGCACCATGGCCCTGCTGGCGCTGGCTTTCGCATTGGTCTGGATCGTGACCGGGGCGATGGCCGCGCAATTTCCCCGCATCCTGGAAGCGGCGGGCGCCAGCCATCTCGAGGCCGTCGCGGCCGGCGCGCTGATCGGGCCTGCGCAGGTGCTGGCCCGTGTCGTCGAGATCAGCTTTCTCAGCCGCTACCACCCGATCGTCTCGGCCCGCCTCGCGTTTGTCATGCATCCCATCGGCGCGCTCATCATGGCGCTGGCGGGCGGAGGTGCTGCCGCGAGCGTGTTTGCGATCTTCCATGGCGCAGGCAATGGCGTAATCACCATTGCGCGCGGCACGCTGCCGCTCGCGATCTTCGGACCAAGGAATTTCGGCTACCGGCTCGGCCTGCTCGGGGC
The DNA here is from genome assembly GCA_035487555.1 of Bradyrhizobium sp. GTDB lineage: Bacteria > Pseudomonadota > Alphaproteobacteria > Rhizobiales > Xanthobacteraceae > Bradyrhizobium. Next base: position 16,153 of record DATHMA010000059.1, on the reverse strand, counting down.
GCCGGCGCGCATGGCGCAAGCGCCGGCACCGCTGATCTTTGGCTTGCTGATCGACTGGATGGGAGCCCGCGTGCTGATCGTCTCCTCCGCGCTCAGCCTCGCGGCGCTGGTGGCACTGCTGCTGGTGCACGAGCGATCACCGCCGCCTGGGGCATAGTTTTGCCCTTCCCTTCGCCGCGCAATTCGCGCAGAACAACGCCATGAGCGACGAAAATCAGGATACCGGCATCCGCGGCCTGTGGCGCTGGGCGACCAAGCCGCCGCGGGTCTACGTGCTCTATCTCATCGCCCTGATCCTGGTCTGGGGGCTCTCCTTCCTGGCGGGCACGCTCAACCCGAAAAGGACCGGCGGCCCGATGAGCCCGCCGCCGGTCTCCGCGCCGCAGCGCTAGATTACTCATAAAACTCCGGCGCCAGTTTCAGCGTGTCGCGCTGCGCCTTGTCGTGGTTGATCCAGAGCTGGGCGTTGTCCTTCTTCTGGAGTTCCGCGATCTTCTGCATGGAGGCGACCGTCTCGTCGGCGCTGTAGTTGGCGGCGGGCACCCGGCGATTTTCATAATTGTCCTTGAAGTGCGCGGCGTCGCCGGACAGGATCACAGCGCCGGTCTTCGGCAGCTTCACCAGCAGCGACTGGTGGCCCGGCGTATGTCCGGGTGTCGACAGGATGGTCACGCTGCCGTCGCCGAACACGTCCTTGTCACCTTCGAGCAGGGTTACGGGATGCTCCGGCTTGAACCGCGGCTTGCTGTCGACGCCGGGCCACTGATATTCCGACTTCTGCACGTAGAGCATGGTGTTCGGGAACATCTCGACATTGCCGATGTGATCAGGATGCGTGTGGGAGATCGCCATACCCTTGATGTCCTCGGGCTTGACGCCGAGCTGCTCGAGCTGGGACGCCAGGGTCTTCGGCCGCTTCCAGGTGACGGCCCTGGGATCGGAAGGCTTCAGGCCATCCGGCATGGTCGCGACCGCGTCGGTGATCCCGGTGTCCCACAGGAACCAGCCATCGCTGTGCTTGATCAGGTAGCAATTGTCGACGAAGTCCATCGATTTGCCTTCGTTAACGCCGGGCGACCAGCGCGAGATATCGCCGGCGACGCCCTCGCCGCAATTGAGGATGTAGAGCTTTTCGACGCCGGCCTGCGCGGCCGAGGCCACCGACACGAGGCCCATGAGCAACACGCCCAGCAGCACGGACGCAAGTCCCAGATTTCGCTTCATCTTGTTGTCTCCCAGTCGGATGCGCCGGAACTCCGGCCGCACGGGCACTAACCCCGCATGAGCTCATAGCATCCGCAGTTTACGCCTTTTTGATTTCGGAAGTTGCGATCCAGATGCCGGCAAAGACCGCGATCAACCCAAGCACCAGATTTGGCGTAATCGGCTCGCCGACCAGTTGCGTCGCGAGCAGCGCGGCGGCGATCGGGTTGACCGTCATGGTGTTGGCGACGCGGGTAGGTGTCGCCCGCTCCAGGGCGAGCACCCAGAGGATGAAGGCAGCAGCGCCGCCGCCGACGCCAAGATAGACGCCGGCAATCCATTGCGGCGTACCGAAACTCTTCAGCGCGGCGATGCTGCCGGTGAACAGACCGACGATGATCAACGCCGCCGCCCCCGTCCCCATTCCGACCGTGAGAAAGCCGAGCGCGCTGGAGCGCCGCATCAACGGCCGCGACAGCACGTTGTAGAAGGCCATGCAGACGACGGCTGCCAGCATGATCAGCTCGCCGCGCCAGGCACCAGGTGGTGCCGCCGAAAGCCCCGACGCGAGCGCCGCGCCAACGCCGAGCACGGCAATGCCGACGCCGATCGTCTTGCGGAACGTCAATGGCTCGACGCCGAGCAGCGCGCCTACCACCATGGTCGAGAGCGGCAGCGTCGCCAGCGCGAGCGAGGCGCGCGCCGCAGTCGTGAACGACATCGCAAGATTATAGAGGATGAAGAACAGACCGAAGAAGCAAAGGCCAAGAAACATCACCGCCGGCAGATCGCGCCGCTCCGGCCATTTCGCGCGCAGCAGCAATGTCGCGGGCAAGAGGCAGACAAAGCCGATGCCCCAGCGCAGGATCGCGAGCGCAATGGGATCGGCGCCGGAGACGAGATAGCGCGTGATCGCTGCCGCCGTGCCGCCAAGGCAGCTCGACAGCAGTGCGATGGCAACGCCGATATATTCGCTCACCTCGTCCTCCCGCGGTTTTGCATCATGGTAGGTGCGAATTGCGGACCTGCAAGGATCAACCAGCGATCGCGAGAATTACTTGTGTAACTGACAGCGCGTGGCAGCAGCAGCATCGCCGCTTGCGCTGCAAAAGGCAGCAGACTGGCAGCAGGTTGTGTATCCTGCGCCGAGAGCGATCATGAGGGGAAGCAGATAACCGTGCTGCGCAGTGCGACGCCCGAACGGCTGAACGCCTTTTCCGACGGCGTCTTCGCCGTTCTGATCACAGTGCTGGTTCTGGACTTGCGTCCGCCGGATGCGCCGACCTTCGACGCGCTGCTCAAGTTTTGGCCGAACTGGCTGAGCTATGCGGTGAGCTATCTCTTCATCGCCATTGTCTGGGTGAACCATCACTATCTGCTGCGCTTTGCCGAGGAGACGACCGCGCGACTGCTGTGGTTCAATTTCGCGCATCTGTTTTCGATGTCGCTGCTTCCGCTCTCGACCGCATGGATGGCCGTGAGCCGGCTCGCGCCGCAACCGGTCGCGTTCTATGCGGCGGTTTTCTTCCTCGTCAACGTTACCTACCTTGCCCTGATCTGGGAGCTGCTCGAAGCGACCGCGGCGGGCACAGTGCCGGCAAGGGTACGCAATGTCAGGCGCTTCCGCGCGATCATCACACTGTTCCTGTTTGCGGTGGCCGTGATCGTGGCGCTGAAATTCCCGGTGACCGGACTTGGAATCTGCGTCTGCTGTCTGATCGTTTATTTAAGACCCGATCCGCCCGGCGCGGACGCGGAAACCGTCTACACGGACTGAGGCTTCCCGCAGCTGCGCCTGATAATTGCCTTCTTCAGGCAACGCGCTCGCTTGCGGCCGCGCGAGCGCGCGCTTGAGCAGCTTCGCCATTCCGCGAAGGTTGAAGTCGACGACCACCTCGTGATGCTTCATGCCCTTGCCGCCCTTCACAGGGCCCAGGTCCCGCACGATGCAATAGTGACCGTCGCTCATGCGAGCCAGTCGGCAATCTTTGAACATCAAGGCAGAATGCACTCGCTGACGATTCAGTCAAATCTTGACCGCGAACGACTCAAGAACACCGGTCGAATTTAGCAGGCTGCAAATTAGCAGGCCTCAGCCTGATGATGCGGGCACTGCTCGACTTCGACGGTGACGTGACTGAGGCCCTTGATATCAGCGAGGCGCTCCTTGTAGATCGCGGGCTGCAGCGGCGCATCCGACACCAGCGAGATTACCGCGGCGCAATGGCCGGGACCGACCTGCCAGACATGCAGATCGGTGACGCGGTCGGCGCCGGCCTCGAGCCGCGAGCGGATGGAGCCTTCCATTCTCTTGTCGACGCTGCCGTCGAGTAGCACCGAGCCGGCATCGCGGATCAGCGTGTAAGCCCAGCTCGCGATCACGATGCTGCCGATGATGCCGACCGCGGGATCGGTCCAGTTGAAGCCGGAATACATCGCGATCACCAGCGCACCGATCGCGAGCAAGGAAGTCGCGGCATCTGCCATCACATGCACATAGGCGGCACGAAAATTGTTGTCGCGGTGATGGTGGCCGTGGTCGTGATGGTGGTGATCATGATGGTCATGATCATGGTCGTCATCATGATCGTGATCGTCGTCATGGTCGTGCACGTGCACGTGGTTGTGCCCGTGATGATGGTCATGGCTGTCGCGCAGCAGGAAGGCGCTGATGAGATTGACGGCGAGCCCGAGGCACGCGACCGCAATCGCCTCGCGGTAGTCGATCGAGACCGGCGAGATCAGCCGCAGCACGCTTTCATAGGCGATCTGGACTGCGATCATGCCGAGGATGATGGCACTGGCAAACGCAGCAAGATCGCCGAACTTGCCGGTGCCGAAGGCAAAACGGGCGCTGCTGCTCTGCCGGCGCGCCAGCATGTAGGCCACGCCGGCAATCCCGAGTGCGGCCGCATGGGTGCCCATGTGCCAGCCGTCCGCCAGCAGCGCCATCGAGCCGAAGAACGAGCCGGCCGTAATCTCGCCAACCATCATGACGACGGTCAGCGCCACCACGAACCAGGTGCGGCGCTCGTTCTGCTCGTGCTTTTGGCCGAGAAAGACGTGGTCGTGCGTCCAGTTTTCCAGTGTATGGGTGTGCATCGGATGATCCTCCGTCTCGTCTCGGCCTAAAGCGCGATAAGCGCTTTAGCTTTTTGATTAAGCATGATCTTCTCGGAAAACCGCTTCACACTTTTCCGGATCATGCTCTATACCATCTCGGCCGGGGCCAGCTTGCAGATATCGCCGTTTGTCTCGATCTGCAACGTGGCGTGATGAATGTTGAAGCGCTGCGCCAGCTCCTCGCAGACATGATGCAGGAAGACGTCATCATGGCCCACCGGGCGCACCAGATGCGCGGTCAGCGCGGTCTCGTTGGTGCTCATGGCCCAGACATGGAGATCATGCACTTCGATCACCCCGTCAAGGGAGCGGAAATATTGCTGGACATGCGCGAGTTCAATGCTTTTCGGCACCGCGTCCAGCGCGAGATTGACGCTGTCGCGCGCAAGCCCCCAGCCGCTCGCGAGCACGACGGCCGCGATGCCGAGACTGATCACGGGATCGATCCAGTACCATCCCGTGGCCATGATCAAGAGCGCCGCCACCACCACGCCGAGCGAGACGCTGGCGTCGGCCGCCATGTGCAGATAAGCGCCGCGGATGTTCAGGTCATCATGGCGCCCGCGCATGAAGAGCAGCGCGGTGCCGCCGTTGACGAGGATGCCGAGCGCCGCCACCCAGACCACGGTCCAGCTGGCGACCGCCGCCGGTGCCTGGATGCGATTGATGGCCTCCACCGCAATGCCGCCGACGGCGACGAGCAGCAGGCCGGCATTGAAGAGCGCGACCAGGATCGAGGCGCGGCGGTAGCCATAGGTGTGCGTATCGGTCGGCAGCCGCTGCGCCAGCCAGACCGCACCCCAGGCGAGCAGCAGCGCCATTACGTCGGACAAATTGTGGACGGCGTCCGAGATCAGCGCCAGCGAGTTGGCGGCATAGCCGAACACGAGCTCGGCCACCACGAAGGCCGCATTGAGGCTCGATCCCACCGCGAAGGCGAAGCCGAAACTGGCGGGCACATGGCTGTGCCCGGCATGGCCATGGCCGTGATCATGCCCGGCATGGTCGTGCCCATGGGAATGCCCGTGATGATGGTCGTGGGAATGATGATGCGCCATGGCGCGAGAACCGAAAGCCGATTGATGGATCGGCTGTCGTTATAGCGCCTCGCGAAACGAATACTATTACAGTTCAAAGCGCGACTGCGATGAGTTCCTCTGTCACCGGACCACCGCCGACTGGGAAGACAATGAATTGCTTGCCGCCGGCCATGTAGGTGATCGGCGCCCCCGTGGCGTTCGAAGGCAGATCGATCTCCGCGAGCTTGTCGCCGGTTGTCTTGTCGTACACCCACAGATGCGGATCGAGATTGTGCAGATCGCGGATCGGCGCGTTGACGCCGGGCTGGAAGCGCGGTGGGCTAAAATATCCCATCTGGACGACGACCATCACCGTTTTGGTGACCATCGCCCAGCTCCGCGCCATCAATCCATAATTTCCGGAAGGATTGATCTTCTGCACCGAAGACATCGCGGCACTACGGCCCACGGGAATGCGCCAGCGCTGGTCGCCCGAGTTCATGTCGATCGCGACAATGCTGCCGAATGGCGGCTTGAGCAGCGGCAGCCCGCGCGGGCCCGGAAGGTATTTCGGCAGGCCAATGAAGTCGTAAGAGCCCTGCGACGTGTCAGGCTTGCGAATGGTGATGGTGACCGGGAGCCGGAATGTCGGCACGTAGAGTGTGTGGGTATCTGGATCGACCGCAGCACCCGTCCAGCTCGCGCCACCTGCATTGCCGGGCATCTGGATGGTGCCGCGCTGCGACGGCGGGATGAACAGGCCCCCGCGGTCATAGGCATCGGCGATGGCGATCGCCTCCTGATGGATCTCCGGCGTCAGATCGATGAGATTGTCGTCGGTCGCACCTTGGATATCGAACGGCGCGGGTCTTGACGGGATCGGCTGCGTCTTCGACGCTTGCTCACCCGGTACGGTCGATGCCGGCACGGGCCGCTCCTCGATCGGCCAGACCGGCTTGCCCGTGAGCCGATCGAACACATAAACGAAGGCCTGCTTGGTCACCTGCGCGACCGCCTTGATCGGCTTGCCGTCGACAGTGACGTCGATCAAGGTCGGCGCGGCCGGCGGGTCGTAATCCCACAGGCCGTGATGCACGAGCTGGTAATGCCAGACTTTCTTGCCGGTGGCGACGTCGAGACAGACCAGGCTCTCGCCATAGAGACCATCGCCCGGCCGCTGGCCGCCGTAATAATCATTGGTCGGCGTGCTCACCGGCAGGTAGACATAGCCCAATTCCTCGTCCGCGCTCATCGGCGCCCAGACGTTGGCGTTGCCGACCTCCTTCCAGGAATCCTTTTCCCAGGTCTCGACGCCGGGCTCCTCGCCCTGCGCGACGGTGTGGAAAGTCCAGAGCAGCTTGCCGCTCACGACGTCAAAACCTCTGACGTCGCCGGGCGGTGACGGCCGCTTGGCCCACCAGTCGAACACGGAGGAGCCGACCACGATGACATTGCGGACGATCAGTGGCGGCGACGTCATCGTGTAGTAATCGCGCGGCACCGGCCGGCGCAGGCTGTCGACCAGATCGACGCTTCCATTGGTGCCGAAGCTCGTGACCGGCTTTCCGGTCTTGGCGTCGAGCGCGATCATCCTTGCAAAGGCGGTCAGGATGACGATGCGCTCGTCATCGCCGTTGCGCCAATAGGCGACGCCGCGATGGGTCCAGCCGAGATTGGGCGGCGGGCCCAAGCCGTTCTCGTAGATTTTCGGGTCAAACACCCATTTGGTCTGGCCGGTCACGGCATCGATTGCGGCGACCTGCGACAGCGAGGTCGAGGTGTAGAGCACGCCGTTGACCATCAGCGGCGTCGATTCATTCATGAATCCCGGGCCGATCGACGCATCGCTTTCCTTCCGGACAGCCATATCCGGCGAGGTCCAGCGCCAGACCACGTGCAGGTCTTTGGCGTTATCGCGGTTGATTTGCGTCAGCGGAGAATAATGCGCGGCGGCGTACGTGCCGCCATAGGCCAGCCATTGGCCCTGAGACAGCGCCGTCACGGATTCCGGCAACGCGCCGGGGATGGTTTGGGCGTGAAGACCGGCGGCAATCGCAAGAAATGTGAGTGCGATCAACGACACAATAGAGCGCAAGCTTGACAATGCCGCCTCCCACGCGTCTCGCCCAGCTAGGCGCCGGGTACCTACATTTCCTTTACTCTAGCAGAAACGCAAACGGCCGGGCTAAACCCGGCCATCACGAATTCGCGTTGGAGTAGAGTCCCCCTACTCGACCGGCTTGCCGAACTTGTTCGACTTCGGCAGGCCATCGGCGATCCGGCCGGCATCGGCACGGTTGCCTTTCCAGTTGGCCAGTTCCTTCATGGACCTGCTCTGGTCGCGGCCGGCGCCGTCCTTCCAGGCAAGGCCCGTCTTGGAATCGAAGGTTGTGACGTCGGAGAGCGATGCGCTCGTGTATTTCTGCAACCGCACGCCGCGGCCACGCGCCATCTCCGGCACCTGGTCGAGCCCGAACACGACCATCTTGTGGTTGGAGCCGATGACGGCGACCGTGTCGCCGGCAACCGTCGTGATCGCCTTGCCCTCGGCGGGCGGCTTCACGTTCAGGACCTGCTTGCCCTTGCGGGTGTTGCCGACGCAATCATCCTCGTTGACGATGAAGCCTTGGCCATCCGTACTCGCAATCAGGAACTTGCGGCCGCCCTTGTTGACGAACAGCGAGACGATCGCCGCGTCCTGGTCTAGGTCGACGAACATGCGGATCGGCTCGCCATGGCCGCGACCGCCCGGCAGTTTTGCGACGTCGAGCGAATAGAATTTGCCGTTGGTGGCGAACATCAGCAGTTTTGAGGTGCTCTCGGCGAAGAAGGCCTGATCGAGCTTGTCGTCGGTCTTGAACTGCAGGCCCGACAGATCGGCCATGTGGCCCTTCATGGTGCGGACCCAGCCCTTCTCGGAGACCACGACCGTGACCGGCTCGCGCTCGACAAAGGCTTCCTCGATCGCCGCGAGATCATGCTCCGGCGCATCGGCGAACATCGTGCGGCGCTTGCCGAGCGGCGTCTTGGGTCCGAACATGTCGCGGACCGTCTTCACCTGCTCGCCGACCTTGGCCCATTGCTGGGTTTCCGAGCCGAGCAGCGAGTTGACGCCCTTCAATTCGTTCCGGAGATTCTTGTCCTCGGTGCGGATCTCCATCTCCTCGAGCTTGCGCAGATTGCGCAGGCGCATGTTGAGGATGGAGTCGGCCTGAATTTCCGTGAGCTTGAAGGTCTTCATCAAGACCGGCTTCGGCTCATCCTCGGTGCGGATGATCTTGATCACCTTGTCGATGTTCAGATAGGCGATCAGATAGCCGCCGAGCACTTCGAGGCGATGCTCGATCTGGGTCTTGCGGAAGTTCGAGCGGCGGATCAGCACGTCGCGCAGATGGTCGAGCCATTCGCGTAAGGTTTCGGCGAGCCCGACCACCTTGGGCACGCGGCCCTTCACCAGCACGTTGAGGTTCAGCGAAATCCGGCTTTCCAGCTCGGTCAGCCGGAACAGCGACTCCATCATCAGTTCAGGATCGACCGTGCGCGACTTCGGCTCGATGACGAGACGGACGTCTTCGGCCGATTCATCCCTGACATCGCCGACCAGAGGCAGCTTCTTTTCGTTGAGAAGCTCGGCGATCTTCTCGACCAGCCGCGATTTCTGGACCAGCCACGGGATCTCAGTGATAACCACGATCCAGGTGCCACGCGAGCCCTCTTCCTGGACCCATTTCGCGCGGGTGCGGAATGCGCCGCGCCCGGTGACATAGGCCTCGGCGATCGCCTCCTTGGAGTCGACGATGATGCCGCCGGTCGGGAAGTCCGGGCCTTTCACCCACTTCAAAAGCGATTTCGACTTGGCGTCGGGTTTGTCGATCAGATGCAGCGCGGCGTCGCAGAGCTCGGCCGCGTTGTGCGGCGGAATCGAGGTCGCCATGCCGACCGCGATGCCCTGCGAACCGTTGGCGAGCAGGTTCGGGAATCCGCCCGGCAGAACCGCGGGCTCCTTGCCGCTGTTGTCATAGGTCGGCTTGAACTCGACTGCGTCTTCGTCGATACCTTCGAGCATCAAGCGTGCGACGTCGGTCAGCCGAGCCTCGGTGTAGCGCATCGCGGCCGGGTTATCGCCGTCGATGTTGCCGAAATTGCCCTGGCCGTCGACCATCGGATAGCGCGAGTTGAAATCCTGCGCCAAACGCACCATGGCGTCGTAGATCGCCTGGTCGCCATGGGGATGGTACGAGCCCATCACCTCGCCGACGATCTTGGCCGACTTCTTCGGGATGGATCCGGGATTGAGGCTGAGCGAGCGCATGCCATAGAGGATGCGCCGGTGCACCGGTTTCAGGCCGTCGCGCGCATCCGGCAGCGCGCGATGCATGATGGTCGAGAGCGCATAGGCGAGATAGCGTTCCTCCAGCGCATCGCGCAGCGGAACCTCGTCGATCTTCTCCGGCTCAGGCGGAATCACTGTTTTTCCCATGGCACGGGGTTAACCGGTCCATGCGAATCGGGCAAGGCGCGAATCGGGGCTGTTCACCGCTTGGCACAGGGCTTTCTAGCTGCCGGCGTGCGGCAGATCGCGCGCTAGATTCTTGATCGAGCGCGATCTTTTCGAAAACAGGTCATTTTCGAAGACGGCCTGCTTTTTCGGATCGCGCTATTGGCTGAACCAATGCGTCGTCTGGGCTTGCGCCGTCTGCGCGGGCGCGTCCGACAGGCACCGCCGCGCGGTCTCGATCTCGGACTCGCTGGCGCCGTGGCTGCGCGCCCACATCTCGGCGGTCGAGGCCGAATATTTCGCCACATAGAAGCGCACCACGCTGCACGACACCCGGTGAACGAGCCCATGCTGCCCGCCACCCGCCACGGCGGTCGACGGAGATGAAAGAGAAAGAGCGAGCACAGCCGCGCCCGCGACACGTATCAACATAGCGCCCCCGAGATTTGTATTCACGGTTGCAGGGAATCAGACTCGACTCACACACGCAAATTAAAAGCGCGCCGACAGCGAATTGAGCTGTCGATCAATTGTGGCTTTGGAACTTGAGCAACGTGCGAGCGCAACGGAAGTTCCGCGGCGGTTGCCTTGCGGCACCGTCGCGCTCATTCCCATCATCGCACTGATGGAGCGCGGCAGCAGCTGATGGCTACGCGACCTTGTGCTTTTCGAGGGCGTGCCGGAAATCCGTTGCCAGGCCGGCGTAATAGTCCGCCAGCACCTCGTACATGGTCCGCTGCGCGCCTTCGGGCGCCTTGAGGGCCGCTTCCTTGCACTTCGCGGCCTTCTCCTCGTATTTCTCCAACTTGGTCTGGAGGTCCCCATCCATCCCGCAAACTCCCCACGCAAAGCTACCCGAGCGCGACCAGCGTGGCACGTTCAGCCGGGAGAAAAGATGGCCAGCCTGGGGAGATTTTGCGCAAGCGATGTGCCGCAGTTGCGGCTTGGCATCAGGAAAGGTTGGCGTCAGGACAGGATGGAGCCGACCTTCGCGCGCTTGCGGATCACCGCGTTGATGAAGCCCTCGCGCGCATCGGAATGACCCTGCCCGCGCGGTTCCAGCACGTGGCGGAGCAGGAACAGGCCGGTGAGCTGGAAGCCGTCCTGCAGGTCCTGATCCGACCAGCGGGCCTCCGCCTCCTCGCCCTGACGCAGGAATGCCGGCAGACGGAGCAGCCGGTCGCGCCAGGGCTCACCGGCCGAGCGCGACACCGCGCCGCCGGATTTCGGCGAGACGTAGACGAGATCGGTGGTCTCGCCGGTCGCGGCGCAATTTTCCAGATCGAGGCCGAAACCGAGCTCGCCGAGCATCGCGAGCTCGAAGCGGATCAGATGCACCGCGGCGCCGCCGGCGTCGTCGAAATCATCGAGCGTATGCTCGAGCATCTCGTAGATGTCCTCGTGCGGATCGCGCTCGGGCAGCAGCCGCGCCAGTGCGGCCAGATGCGTCACGCCATAGACGGCATGCGAAGAGGCCAGCACCGTCGCCGCGCGCAGCCGCGTGCCTTCCAGCGCGTACATGCCGAGATGCTCGTCAAGCCGCGCCCGCCACACTGCGGTGACGCTGTTGCCCGGCTGCAGCAGCGGCCGCATCCGCGACGAGGCGCCGCCGCGGACGAGGCCGAGATGCCGGCCATGCCCGCGCGTGAGCAGCTCGACAATGGCGGACGATTCGCCATGCCGCCGCACCCCCAGCACAATGCCTTCGTCGGTCCATTCCATGGTGCGGGAGATTACAGCATTCCGCGGCGCTGGAGGGCGGATTAGCGCAGCGTAATCCGCCAATTCACCGCAAGTTGCGGCGGGTTACGCTGGCGCTAATCTAACCCGCCCTACGCGTTGAACCAGCCCTGCGCATCTCCCGTGAAGGAGAAATAGAGGCCGGCGCCGGTCAACAGGCAGGAGGCGATCTCGATCAGGCTGTCGAGCTCGACGCCGTTCTCGCCGATCACCTGGAATAGCGAGATGACCGACAGCACGAGCGCCGCGGCCAGCACCCAGCGCGGCCAGTTCTTGCGGTGGCGCGCGGCGAGCCAGACGAAATAGAGCAGTAGCAGGATCATGCCGCCCGCCACCAGCGTGGCGGCCATGATCGTCTGATCGGTCATGTCGCCGGTCGGGGTGCGATCCTGGACGGCGACCGACAGCGCGTCCAGCATCAGCGACGCATAGAGCAGCACTTCGAACCGAAACACGTTTCTGGGCAGGTTCATGGCTTGAGTTTCATGGCTTGGCCGGCGTTCTTATTCCTTGATTATTCCTTGGGGAACTCAAGTCCCATCTGGCGGTAGCGGTCGGGGTCGTCCCCCCAGTTCTCGCGCACTTTGACGAACAGAAAAAGGTGTACGGGAACCTCGAGAATTTCTGCGATCTCCTCGCGAGAGGCCGCGCCGATCGACTTGATGGTCGCCCCGCCCTTGCCGAGCACGATCTTGCGCTGGCTTTCGCGCTCGACAAAGATCGTCTGCTCGATCTTCACCGAGCCGTCCTTGCGCTCGGTCCAGCTGTCGGTCTCCACCGTCGACTGATATGGCAATTCCTGGTGCAGTTTTTGATAGATCTTTTCCCGGGTGATCTCCGCCGCGAGCTGCCGCATCGGGGCGTCCGACATCTGGTCCTCGGGATAGAGGAAGGGTCCTTGCGGCACCATCCGCGCCAGCGCATGGCGCAAATCCACGACCCCGTCGCCCGACAGCGCCGAGACCATGAAGGTCTCCGCAAAAGCGAGGCGCTCGTTGGCGGCCTTGGCCAGCGCCAGCAGTTTTTCGCGCGGCACGAGATCGATCTTGTTCAGGACCAGGATCTTCTGGTGATCGACGCTGGCGACCTTGGTCAGGATGGCGTCGGCCTCCTCGTCAAGGCCCGCCTTGGCGTCGAGCAGGACACAGACGAGGTCGGCATCGTGCGCCCCGCTCCAGGCGGTCGTGACCATGGCGCGGTCGAGCCTGCGCTTCGGCAAGAAGATGCCGGGCGTGTCGACCAGGATGATTTGCGCGCCCTCGTCGATGACGATGCCGCGGATCAGCGCGCGCGTGGTCTGCACCTTGCGCGAGACGATGGTGACCTTGGAGCCGACCAGCGCGTTGACCAGCGTCGACTTGCCGACATTGGGAGCGCCGATCAGGGCGACAAAGCCGCAGCGCGTCGTACCGCTTGCCTCAGCCGTCATTGCTGCCGCCGGCGACGCCTTCGCGCTCGATCATGACGCTGGCCGCGACCTTTTCGGCCGCGCGCTTGCTGCCGCCGACCCCTTCGGCCGGCGCCAGGCCCGGCAGGTCGACGGCAACGCGGAATTGCGGATCATGGTGCGGGCCGGTGCGCTCGACCTCGCGATAGACCGGCGTCGGCAGGCCCTTGCCCTGCGCCCATTCCTGCAACACCGTCTTGGGATCGCGCAACGGCTGCCGCGGCTTCTTCATCCGCTCGGTCCAGTTGCGCTCGACGAATTCGGAGGCCGCCTGGTAGCCGCCGTCGAGATAAACCGCCCCGATCACGGCCTCGCAGATGTCTCCCAGCACGGATTTGCGCAAGCGCGCGCCCGCGCCTGCGCCCACCGCGCCGAGCTTGATGTCATCGGTGAGGCCAAGCGATTTGGCGACGTCGGCGCAGCTCTCCTTGCGCACGAGATCGGCGAGCCGCTTCGACATCTCGCCCTCATCGGCATTCGGAAAGCTGCGATAGAGCATGTCCGAGACGATCAAGCCGAGCACATGGTCGCCCAGAAATTCCAACCGCTGATAGCTCTCGCCGCGCTTGCGCGAAGGTTTCAGCGCCGACACATGCGTCATCGCGGTGACCAGGAGATTGGCGTCCGCAAATTTGTGTCCGATCCGCTCTTCGATCGCCGAGGTAGCGGCGTTCGCGGCCGACTTGGCGGGTGTCTTGGCCGATGACTTGGCGTGTGACTTGGCGCGCTTCTTCCTTGCCTTCTTGCGCGCGGGCGCTGGCTCCGCGCCCGCATCGGTGGCGTCGGTGACGGTTCGGATGTCAGCGGTATCGTCGTTCATCGCACGATTTTGAACAGACGGTTCCAGCGTATTGACCACGGCCATTCCCAGATCGCCCACACGTGCTGGCCCTCCGCGATCGAGAAGAAGATGATCTGCGCGCGGCCGATGATGTTCTGGTACGGCACGTAGCCGACCGCCGACTGCACGCGGCTGTCGGTAGAATTGTCGCGGTTGTCGCCCATCATGAAGAAGTGGCCGGGCGGCACGACATATTCGATGGTGTTGTCGTAGAAGCCGTTGTCGACGCAATCGAGCGACTCATAGCTGACGCCGTTCGGCAGCGTCTCCTTCCAGCGCTTCACGCGCGCGGTGGCGTCGGAGCCGCAGGGGTCCTCGCCGATGTAATCGGAAAGGCGCTCGCGCTCGATCGGCTTGTCGTTGATGTAGAGCAGCCCGTCCTTCATCTGGATGCGGTCGCCGGGCAGGCCGATCACGCGCTTGATGTAGTCGGTCGATTCATCCTTGGGCAGGCGGAACACCACGACGTCGCCGCGATTGGGCTCGGAGCCGAAGATGCGACCCGAGAACAATTCGGGCAGCGGCGGCGTCAACGGAATCGAAAACGGGCTGTAGCCGTAGGAATATTTCGACACGAACAGATAGTCGCCGACGAGCAGCGTCGCCTTCATCGATCCCGAGGGGATGTTGAAGGGCTGGAACAGGAAGGTGCGGATCACGAGCGCGATTAAGAGAGCGTGGATGACGACGCGGTAGCCTTCCGAGGAGGCGCTGATCTTTTCCCGGGATGTCACGCTCATTGCTTTCCCAATATTTTCAAATGCGTCGAGACGAGCCGATGCGGCGGCAGATAGGTTCCGCTCGCAAGCGGGGCGCCGCTTTGCGGTTTTCGTGAATCGGTCCTGATTCTGATAGTTGAGGAAAATTCCGGCGCAAACTGGAATTTGCCTTTGCTGGATCAAGCTTGCGGGTGGTTTTAGACGTTTGTTGGCAAGGGTGCAATCAACCGCCGCATCAAAACTTCCTAACACATTGAAATTTAAAGTATTTTTGTTTTTGTGGGCGAGCGGCCGGGGTTATCGTCAGGGCTTGGCCCGCGGGACCGCGGAAATGATGACAAAGGCCTGCGCCAGCGGCCAATCGTCGGTGATGGTAAGATCGATCCGGGCCTCCATTCCCTCCGGCGTCAGGGCCTGAAGGCGGGCCAGCGCCCCTCCGGTCAGCAGCATGCTCGGCCGCCCGCCCGGCAGGTTGACCACCCCCATGTCGCGCCACCACACGCCGCGCCGGATTCCGGTTCCCAGCGCCTTGGAACAGGCTTCCTTGGCGGCAAAGCGCTTGGCATAGGTCGCCACCACCATTTTCTCGTTCTTGGCGCGGCGCTCGGCCTTGGCGCGTTCGGCCTCGGTGAAAATGCGATCGAGAAAGCGCTCGCCATGGCGCTCGATCACCTTGGCGACGCGGCGGATATCGATCAGGTCGCTGCCGATGCCGATGATCATGCCCTTACGCCCGCGCCCTGCCGCGGTCCATCGCGGAGCGCATGGTCCGGACGGTCTCGCTCAGGCCTACGAAGATCGCTTCGCCGATCATGTAATAGCCGATGTTGAGCTCGACGATCTCAGGCAATGCGGCAATGGTCTCGGCGGTGGCGTAGTCGAGGCCATGGCCGGCATGGACTTCAAGACCAGCCGAACGCGCCAGCCTCGCGCCGGCGAGGATGCGCCGCCACTCGGCCTCCGCCTTGTCCTTGTGGCCGTCGACGACGGCATCGCACCAGGCGCCGGTATGGATTTCGATCACCGGCGCACGTAACCGCGCGGCCATCTCGATCTGCTTTTCATCGGCTGCGATGAAAAGCGATACCCGGATGCCGGCATCGTTCAGCTTGCTGATGAAGGGAGCCAGCGCATTGTGCTGGCCGACCACATCCAGCCCACCCTCGGTGGTCAATTCCGAACGCCGTTCCGGCACAATGCAGACCGCATGCGGCTTGGTCGCGAGCGAAATCCGCAGCATGTCCGCGGTCGCGGCCATCTCGAAGTTCAGCGGCTTTGAGATTTCCGCCTTCAGCCGCGCCATGTCCTCGTCGCGGATGTGGCGGCGGTCCTCGCGCAAATGCGCGGTGATGCCGTCGGCGCCGGCCTCGATCGCCACCTGCGCGGCGCGCACGGGATCGGGCCGCAGCCCAGCGCGGGCGTTACGCAGGGTCGCGACGTGATCGACATTGACTCCGAGACGCAGCGCAGATGTGGCCATGCAGAGACTCGTGGAATTGAGTTTCGATGTCCTCATCCCCGCATGAACGCTTTTACGTTTACTCGGGAGGAGCGGCGTCTTAG
>DATHMA010000058.1:0-15828 GCA_035487555.1 Bradyrhizobium sp. | reverse complement strand
ATTGTCGTTCTCTGCATGATTTTTGTCCCTAGGAGGCGCGTTTGCCGCGCGGAGGTCGGGGCCGGCAGGCCGGGGCGAGGGTGGAAATAGCCGATGAGAGTTGCGTTCTCATTAAGTCGCTGTTGTCACTAATGCATTGAGGGGGGGCAGTTATGACTTTGGTCGCCTTTGAGTCCACCGCGGCCTTTGATATGTCGCACCAAGCGCGCTGCCGGTTCGCGAAAAAGCGCAGCGGGAGACGGGTTTTAGGGAGGTTTTATGGAGTGGACGCGCCGGCAGGCGATGGGCGGATTGGGCGGCGGGCTGGCGCTGCTGGCGAGCGGGCCGGCAATGGCCGAATCGGCTTATCCGAACCGCGTCATCAAGCTGATCGTGCCTTATCCGCCCGGCGGCACCACCGATCTGCTCGGCCGCCTGATCGCCGACCAGGTCAAGAGTGGGCTGAACGCGACCGTCATCGTCGAGAACAAGCCCGGCGCCGGCACCACGCTCGGTGCCGATCTGGTCGCCCATGCCTCGCCCGACGGCTACACGCTGCTGCTCGCGACATCGACCACGCTTGCGATCAACAAGACGCTCTACAAGAAGCTGCCCTACGATCCCGTGAAGGATTTTGCGCCGATTTCGCTGGTGGCGGAGGTCCCGTTTGCGCTGATCGTCAATCCGCTGATCCCGGCCAAAACGCTGACCGAGTTCATCGCCTACGCCAAGGCCAATCCAGGATTGGCCTATGGTTCTGCCGGCAATGGCAGCCCGCAGCATCTCGGTGCCGAACTGCTGAAAACGCAGGCCGGCATCGACATCCGCCACGTGCCGTATCGCGGCAGCGTGCCGGCCATGCTCGACGTCATCGCCAACCACATTCCCTTCATGATCGTCGACCTCGAGCCGTCGCTGCCGCAGATCAAGGAGGGCAAGGTGACGGTGCTGGGCGTGACCACGCCCAAGCGCGTCGCTGTTGCGCCCGATATCCCGACCATTGCCGAAAGCGGGCTTCCCGGCTATCAGCTCGTGGCCTGGCAGGGGCTGGTGGCGCCGGCCGGCACGCCGCGCGACATTGTCGATGCGCTTGCCACACAGATCGCCAAGATGCTCGCCGATCCTGCGACCAGCGGGCGCTTTGCAACGCTCGCCATCGAGCCGCTGCCGGGATCGACCCCGGACAGCTTTGCCGCCTATATCAAAACCGAAGTCGATCGTTGGGCGACGATCGTCAAGAACTCGGGCGCCGAGGCCGAATGATGGAATCTCCTGTTCTGATTGTCGGCGCCGGACCGGTTGGCCTCACGCTTGCGATCGATCTCGCCTGGCGCGGCATCGATGTGACCGTCGTGGAGACGCGCGCCCGCGCTGCGCCGCCGGAGCCGAAATGCAACCATGTCGCCGCGCGCACCATGGAGACTTTTCGAAGGCTCGGCATCGCCGACAAGATCCGCAACGCGGGACTGCCGGCGGACTATCCGCATGACATCAGCTACCGCACTTCCTTCACCGGGCAGGAGCTGACGCGGATCAAGATTCCCTGCCGCCGCGATCGCTTTACCGCGACCGATGCTGCCGACGGCAACTGGCCGACGCCGGAGCCGCCGCATCGGATCAACCAGATCTTCCTCGAGCCGATCCTGTTCGAGCACGCGGCCTCGCAGCCGTGCATCACCATCCTCAACCGCACCTCGGCCGAGGACGTGGTGATCGAGGACAAGGGTGCCAGCGTTGCCTTGCGCGATCTCGACACGGGTACGGTCAGGCGCGTCGATTGCCGCTTCCTGATCGGCTGCGATGGCGCGCGCTCGGTCGTGCGCAAGGCGATCGGCGCCGAATTCTCCGGCGATGCGATCATCCAGCGCGTGCAGTCGACCTTCATCCGCGCACCTGGCCTGGTCGATCGTCAGCAGCATCAGAGCGCCTGGGGCACCGGCGCGATCAATCCGCGCCGCTCCGGCATGGTCTATGCGATCGACGGCACCGAGCGTTGGCTGGTGCACAATTATCTCAGGCCCAATGAGGATGATTTCGAGGCGGTCGATCGCGACGGTTGTCTGCGTACCATCCTCGGCGTCGACGCCAACTTCAAATACGAGATGATCTCGAAGGAAGACTGGTACGGCCGCCGCCTGGTCTCGAACAAGTTCCGCGACCGCTGCGCTTTCATCGCCGGCGATGCCGCGCACATCTGGGTGCCCTATGCCGGCTTCGGCATGAATGCGGGCATCGCGGATGCGATGAACCTTTCGTGGCTGCTCGCGGCTTATCTCAACGGCTGGGCCGCGGAAGGAATCCTCGACGCCTACGAGGCCGAGCGCTGGCCGATCACGAGCCAGGTCTCGCGCTTTGCGATGTCGCATGCGGAAACCGAGATCAAGCGGCGCGGCGCGGTGCCGGACGAGATCGAGGAGGAAGGGCCGCGCGGCGAAGCGGCACGGCGCGAGGTCGGACGTCTCACCTATGAGATCAACGTCCAGCAATATGCCTGCGCCGGTTTGAACTTCGGCGCCTATTACGACCAATCGCCGATCATCGCCTATGGCGATACGGCGCAGCCGTCCTACACCATGAGCAGCTACACGCCATCGACCGTGCCGGGCTGCCGCACGCCGCATTTCTTCCGCGGCGACGGCAGCTCGCTATACGATGCGATGGGGCCCGAGTTCACGCTGCTGCGACTGGATCCGTCGCTTGACGTGACCGCGCTCGCCGGCGCTGCCGGCGAGAAACGCGTGCCACTCCGGATCTTGGACGTCGGGATCCTGGACGTCAGCCAGCCTGAAGCCGCCGCCTATGATGGCGGCAGACTGGTGCTGTCGCGCCCCGACCAGCATGTGGCCTGGCGCGGCGATAGCGTACCGGTAGATCCGGTTGCCTTGCTCGATCGTATCCGCGGCGCGGCGAGGTAGCTTGCCCCGAGCCGGCCTGCGGCCAGGCGCGAAGGCACTTATTCCTCGTTGGCCGCGATCGATTCCATCAAGGAGACGAGCTGACGCTGCACCGTCTGATCCTTGATCTTGCTGTAGGCGCGCAGCAGGCGAAGGCTGAACGCGCTGTCGAGGAACAAGAGGCTCTCGACCTCGCGTGCCTTGCCGTCGCCATCGTAGAAGAAGGTGACGGGAACATCGAGCGCATTCGCGATCTGCTGCAAACGCGCAGCGCCGACACGGTTGACGCCCTTCTCGTACTTCTGGACCTGCTGGAAGCTCACGCCAAGCTTGTCGCCGAGCTCGGCCTGCGAGATCTTCTGCTCGACACGCCGCAGACGAATCCGCTTGCCAAGCTCGATGTCGGGCTTGCCGGCACTGCGCTGCTTCATTTTCTTAGCCGCTGATTTGTTCATTCTCGTCTCACCGTCCTACGGTCGGAATGCCCCCGAGCGAATGGGTCAGGGGTTCACCCATATATACCGCTTTAAGCTCCCGTGGATGGACGAATTCATCGCCGAACCACGGGTATTTCGCGGGATTAAAGGCTTCTATCAACCAGTCAATCATGTGCCGCACCCGCGGGATGCGGCCACTGCCTGGATGATAAGAAAGCCAAATGTCGAGCGACCATCGCGCGTCGATGTCGAGCGGTATCATCTTCTCATTCCCACCCAGCGCATGCGCGAAGGTCGGAAAGACGCCGATACCGGCGCCATTGGCGACGGCCCAGTAATTGGCGCTGGAGACGTTGGTCTTCATCACCACGAGCTCGCGCTCGCTATAGCCGGGAAACAGATTGGCGAACGCATCGCCCGCGGTCGCTTCGTCGGCAAGTTGCATCACTAGCCGATGCTTGGCGAGTTCGGCAACCGTCTTCGGCTCGCCATATGTTGCCAGATATTGCTCGCTCGCAAAGAACATCTGATGCATGCGGCCGAGCCGCACCTGCTTGACGTCGAGCGCGGCGGGCTGCGAGAGCTGGATGGCGATGTCGGCTTCATGCCGCGACACATCGGCGAGGCGCGTCGCGCAGTGCAGGTCGATCAGGATGCTCGGAAACGATCGCTGGAATTCCACGAGGCGAGGGGCGATCCAGAACGTGCCGAGCCCTTCGGTGACCGCGACGCGAATCTCGCCCGACAGCGCACTGGTGGCGGAGAGGCTGGCGCGTAACAGGTCGAACGACGCCGCTTCCATCCGCTCGACGGCGGCAAGCACGTGCACGCCTTCTTCAGTCAGGCGAGCGCCATGAACGTCGCGGATGAACATGGTGGCGCCGGTCTGGCGCTCGAAATCGCCGACCCGCCTGCGCACGGCATTGATGGAAAGCCCAAGCCGCTCCGCCGCTGAACGGAAGCTTCCGCAGCGCGCGACTTCGAGAAATACGCGCGCCGCATCCCAGTCCGTCAGACTGCTGAGAGCGACACGACGGCGTTCCTCCTGAGGAACGCCCCTTTCCACTGCCAGATGCATACAAGCCCTTTCCGTCTGCTAAATTTGGCAGAAACCTGCACGGAGTACAACCACGACGGGTTAGCCGTCCTCCGTTTTCGCGTCACGGCTTAATACTTGGCTATGAACGGTATTGGGAGAATGATGGAACTTGATTGGGACGATTCCAAAGGAGGAAAGGTATTCAGGTGACTTCAGTCGTCAGCCTTCGTGCTTTTGCCGGCTCAGCCGGCCTGCCTCTCGCCATGCTGGTTGATCGGCAGGAATATCTTCCGCGGTTGCGGCGCTCCGCAGGGGCAGCGTCCGGAACCGATGCGACCCTTGTCGATTCTTCTGCCAATCGCCCTCGCAACGAAATGATATTCGAACACTTCGCCCCCTCGTGCTATCTTTGCAGTCCGTTCTCGGTCTTGCTGGAACAGAGCGCCTCTGCCAGCCAAGCCTTGTACGAACAAGACTTGTACGAACAGGCCCTGGACGAAATACCGGCCGAGGACATGCATCGCGCGGTTTTGAAGATCTCTCGAGTTTACGCTGAAATCTGCGAGACGGCGGAGCGCATCGTCGCAAGCTCGCCTCGCGAGTTGGATCATGGCAAAGCAGCCGATGGAATGAGCGCCGGTGGTTAATTCAGAAGAACATCTGCTTTCCGTTCTTGAAATGCTCGAGGAGTGCCGCGGGGTGCTTCGCGAGAGTGGCCGCGACGAGACCGCCCAATTGGTGTCGGTCGCGATTCTCGATTTGCGCATGAAGCTCAATCAGATCGGTGATGCCGAGCTGAAAGTCCTGTGCGAGGAGATCATGCGCGTAGAGGAGCTGGGCGGCTCCGACGGCCGGCCGGCCCAGCGGCGGCACCCACTGCTTCGTGTCGTGAAATAACAGCCGGACGTTCGGGGCCGAACATCGCGCCGACTTCACGGCCGCGATGCCGCATTTGTGATCGCCAAAAATCCTCGCCACCGATACAGCGCGCGGCTATGCAGCGTAGTACGCAAGAGGCCCAAGGGAAGACCACAAGAGAGAAGGCCCAACGGCCCGCGTAATGAGATGGCGATGACGGCATGATCCAAAACGTTTCGGTCCCGGCGGCGTTGATCGCCGGCCTGGTCAGCTTTCTGTCGCCCTGCGTGCTTCCCCTGGTCCCGCCCTATCTGATCTATCTGACCGGCGCCACCATCGAGCAAGTCGCCCATGAGGAAACGGCCGCTTCGTCGCGGCGCGCGGTGATGATTTCGGCAGCTCTGTTCGTGCTCGGCTTCTCCACCGTGTTCGTGCTGCTCGGCGCGAGCGCATCCTTGATCGGAACCTTCATCCGCGCCTGGTCGGCGCAGCTTGCGATCCTCGCCGGCATCGTCATTATCGTGATGGGCCTGCATTTCCTCGGGTTGACGCGGATCGGCCTGTTGATGCGGGAAGGGCGATTGCCGATTCCCAAACCCGTCGGGCTCTGGGGCGCTTATATAATGGGGCTTGCCTTTGCGTTCGGCTGGACGCCGTGCATCGGGCCGATCCTTGCCGCGATCCTCTCGATCGCGGCGGCCGAAGCCACGGTCGCCAAGGGCGCGGGCCTGCTCGCGGTCTATTCCGCGGGCCTTGGCATTCCCTTTTTGATCGCGGCCTTCATGGTCGAGCAATTCTCCTCGCTGTTCTCGCGCATGAAGCGGCATCTGGCGACGGTCGAGCGGGCGATGGGCGTGTTGATGATCATCACCGGCATCGGCTTTCTCACCGGCGCCGTGTCCAATGTCTCGATCTGGCTGCTCGACACTTTCCCGTCGCTGCAAAGCTTTGGCTAAGCTTCGTTGGGCCAACGAGCGCATTAGTTCTTTTCATCCAGCGAACAGAGCACGGTGTAAACAACGCCGCGCGGCAAAAAGTCCACCGTGGCCTCGCCGCCGAGCTGGTCGCGGGCGCTGCGCTCGATCAGCCGCGAGCCGAAGCCGCGCTGCACGGGTGCGACCACCGGAGGGCCGCCGGTCTCGGTCCAGATCAGCCGCAGTTTTCGCGTGCCGTCGTTCTCGAGCACTTCCCAGTCCAGCGTGACATGCCCGCTGTCGTTGGAGAGCGCGCCGTATTTCGCGGCGTTGGTCGCGATTTCGTGCACGATCATCGACAGCACCACCGCAAGGCGCGGCGGCAGCGGCACGGCGGGACCGAACATCTTGATCCGCTCGGGATTGTTCAGCACATAGGGCTGCAGTACGCGCTTGACGACGTCGACGAGCTCGGAGCCCTGCCATCTCTCCTGGCTCAGGAGATTATGCGCTTCCGCCAGCGCGCCGAGACGGCCCTCGAATTTCTCGCGTTCGCTGTGCGTTGCGCTGCGGAAGGTCTGCACCGCGATCGCCTGGAGGATCGCAAGCGTGTTCTTGACGCGATGATTGAGCTCCTCGATCAGGAGGTCGTGCAGCATCTCGCCGCGCGCGATCGTGGTCGCCATCCGGACCGCGAAGGCGAATCCGATCAGGAGCAGCACGGCGCCGATCGCGCTTGCGATCGCAAGATCGTGCCAGAGCGGGGTGGCGAGCGAGCTTTCCGAGATGCCGGCCGCCACGATCCAGCCCGTCAGCTTCGAATGCGCAAAGCCCGACATCAGCTTGACGCCGTCGAGCGACACCGTCGGCTTGGCGGCCTCGTCCCGATGCAGCATGTCCGACAGGATCGAGGGCGTGGCGCGTTTGCCAAAGCTGTCCTGCGGGTTCGGAACGCGGCCGAACACGACGCCGTTGCCATCGAGCAGCGACAGCGTCCACGCCTCGGTCGGCCGCTGCCCTTCGATCAGGTGCTGGAACATCTCGATCGGTGGCGCGAAGGAGATGTCGTAGATCACCTCATTGTCGCGAAACACCGGCACTTCCACGGTGACGATCAGTGTCTGTTTGGCGGCGCCAAGGAACAGGTTGGAGTATTGCGGCCGTTTGGTGCGGAACACCTGCGCGACGATGTCGCGGTTGTTGCGCGGCGGCAGGCTCGCGACATCTGATGTGGTCGAGGAGAACAGCATGTGGCCGTCGCGGTCCGCGACCAGCAAGACGCCGCCTTTGCTGTATTGCTCGATGAAGCCGAGCGCGATGCGGCGGAAGCCTTCGAAGTCGCCGTTCCTGAGCATGTCCGTCATCGCCAGCACCTGCAGCCCGCCGGTCACGCGCTGCATCTCGGAATCGAGCGTCAGACGGATGCTGCGCACGGCCTGCAATACGCGTTCGGTGGCTTCCTGCCGGTCCTGCAGATAATTGTGAAAGATGATGCCTACCGCGAACACGATCAGCGGCAATGTGGTGCCTGCGACCAGCAGGACGAGACGCACTGACAATGACGGTTTGGGCACGCGGTTACCCGATCAACCCCTGATGGTATCAAACATAGGAGAAGCGCAGATCATCTGCCAAAGATTTCACCGGTTCCGCATCGCAATGCGGAACCGATTCAGATGCAATTTTCATAGATTGCTTTCGGTAATGGCGGAATAAACCAGCGTGCGCAATTCACGCCGCAGTGGATAGGCGCTCGACGGCAGCACCTGGGTCATGAAGATCGCGATCAGCTCCTCGGCCGGATCGATCCAGAACGAGGTCGTTGCCGCGCCGCCCCAGGCATATTCGCCGCGGCTGCCGGGGATCAGCGTCTTGGCCGGATCCATGGTGACGGAGAAGCCGAGCCCGAAGCCGATGCCGTGATAGGCGGCCTCCGAGAACAGCGAGCGCGACAGCGCCGGCAGGTCGACGCCGCCGGGCAGATGATTGGAGGTCATGAGCTGCAGCGTCTTCGGACCGATCAGCCTGATGCCGCCGACCTCGCCGCCATTGATCAGCGCGCGGCAGAAGGTGAGGTAGTCGGCCGCGGTCGAGCACAATCCGCCGCCGCCCGAGATCAGCGAGGGCGGCGTGAGGAAGGAACTGGTCTTCGGATCATCCTGCAAGGTGAAGCTGTTGGTCTTCACATCAGCGTTATAACAGGCGGCGAAGCGGTGCGCCTTGTCTGCCGGCACATGGAAATCGGTATCGCTCATGCCGAGCGGCTCGAGGATGCGCGCTTTCAGGAATTGCTCGAACGGCATCCCTGAAATCTTGCCGACCAGATAGCCGATCACGTCGGTCGCGACCGAGTAATTCCAGGCCTCGCCCGGCGAAAACTCCAGCGGAATTTTCGCCAGCGCCTCGATCATGCTGTCCAGCGTGCCGGCCTTTTCGACCTCGCCGATCCTGGCTTCGCGGTAGGCCGCGTCGACATTGGAGCGCTGCTGGAAGCCGTACGTGAGCCCTGCGGTGTGGCGCAAGAGATCGACGATCAGCATCGGGCGCGACAGCGGCCGCGTCATGAAGTTGGGCGCGGTGCCGGCAACGAACACGCCGAGATTCTTCCATTCCGGGATGTATTTGACGACGGGCTCGTCGAGCGCGACCTTGCCTTCCTCGACCAGCATCATGAAGGCCACCGTCGTCAGCGGCTTGGTCATGGAATAGATGCGGAAGATGGTGTCGTCCTTGACCGGCACCTTGCGCTCGACATCGGCCAAGCCCTGGACCGCGCTGTGCACCACCTTGCCGCGGCGATAGACCAGAAGCTGGGTTCCCGGAAACCGCCCGGCGTCGATATAGCGGCTCTTCAGATGGGCCTCGGTGCGGTCGAGGCCGGGCTTGGACATGCCGGCGGATTCGGGCGAGGCGGGGGTGGGGGCGAGCATGGGATGATCCCTTGAATCTTTCGGGTCGGGCATAGATAGCTGAAACGTGCTTCCGTTCCAATCGGCCTGCCTTACCCAGGGCCGGCGGAGCCTTAGCAAAGTCGGCCCGTGCTGATATAGAAGGCTCCGCGCTTACCGGGGAGCCCGTGAGGGAAACGTCACAATGCCGCAATTCAACCAAGCCGATCTCACCGCCGCCGTCGTCAAGAGTTTTGAGAACACGCCAAATCCGCGGGCGAAATTCCTGCTGCAGGAATTGGTGAAGTCGCTTCACGACTATGTGGAGAAGACCGACCTCACCTTCGAGGAATGGGAATATGCGATCGATTTCCTGACCCGCACGGGGCAGAAATGCACGCCGATCCGGCAGGAGTTCATCCTGCTGTCGGACGTGCTCGGCGTGTCGATGCTGGTCGATGCGGTGAACCATCGCGAGCGCGAGGGCGCGACCCAGACCACCGTGCTCGGTCCCTTCTATGTCGGCGACCACAAGGTCATGGCGCATGGCACCGACGTCACGCCGCAGAACACCACCGGCGAGAAGATGTTCGTGCAAAGCCGCGTCACCGATCTTGACGGCAAGCCGCTCGCCGGCGTTCCCGTCGACATCTGGCATGCCGATGATGACGGCTTCTACGACTCGCAGAAGCCGACCTATGCGACGCAGGGCCCGTCCTCGCGCGCGCGCTTCATCACCGATGCCGACGGCCGCTTCTTCTTCCGCACCATTTTGCCGTGCAGCTATCCGATCCCGACCGATGGCCCGGTTGGCGAGATGATCATGCAGACCAAGCGTCATCCGATGCGGCCCGCGCATGTGCATTTCCTGGTCAATGCGAAGGGCCATGAGCCGCTGATCACCCACGTCTTCATCGACGGCGACAAATATCTCGATTCCGACGTCGTGTTCGGCGTGAAGGACGACCTCGTCGCCAAGATCGAAAAGCGCAGCGATCCGAAGATGCCCGACGGCAAGGAAGCGCCGACGCCCTGGCATCTGATGACCTATGATTTCCGCATGAAGCCGGGCGGCGGCGCCGCGCCGAAGCCGATGGCGGCGCGCACGAGCGAGCCGGCCTGAGTGGTCGGGACGAGGTTGTTCTTTCGTCATTGCGAGCGCAGCGAAGCAATCCATAGCGCCACTTGCTGAACCATGGATTGCTTCGTCGCTTGCGCTCCTCGCAATGACGAGGAGAGGCCGCAACTCCGCATTCCCGCGGCATGTTTTTGCCCGAGTTCTGCAAATTCCATTGCCCTCGAAGTAAAGAGGGCGCAGGGAATGCCGGATGCAGGCCGCACCCATGGCCCGCCTGCAACAAAAAAAGCAGGCGGCAGTCACCACAGGTTCAGCCGGAACAACCGGCATTCCCCGCGCGATGGTTTTAACGGCTGCTTCGCGCTCTCCCTGGAGTGCCGGGCTTGATAGCCTCCATCACCCGCAGGTTCGTCGCCTGCAAGCTTGATCCCAGCGTCGGGAGATCAGGACCACACGACTTGGCCGTCCGCGCGGATGCTTTCGTCGGCGCGCGAGCGCGCGCTGAGCCTCCTCACGTCCACCGCATCCCGCTTCCTTACGTCCGTGACGATCGCGATACGCCCCTCAGCAGAGGCGGGATGGGGAGAGGATAATAATTTTTTTCTGAAAAACGGAAGCGGAATATTTTTGCCGCCGAGGCTTGACATGATTTCTGATAATGAGAAGTGATTTGCCCGTCGGGCTGCCGGGGCGGCCATCCATTGACTGCAAATAGATGTGCTCCGCGCCACGGCAATTTGCAACGCGATTAGCGAAGCGTAATCCGCCGCGTCGACTCGATCGTGAACGCGAGTGATGGCTCGGCATGACGTGAAAACTGGCGGATGTGCCGGCGCTGTTGTAGCGTGACTTCGCTGTTCCGTCCTGCGCGCTTGATGCGCACCGAAGCGAGGGTAGGGCGAGACCAGAGTGCAACGATCATCCGAAATCCGAACGAGAGAGCGTCAGGCATGAGTGATGTGATTGCGCAGCGCATGACGGCACGGATCGACGGCAACTTCGTCGTTTTTCTGATTGGCATGCGCATCAACAAGCCAATCAAGGTCTGGAAATGGCTGCCGGTAGCCAGGCAGATGCCGAGAATGCTCATCGAACTCGGCAAGCAGCCTGAAATGGGTCTTTTGCACGCCCGGACACATTTCGGATTTCCTAATCTGCTCGTCGTTCAATATTGGCGAAGCTTCGAGCATCTCCAACAATATGCAATCAACAAGAACGCCGCGCATCTTCCGGCCTGGCAGGCATTCAACCTCGCGGTCGGAAGCGGTGGTGACGTTGGGATTTGGCACGAGACGTATCTCGTCAAGGCGGGTGCCTACGAGACGGTCTACAACAATATGCCTCCGTACGGCCTGGGATTGGCCGGTTCACTTGAGCCGGCAACCGGCTCCTTGAAAACCGCGAGAACCAGACTTGGTAGGCCCGAAATTGCAGAGTGACTGAATTGCAGATGATCGGTCAGATCTCGCAGGATGGGTTGAACGATGCGAATCCCATCCGACAAAAGATTCCATCAGGGCCAAATATGGAATTGATCGAGCATTTTCACGAGCACGGATGGGCACGAGTGCCGCAAGCCTTTGGCCCTGAGGCCGCGGCCGCGGCCGCGATGCGCGAGGCCGTTTGGCACGTGCTCGCCGGGGATGGCATTCGCCGTGACGAGCCATCGAACTGGACTCTCGAGCGGCCGACCCATTTGCAGCGTCTGAAGGAGCATCCCGTATTTCGCGCGGTGGGTAGCCCAAGCGTGCTCGCTGCAATCGATGCCATCCTGGCGGGCCGCGCTCATGAGACGCCGGAGAACTGGGGCGCGCTATTCATCGCCTTTCCAGCCGGGGATAAACGGGGCATCCCCGCAAGCGGCTGGCATATCGACGCGAAGTACATGAGCGCGCTTTGGCCTCCAGGCGGAGTGAAAACGTTCGCGCTGTTCGGTGATGTCGCGCCCTGGTGCGGCGGCACGCAAATCGTCAGCGGCTCGCATCGCCTCGTGCATCGCTGGTTCAAACAGAACCCGCCTCCGCCCGGCACCCGGAGTGCCGACATGCGCAAGCTTCTGCAAGCGCATCGCTACATACGCGATCTGCACACCAATGGTGACCAGGAGGAAAGGATTACGCGATTTATGGGCCACGCCGAAGTGAGCGACGGCATACCACTACAAGTCGTCGAGTGCACGGGTTCGGCGGGCGATGTGATTCTTCTTCATCCACTGACGCTCCATGTCGCAGCGTCGAATACGGGATACGCCCCGCGCTTCATGCTCAGCGGCGGCGCCACGACCGATATGTGGGGATGGGCGTAGCCGGTAGGGCGGATTAGCGAAGCGTAATCCGCCACTCCGCGAGCCGGTAATTATCGCGGCTCGCTCTACCTTGCATGAAGCGTAGCGTAGCAAGTCCGAGAGTTGCGTCATAGCAGGATGGCGGATTACGCTTCGCTAATCCGCCCTACGGGCCAGAGCCTCCGTTGCGCGGCCATCGCATGAGAATGCTTTGGAGAAGAGTTTATTCCCGCCCCTCGCAGAACCCGATCACGCCGTAGCCGCCAAGGATGACGATGTGCACGTCGCGCCAGCCAATGCGATCGTCATCGCCGAAATAGGACTGAAGGTTAACGGCGTGGTCCGGGAAACTATCATCCATGTAGGACGGCCGAAGCGCGGTGCGGATGTAGGCGATGAGTCCCGCGCGACCATCCACCTCGACGGTGAGCGCAAGACTCTCCGCCATCGAACCCCTATACGGCCGGAACCTCATGTCTCCCCCGACATGAACATGAGCATGCGAAGGATTCCGGAATCGCAGCGGATTCGTCAATCACGGGGTTTCACGGGTTGACTCAAGAAAGCCCGGGGAATGGCGGATTATGCTCCGCTAATCCGCTCTACGCGCCTGTCGGCCGTCCTCGATGGGGCCGGGCGGGGATCACCGCTTGTAAGCGGGTGCGGGAAGCTTGATGGGCTCCGGGTTGAGCGCGACCCAATCCACAGCGAGCTTGCACATCGGGGTGGGGTCGACGCGCTGCTTCTTCACGGCGGATATGAGATGGCGGGCTTCATCCAGTTCCGGAGCGGGCAGCGGTCGCGCGGAGCCGACATGTTGCAGGAAGGCGTCGGCCATCTTCTTGTAGTCGCCGTCCCAGTTTGCTCCGCCGTTGCGTTCGAGTTCGTCGCTGATGCGGCCTGAAATGCGGATCACTTCGCCCTGGGCCGTTGCCGCGGCACCGCTGGAAGGGACGAGCAGCTTCCAAAGCTCTTGATACCGCTCTTCCCATCGAACGGCGTTGGCGGTGATCGGCGATTTGCCGTCGTGAACGGTTCGATGCGGGACGGGAGGGACGTCAAACAGGGCATAGAGCTTGTGGAGCGCTTCGCTGGCAGCATCGACTTTGTCGGGAGCGAAGCCCGCGCGATGAAACTCGAAATCCGTCCCGATCCGCTGGACCAGCGCCTGCATCTCCGGCGTGACCGGCGAAACCCGCTCGACGCCGGCACCGAACAGGCGGCTCACGAATGACTTCGGCTTCTCCGACTGGTCCACCAGGGCGGCGAGCAAAAGTTCGGCGATGGGCGCGATGCGCTCGATCGTCGCATTGCCGCAGCGCTGGAGCGCGGCAACGAGAGGGGTCTGTCCGTTGCGGTTGACGGCGTCGGCACGTGCGCCATGACCGAGGAGGATCTGGGCGGTCCGAAGATTGCCGGTGATGGCTGCCCGGTGGAGCGGTGTGCCCCGCCCACCTGCGTCATGGCGGACGTCCGCGCCCAACTCGATCAGCAGCTCGATACGGCCTTTCCAATGGCCGGCGCGTGAATGCAGCGGCGTATCACCATAGCTGTCGCCGGCCGACAGATCGGCCCCCCGTTCGACCAGCCAGCGCACAAGCTCATCCGGACAATCGTTGAAAGCCAACGCGGTCTGCTTGAACGTTCCGCCCCGCGCATCGACGTCGCAATTGTCGAAGACGGCCTTGAGCGCTTCGATATCGCCCTTCGCCAGCAGATCCTCGAAATCCTTTGGCAATGTCTTTCGTTTGGCCTTGGCCATGGCTTAGCTCCCGATAGATGGTGGCCGCACCCCAGCGACGGTCGAATCCTCTACCGATTTCCTACAATCGGATTTAGCTCGTAGGGCGGATTAGCGAAGAGCGTAATCCGCCGCGTCGCTTCGATCATGTACGCGCGGCGATAGTTTGGCATGACGTGCAAACCAGCGGAGGGGCTGGCGCTGTTGTAGCGTGACGGCGGATTGCGCTTTCGCTAATCCGCCCTACGGGCCGGGTACTTGTTCATCAAGTGCTGCTTCGAGGGCGGCCGTGAGACACGCGATAGGTCTCATAAGTCTACCTACCGGCGGCCGACGAACGATCCAGGCCCGGACTTTTGGTTCGAAGTCCTGCACGGGAATGATCCGCAGCGCGTCGCGCAGCGGGCTGTTTTCAATCGCGGCTTTTGTCGCCAGCGTGATTCCGAGCCCGCGCGCGACGAGCGACAGGCGAAGGTCCGAGCTTAGCGCCTCGATGCCTATTCGCAGCGGGAGATTCTCGTGCTCGAAACGGCGCTGGATCACACTTCGGAAGCCGCAGCCATCCTGGTTGATGATCCAGGGAAACGGCGAGAGGTCTTGCAGCGTTGCGGGAGAAGGCAAAGCCAGCGATGAAGAGGCCGCAACAAATAGCGGCTGGATGTCGAGGGCGTCCGCCTCGATTTCGGTCGGTGGATTCAATCCATCGGGAAGGCAAAACGCGGCGACGTCGATCTCGCTGCGGCGAAGCTGCTCCAGAAGCTGTTCGGGCCACCCTGTCGTGATGCGCAGCATGAGATCCGGAAAGCTGCCACGGAGCCGGTCAGCGAGCGTCGTTATTCCGACCTCTGACAAATAGGGCGAAATGCCGAGGCGGAATTCTCCGCTGACCACGCCCTTGGGCGACAATCCCGTCTTGAGATCATCCAGCACGCCCAGCATCCGTCGCCCATGCGCATAGGTTTCGCGGCCCGCCGCTGTTGGCTTCAAGGGCTTCGACTGCCGGTCAAGCAAGGCGACGCCTAGCCGTTCTTCCAGGCTCTGGATGCGACGGCTCACGCCGGGCTGCGTGAGATGAAGCCGCGCTGAAGCTCCAACGATCGAGCCGGTCTCCACCACCGCCAGAAAGGCCTCGAGGTCTCGCGTGTTCATGCGACTCTCGTATAATCTTGTTGAGAATAACTGAATTGTATCATAAAATCAAAAGCGTATCATGTCATCAAACAATATGCGGGTTTGATGATATGCTACGACGCAATATTGACCGACACCTCCAGAGTGACGAAGCAGTACTCTACCGGCGCCTCTGGTCGGCCACGTTCCTCGGCTTCGGGGCGTTTGGCATGACGATCCAGGTCATGCCGGCCTATGCCCACGAGCGCCTGGGAGCGGATGCAATCACCGCCGGTCTGGCGGTGACGATCGGATCTCTGGCAACCATGTTCTCCCGTCCGATCTCGGGACGGTTCGCCGATCAGAGCGGAGGACGTCGCGTAGCGATGGCCGGAGCCATGCTTGCCCTGATCGGTGGCATCGGCCACGTGGTGGCGACAAACCTGCCCGTCCTGGTTCTTGCCCGCCTCTTTCTCGGCGCGGGCGAAGGCGCACTCTTCACCGGCTCCATCGGCTGGATCCTGGCCGACACAGAGCAATCGCAGCGCGGCAAGGTCGCAGGGCATTTTGGCTTGTCGATGTGGATGGGACTGTCGTCCGGTCCAA